>CAZCDF010000049.1:0-5764 GCA_964497665.1 uncultured Candidatus Planktophila sp. | reverse complement strand
GCAAAGATCGATGGCGCATCTGAGGTTCAGACCTTCTGGTTGATCTTCGTACCTCTAGCAGCTCCAGTACTCGCAGTTGTTGCGCTCTTAAGCTTTATCGGAACCTTTAATGAGTTTATTTTGGCTCGCTTGTTCTTAGTTGATATGGAAAGCCGTACCGTTGCTGTTGGTTTGCAGCAATTTATTGGTGGGCAGTACTCACAAAACTGGGGACCATTTGCCGCCGGCTCAATCCTGGCTTCTATTCCTATTGTCATCATCTTCTTATCTCTCCAGAAGTACATCGTTAGCGGATTAACGGCAGGTTCGGTTAAGGGCTAATGCTCACCAAAAGAATCAGTTCAGTTGTTGCAACCCTTGCTTGTTTAGTTTTTGCAACCAGCGCTGTGGCAGCATCTCCATCGGCACCATCAGACCAGGTAGGTCTATCAAAAGAGCTGATTTACTTTGTTTTTCCCGATCGTTATCTCAATGGCGATACCAGCAATGACAAATTTGCTGGCTACGACCCTCGCGATACAGCTTTCTTTCACGGTGGAGATCTCAAGGGGTTAACAGGTACATGTGCTGCCGGTGATAATGGATTAGCTCGAATTAAGAAGTTAGGTTTTACAGCTGTCTGGGTTACACCATTAGTTGTTCAACAAAAGCCAACACCATATGGCGCTGGGTATCATGGTTATTGGGGTGTTGATTTCTTAAATGTTGATCCACATCTGGGCACCAAAGAGGACATGGTTGCTTTCTCTGAGTGTGCGAAAAAACTGGGCCTCAAACTTATTTTGGATGTTGTAACTAATCACACCGGTGATGTTATTCAATACAAAGAAAAAGAAGCTTTTATTCCTTCAGATATGGTCAATGCCAAGAACCCTGCCTGGCTCAATGATCTAAGTAATTATCACAATGTAGGAGATATGAATAGTTGCTGGGGTGAAGGTTCCTGTATGCAGCTAGGTGACTTTTATGGTCTCGATGACATCGCTACTGAAAAGGCTGTGGTCTACAACGGCTGGGCTGATGTTTACGGTAAATGGATTAAAGATTATGGAATCTCAGGTTTTCGAGTTGATACCGCCCGCCATGTAGATGATAACTTCTTTAAGAATTGGTCCCCACAGATAAATGCAGCAGCGCAATCTGTGGGCATCAATGATTTCACTATCTTTGGTGAGGTCTGGGATGTTAATCCCATCAACCTAATGAACTACATCCGCCGTAACAAGATTCAAACCGTTTTGGATTTTCCTTTCCAGCGATCTGCAGCTGAGTTTGCTTCAGGGTATTCAGATGCAACAACTATTGAGAATCTCTTTGCTTACGATGATCTCTATACAACAGCTACTACTAGCGCTTCAAATATGGTCACCTTCTTGGGCAACCATGACATGGGCCGTGCCGGCAAAATCATTGAATCCAAGCGAATAAACCCGGCCGCTGAGCTTTTGCCTCGAACCTTGCTGGGCCACTCGCTCATGTATTTAACCCGTGGAATTCCATCTGTGTACTACGGCGATGAGGTCGGAATGACCGGTACCGGCTCTGGAAGCGATCAATTAGCACGCCAAGATATGTTTTCAACCAAGGTCAATATCTGGAAAACTGAAAAAAGAATCGGATCCTCACCAATTGGGACGGGTAACGCCTTTGACATTACAGATAAGCATCCAATCGCAACCCACCTGAAGGCTTTAGCTAACTTGCGTGCCACCAACCCCGGTCTTGCAAACGCTTCAATGCAGATCCGCTATGCCAAAGATTACCTGCTGGCTATTTCTAAGAAAGATGATGTTGAAAATCGCGAATATGTTGTTGCTTTTAATAACTCCAATAAAGCCATCAAGGCCACCATCAATACTGCAACAGCAAAGGGTGGCTGGAAGTTAATAATGGGCAAGAGTTCCTTTAAAGCAGTAGGTGAAAAGGTAACGATTACCGTTCCTGCGTTATCTACCGTTGTGTTAAAAGCAAATCAAAAGATTGATAAAACCGAGGTAAAGGTTGGAAAGATTTCATCCAAGTTAGATTTCTTAACTGGCTACTATGAAACTAAAGCTTCAGTTACAACAAAGGATTTAGCAAAGGTCACCTTCTATAGCCGTACCTCTTCTGATCAACCATGGAACTCCTTAGGAACAGATACAAACTTCCCTTATATCGTTTATGTCGACCCGCTTGAGTATGAAGGCAAATCTGTACAGCTCAAGGCTGAGGTAATTAATTCGAAGGGAGCAAAGTATGAGCTACCAAGTACAACCATTGTTATTCCCGCACCATGATGGCAGTGAACTGTATGTAAGCAATAGTGCTCCGCACATCGGTGACACGGTAGTTCTCAAGGTTCGGGTGCCCCACTCCTATACCTTTGAAAAGAGCTTTATCCGGATCTACGAAGATGGCGAACCACGCAGTTATGAGCTGGTTTTGGGAGCAAAAGGCGGCTCCGAAGATTGGTATCAGGTCGAGGTTCCAATTATCAATACCCATACCTTGTACCGCTTTGTATTTGTATCTCGCGAAAGGTATGACTGGCTCAACGCCTTTGGATTAGCTGATCATGATGTCCACACAAACAATGATTTTCAAATAGTGGCAGTACCGGCAAATCCTGAATGGATTAAATCCTCAGTCTTTTATCAAATCTTCCCAGATCGCTTTGCAAAGTCAGGCAATACCTATCCTGTTCCAGACTGGGCACATCCACGTGATTGGAATGAACTTCCTCGCGGCCGTGGAGAGTTCACAAGTAGCGAACTGTATGGCGGCGATATTCCTGGAGTAGAAGAGCATTTAGACCACATTCATGATTTAGGTGTAACCGGAATTTACTTCACACCATTCTTTCCTTCTCGATCAAACCATCGATATGACGCAAGTAGCTTCACCGAGGTTGATCCAATTCTTGGTGGAAACAAAGCTCTCTTCTCTTTGGTTAAGAAGGCAAACAAATTAGGGATCCGAATCATGGGAGATCTCACCTCCAATCACTGCGGAGCAGGGCATCCATGGTTAGCAAAGGCAAAGAAGAGCAAAACCGCAAAGGAACGCTCTTATTTTTACTGGGATAAATCTGTCAAGCATGGTTACGTTGGCTGGTGGGGTTTAGCCTCACTGCCAAAACTCAACTTTAACTCTGTTGCTCTCAAAAATGAGATGTACAAAGGAAAGAACTCCATTGTTCGCAAATGGATTTCCCCCCAGTATGGAATGTCGGGTTGGCGTATTGATGTTGGCAACATGACAGGTCGGTTAGGTGCCGATGATCTCCATGATGAGGTCATGCAGGGAATCCGTCAGGCGATGGATGAGAGTAATCCAGATGCATGGTTAGTTGCAGAGAATGGTGATTTTGTTGCCAGCGATCTCAACGGCCTTGGCTGGCATGGAGCGATGAATTATCAAGGTTTTATGCGCCCTGTATGGAACTGGCTGAATCGCAATTCTGAAATTGGCGGCGGTTTTCAAGGTCTGCCCTTTGCAATGCCACAGATTTCAGGGCAGCAGCTTGCAAACAGCATGAAGCAGTTCAACGCATCTGTTCCGTGGAGAAGTGTTACCGCAAGCATGGTGCTCTTAGATAGCCATGACACTGCGCGCTTTCGCACGGTAGTTAAAGGTGATGTCGCCTCTCATCTATCAGCAATGAGTATGGTCCTTACCTATCCAGGTGTGCCATCAATCTTTGCCGGAGATGAAATAGGCCTCGAGGGTTCATGGGGTGAGGATGGTCGCCGCACAATAAATTGGGAGGATCGCTCACAGTGGGATCACTCTTTTATGGCTGAGGTAAAAAAACTTATCTCAATTCGTAAGAGCAATGATGCCCTCATCAATGGTGGCCTTCGGTGGATTGCAACTGAGAAGGATTTCATTCTCTACCTGCGCGAATCAAAGAAACAATCGGTGCTGGTCTTTGTCTCGCGCAGAGGCGTTAATGCAAAGATTGATCTTTCAGCTTTAGGTTTGAAGGTAAGTAAGGTTCTTTATGGTGCGAAGGCTTCGGGTTCCAAATTTGCTGTTAAATCAAAGGAAGCAACCCAAGCAATTTGGGAAGTTACGCGCTAAGCCAAAAACGTAGTGGTTCTTGTAAGTACTTAGCCCATGATCTTTCATTATGACCGCTTCGCTTGTAAACCTTTGATTCGAAGTTGTTGGTAAATCCACGTTTGCGCATTAATGAATCAACAAAGTTTTGCAGCGGCACATACTCTTTATCTAAACCCTTATCTCCACGACTCATCCAGATTTTGTGGGTTAGCGGTAGTGCCTCAACCATCGCCCGTGCGAAATTTTCATCACTAATAACCCAGTGAGGCGATAATGCTAAAGCTGTTGTGAACTTATCTGGATGCTGGATTGCCGCATAGAGAGTTGCCAAACCACCCATACTTGAGCCAATAACAGCGGTTTTCTCAGGGGAGTGTGGGCCTTGAATCGCAGGCACGATCTCTTCAAAAATCTTCTGTAAGTAGGCATCTGAGTGCAGAACAATTGATGAATCCTTGATCGCCCAGCGAGGATCAACATAAGAACCCGAGGTAAAGAATTTTTCAGGTGCTAGATCCTTGGCTCGACCCCACGGATTCTCTTTGGTAGCGCTATGCCAAACGCCAATAATTGTTGGGGGCTTAACGCCTTTCTCATGTGCGACATCGATGGCAGCTTGAGCCATCTTCCATGTCTGACGTCTATGGGTGCTTGTTGTTCCATCAAAGACATTTTGGCCATCATGTGCGATTAACAGGTGCTCACTTCCGCCGCGAGGCGTCCAGTAATCCACGATTCGGTCAGCAAAACGGGTGCGCACAACCTCGCCGGGAACTCCACGGATTTGGAAGCGCTTAATCTCCTGCATGATGATTTAATCATCCCATGTCAACGCCGAAAACATCAATTATCTGGTTTCGTCGCGACCTTCGCATCAATGATCATCCAGCCTTGTTGGCCGCGATCGAATCATCTGATCAAGTAATTCCACTTTTTATTCTCGATAAGCAACAGATCAAAGAGGCTGGTTCAAAACTTCTGGCTTACATGGGCCAGTCACTTCGTGCATTAGATGAGTCTCTTGGAAACAAACTTCACATTATTGAAGGAGATCAAGTTGAGGTTCTCTCAACTTTGATAAAAAAGTATGGGGTTGAGCAGGTTCACATATCGGCTGAGTATGAAAGATACGGTGCAGCTCGCGATGCACGTGTTGAAGCGGCAGGAATCACTCTTGTCAGAACAGGCAGCCCATACGCGGTTGCACCTGGTCGAGTGCTAAAGCCCTCAGATGCAACTCCATACAAGGTGTACACCCCTTTCTATAAGGGGTGGCGAGCACATGGCTGGCGGGCACCAGCAGTTACTCCCAAGAAATTCACCTGTGTTGAACCGACAGCCGAATACAGAGCATTCCCTGATTTTCCAATGCCAGAGGGCGTGAACGTTATTCAAGCAGGAGAAGCTGCGGCACTAAAGCGATTTAAAGAGTTCACCAAGAACGGCCTTGATTCCTATGATGAAAATCGAAACTTTGCCGGAATTGATGGCACATCGAAGATGAGTTCATATTTAAAGTTTGGAGAGATTCATCCACGCACTTTGCTCGCAGGCTTAGGTGAAAGTAAAGCACATGACACCTTTAGAAAAGAGATCGCATGGCGTGAATTTTACGCCGATGTCTTGTTTAACAACCCAATGACCGATGTTGAGTATTACTCGCCAAAGTTTGCACAGATGCGTTATGACAAACCTGGTGCGCAATTTAAAGCATGGT
>CAZCDF010000048.1:0-5991 GCA_964497665.1 uncultured Candidatus Planktophila sp. | reverse complement strand
GTGAGGTTAATTGGGTCTTTACGATCATTCCTGGCTCTACCGGAATCGTGCAAGATGCTTGTGGCTTTGGAAATGCACGGCCGTTGATTTCAATATCAACTAAACACTGACGGCATGCACCAACAGGATCAAGTAATGGGTGATCGCAAAAACGAGGAATCTGAATTCCCAGTTGTTCTGCGGCACGAATTACCAACGTTCCCTTCGGAACTGTTACTTCAAAGCCGTCAATTACAACTGTGATCATCTCTGAAACTTCAGTACTCACTTATGCACCTGCCCCAACAAATAGTGTTGATGCAACTGGATCAAATGGGCAAGCGCCATTAGTTACGTGCGCAATGTATTCATCGCGGAAATACTTAATTGACGATGTAATTGGGCTTGTTGCTCCGTCACCAAGTGCGCAGAATGAACGGCCCATGATGTTGTCGCAAAGATCTAGCAACTTGGCAAGATCTGCTTCGGTTCCTTTACCTTCTTCAAGATCACGAAGAATCTGTACCAACCACCAAGTACCTTCACGGCAAGGTGTGCACTTTCCACATGATTCGTGCTTGTAGAACTCTGTCCAACGAAGTACTGCACGAACAACACAAGTTGTTTCATCAAAGATCTGAAGTGCTTTTGTTCCAAGCATGGAACCAGCTGCTGCTACACCTTCGTAATCCAGTGGAACATCAAGATGGGCATCGGTAAACAATGGTGTTGATGATCCACCTGGTGTCCAGAACTTCAACTTATGTCCTGGGCGAACTCCACCTGCAAGATCCAAAATCTCACGAAGTGTGATTCCTAATGGTGCTTCAAACTGACCTGGGTTTACAACATGTCCTGAAAGTGAGTAAAGAGTTGTTCCCTTGCTCTTTTCAGTTCCCATTGATTGATACCACTCAGCACCATTCATGACGATTGCTGGAACAGATGCGATTGATTCAACATTGTTTACAACGGTTGGACGTGCATAAAGTCCCGCAATAGCAGGGAAAGGTGGGCGTAGACGAGGTTGTCCGCGGAAGCCTTCTAGTGAATCAAGTAGAGCTGTTTCTTCACCACAGATATAAGCACCTGCACCAACATGTAGAACAACATCAATTCCATTTCCAAGAATTCCTGCCGCATAAGCATCAGCAATTGCTTGGTTCACTCGTCGCGCAACATGTGTGATCTCACCACGAATGTAAATAAATGCGTGCTTGGCACGGATTGCATGACAGGCGATGATGCAACCTTCGATTAATACGTGTGGGTTTGCCATCAGCAATGGTGTGTCCTTGCAAGTTCCTGGCTCTGACTCATCAGCATTAACAACTAGGTAGTGATCCTTGTTATCGCCTTGTGGAATAAAGCCCCACTTCATACCTGTTGGGAAACCTGCTCCTCCACGACCACGTAATCCAGAGTCCTTAACAAGTTGAATGACAGCATCTGGATCCATCTTCAAAGCTTTTTCAGCGGCCTTGTAGCCACCATGACGCTTGTAACCTTCTAGGGTAAATGAATCCTTTTCATCCCAGTGCGCAGATAAAACTGGAGCGAGCTTTGTCATTACTTGCCTTCTTTCGAAAGTTTCAAGCCAAGCAATGTTGGCTCGCCAGCTTGAACACCTTCATGTGCAAGACCGTCATTTAATCCAGCAAGAACAGCTGAAGCTTCTTTATAGGTAACCAAACGA
Organism: uncultured Candidatus Planktophila sp.; assembly: GCA_964497665.1. Classification (GTDB taxonomy): domain Bacteria; phylum Actinomycetota; class Actinomycetes; order Nanopelagicales; family Nanopelagicaceae; genus Planktophila. The sequence continues at coordinate 4,316 of CAZCDF010000048.1, read as the reverse complement.
TTTGGTCCACGTGTTGGTGGCTTTGGATTACCTGCACGCATTGAATCAACTAACTCTTTTGCAGACTCGACAGTTTGATTGTCGTAGAACTCCCAGTTAGCCATAACAACAGGTGCGTAATCACATGCAGCGTTACATTCGATATGTTCTAAAGAAACTTTTCCATCAGCTGTAACTTCATCATTGCCAATTCCAAGATGATCCTTAAGTGAAGCAAAGATTGCATCTCCACCCATGATCGCGCACAAAGTATTTGTGCAAACACCTACGTGGTATTCACCTACTGGGGTTGGCTTGTACTGGGTATAAAAGGTAGATACAGCAGTGACTTCAGCGGCTTCTAGCTCTAGAAGCTGTGCAATAACTTCGATGCCTTCGTTAGTTACATAACCAGCTTTAGCTTGTACATAATGAAGTAAAGGCATGATTGCAGAACGTGAACGTGGATAACGCTTGATGATCGAATCCATGATTTGTAGATCTTCAGATGAAAATGCCATTAGCGATCAACGCCTCCCATAACTGGATCGATCGAAGCAACTGCACCAATGATGTCGGCAACCATTCCACCTTCACTCATTGCAGCAGTTGCTTGCAAATTGTTAAAGGATGGTTCGCGGAAGTGAACACGGTACGGCTTTGTTCCACCGTCTGAAACAATTGAAGCACCTAGTTCTCCGCGAGGAGATTCGATTGCAACGTATGCCTGACCTGCTGGAACATGGAAACCTTCGGTAACTAGTTTGAAGTGGTGAATCAATGACTCCATTGAAGTACCCATGATTTGGCGGATGTGATCTAGTGAATTACCAAGTCCATCGCCACCTAGTGCAAGTTGCGCAGGCCATGCAATCTTCTTATCTGCAACCATAACTGGAGCGCCTTCAAGCTTTTCTAGTTTGGTTACACACTGTTCGATGATGCGAAGTGATTGTTCTAGTTCGTTCATACGAATCAAGAAACGACCATAAACATCACAAGTATCTGCAGTTACAACATCAAAGTTGTAGTTTTCGTAACCGCAGTACGGCTGAAGCTTACGAAGATCCCAAGGCATTCCAGTTGATCTAAGTACTGGACCAGTGATTCCTAGAGTTGTACAACCTGCAAGGTCTAAGTAACCAATACCTTGCGTGCGCTTCATCCAAATTGAGTTACCAATCAAAAGCGTTGCGTTGTCCTTAAAGTTCTTACGCATTGACTTAACGCCATCGCGAATCTTGGTTAACGCACCTTCAGGAAGATCCTGTTGGACTCCACCTGGGCGGATGTACGCCATATTCATGCGAAGACCGGTAATCATTTCGAAGATCTCTAGAACAGTTTCGCGGTCACGGAAAGCAAAGAACATAGGGCCCATAGCGCCTAGTTCTAGGGCTCCTGTACCCAAAGCAACCATGTGTGAAGAGATACGGTTGAGTTCCATCATCATCACGCGAATAACACTTGCGCGCTCTGGAACATCATCTGTAATTCCCAAAAGCTTTTCGACTGCAAGGCAGTATGCAGTTTCATTGTGCAGAGGTCCTAGGTAATCCATTCGCGTTACAAATGTTGTTCCCTGAGTCCAGCTGCGGTATTCCATGTTCTTTTCAATACCTGTGTGAAGATACCCAATTCCGCAACGAGCTTCGGTAATTGTTTCGCCTTCAAGTTCTAGTACTAAACGAAGCACTCCGTGAGTCGATGGGTGCTGAGGTCCCATGTTAACTACAACGCGTTCTTCTTTCGTTGCACCAATATCTTGGACTAGTGCATCCCAGTCTCCACCTGTAACAGAGAAAACTTTTCCTTCAGTTGTTTCACGTGAAGGTGCATATGGATCAAAAGTTGTCACTTGTAACTCCTTCTTTCACTAGGAGGTGGCGTTGTAGCGCCCTTGTACTCAACAGCGATTCCGCCCAATGAGTAATCCTTACGTTGTGGGTGACCTTCCCAGTCATCTGGCATCAGGATGCGAGTTAAACCTGGGTGACCATCAAAAATAATTCCGAACATGTCATATGTCTCGCGCTCATGCCAGTTGTTTCCTGCCCACACTTCAACAACTGAAGGAATATGTGCATCTGCATCTGGAACTGAAACCTCTAAACGAATGCGCTGATTCTTTGACATTGAAAGTAATGGATAAACAGCATGCAATTCACGACCTGTTTGATCTGGGTAGTGAACTCCATTAACACCCATGCACATTTCAAACTTCAACTTGTCCCGAAGAATGAAGGCAACTTCAACTAACTTTTCACGCTTTACATGAAGAGTTAATTCGCCACGATCTACAACAACTCGTTCAATAGCATCTGAAAACTCTGGGTATGCGCGCTCCAGGTCATCTGCAACCTCATCAAAATATGAGCCATATGGGCGCTCCGAAGAGCCGAAATTAACGGCCTGACGAACTAATCCGCCGTACCCTGAAGTATCTCCCGTGCCCTTTGCGCCAAACATGCCATCTGTCATGCAAGCAAGCCCTTCATCTCATGGGTTGGCTTTGCATTCATGGCAGCAAGTTCAACTTCTTTGATGACCTGTGCACGGTTTGCACCGAGCTTTGTATCGCTGATTTGCTCATGTAACTTCAAAATTGCATCTAGCAACATCTCGGGACGTGGTGGGCAACCAGGAAGATAGATATCAACTGGAACAACATGGTCTACACCTTGAACAATTGCATAATTGTTGAACATTCCACCAGAAGAGGCACATGCACCCATCGCAATAACCCACTTTGGTGCAGACATTTGATCGTAAATCTGACGTAAAACTGGAGCCATCTTGTTTGATACGCGACCTGCAACGATCATGAGATCTGCTTGACGTGGGGAGGCGCGGAAAACTTCTCCACCGAAGCGAGCGATGTCGTACTTGGCAGCTGAACCAACAGCCATCATTTCAATTGCACAACAGGCCAGACCAAATGTTGCTGGCCACAGTGAGTTTTTGCGCATGTAACCTGCAAGTTTTTCAACTGAGGTTAAGACAAACCCGCTTGGGATTTTCTCTTCTAGACCCATTTTTAATCCCATTCCAATCCGCCGCGGCGCCATACATATGCAAAGGCAACAAAAACCGTTCCAATGAAGATCACCATTTCAACCAAACCAAAAATTCCAAGAGAGTCAAAAGCAACCGCCCATGGATACAAAAAGACGATTTCGATATCAAAGATGATGAAGAGCATCGCCGTTAAAAAGTATTTAACTGGGAAACGTCCACCTTCAGCTGCTTGCGGAGAAGGTTCGATTCCGCACTCATACGCATCTAGCTTGGCTCGGTTGTAACGCTTTGGACCTGCGAGCGCGCCAGCGACAACTGAGAAAACGGCAAAGCCAAGGCCTATTGCGCCGATTACCAAGATGGGAATGTATGGATTGGAGCTCACGGTCGAAATCCTAAGGTCGAAAGGCGTATGCCTATGACCGCTAGCCCTTAATCCCGCTGTGAACTGCAACAACACCAAAGGTGAGGTTTTTCCAGGTGACCCCGCTCCAACCAGCCTTCTCCATTCGAGCCGCCAAGGCGGCCTGATCTGGCCAGGCCCGGATCGATTCAGCGAGGTAGATGTAGGCATCTGGGTTGGAGCTGCTCCGCTTTGCGATCGCAGGCAGGAGCTTCATCAGATATTCGGTATAAATGGTACGAAATGGACCCCAAGTTGGGTGGCTGAACTCCACCACCACCATTCGCCCCCCTGGCTTTGTGACCCGGCGGGCCTCAGCCAGCGCCTTATCAAAATCGGCGGTGTTTCGTAGGCCGTAGGAGATGGTCACGAGATCGAACTTATCCGCCTCGAAGGGCAGGTTGAGGGCATCAGCCTTGGAGAAGTTCAAATATGGACGGGCCTTTCGCCCCTGAGCGAGCATCCCCTCACTGAAATCCGTGGCAAAGACGGTGGCACCAGCCTTGTGCAGGGGCTCCGATGAGGAGCCGGGACCAGCTGCCAAATCCAGGATTACCATTCCGGGCTTTGGAGCGATGATCTTTGTCGCCGCTTTTCTCCACGCCTTTGTACGACCCAAACTCAAAAGATCATTAACCAGGTCGTACCGCTTGGCGACCCCATCAAACATAGCCGCAACCTCATCGGGATCTTTGTTGAGATTAGCGCGGGACATGCTCTTATTCTCCCTTGAAGTAGGCTCATCCACAACTCAACGCCACTTAAACGGCTGGCACGATTAACAGGAGATCTCTTCCCCCATGGCTCAACTAGTTCCGGTGACAACAACTCGCCTCGGCGAGCATTTGTCCTTACTGGATTTACTTCCAGATTCGCAACCTCTTGCATGGGTTCGAAGTGGTGAAGGTTTAGTTGG
>CAZCDF010000047.1:0-6021 GCA_964497665.1 uncultured Candidatus Planktophila sp. | reverse complement strand
GAGACGGGAATTAAATGGCTACGGTAGTTCTTGCTGGTGGTGGCACCGCAGGACACATTGAGCCCGCTCTAGCTGTTGCACGAGAGTGGATGAAATCCCACCCTGGCGATACCTGCATCTTCATGGGTACAAAAAGTGGATTAGAGATCAATCTTGTTCCAGCTGCAGGTTTTGAACTTTTCACAATTCCTCGTGTTCGAATTAGTAGAACTCCATCGCCATCATGGCTACGTGTTCCAATTGATCTTGTGGCTTCAGTTCTTTCATCGATCAAAGTTGTAAAAAGAGCGGATGTACTTGTTGGTTTTGGTGGATATGTAAGCGCACCGGCGTATCTAGCTGCTGCACTTACACGAACACCGATTGTTATTCATGAAGCAAATGCAAAGCCTGGCTGGGCTAATCGATTAGGTGCACGATTTACTCACCATTTAGCGGTTGCACACCCAGTCGAGACTGGAACTTTCTCAAAGGCATTGTTGGCTGGTCTACCTTTGCGATCTGATGTTGCTCAAGGATCCATTGATGCAGCAGCTGATTGGGGCACAGCTCGAAAAGCTGCAAAGGCGCGGATGGGTTTTGCTGCAGATGCACCGCTGATTGTCATCATGGGTGGATCCCAAGGATCAGTTGCGATTAACGCGGTTATAGCTGACAGTGTTGCAACCTTTAATGCACAGGGAATTTCAGTTTTGCATTCAGTGGGAAAGCTCAACGCCTTGCCACAAGCCAGCGGTTCCTATAGACCTGTGGCTTATGTCGAAGCAATGGCAGATGCCTATTTAGCGGCGGATTTAATCATCGCCAGAAGTGGCGCTGTAACCTGCAGCGAGTTTCGAGCCTTGGGCCGATACGCTCTTTTTGTGCCGCTACCAATTGGAAATGGAGAACAGTTTGTTAACGCTGCCTCTTTAGTACAGGCGGGACGAGCTGAGGTAATTACTCAAAAAGAGTTCACCTCACAATTTATTTCAAACCAAATATCGATCTTGCTTGAAAGAGCAGCACATGCACCGCTAGCAGGGGATTCACAGGATCTTCACGCCGCTGCAAAGATTGTTGCTTTAGCAGAGTTTGCGATGAAGTCATGAAACCTCAGCTTTCAACCTTGATTGGTAAGCGCATTCACTTCATCGGTATTGGTGGGGCAGGAATGAGCGGACTTGCCCGCATCGCACTGTCACACGAAATCCATGTAACCGGTTCAGATGCAAAGGATTCCTCAGTCGTCACCGCTCTTTCGGCGCTGGGTGCAAAAGTTTCTACATCCCATGATGCAGGTAATGTGGATGGATCAGATCTTGTCGTGTACTCCAACGCTATTTCACAATCCAATCCCGAGCGCACTCGTGCACAAGAACTCAATATTCCAATCCTGACTCGAGCAGCAGCACTTGCAGTACTGATGTCTGAATCAAAGAGCGTTGCTGTTGCTGGAACTCATGGCAAGACGACTACATCTTCAATGCTTGCCGTGGCCTTACAAGCATGTGGAGCAGATCCTTCCTTTGCAATTGGAGGAACAATTACAGCTTCTGGCTCAAATGCACATCGCGGAACTGGTGAAATCTTTGTAGCAGAGGCGGATGAATCTGATGGCTCCTTTATTGAGTACCACCCAAACGCAGCTATAGTCACAAATGTTGAACATGATCATGTTGATTTCTTTGCAACCCCTGAATCGGTAGAAAACGCATTTAGAGATTTCGCAGCCACAATAAAACCAGGTGGATTTCTTACTTACTGTGCCGATGATGCAGGAGCCGTAGCACTATCAAAGAGGACAACATCGGTTGAGCTGATCTCGTATGGCGTCGATGAATCAGCTGATCTCCATATTGATCAGATAGAACTTCTAACAATGGGCTCTCGCGCTCGTGCAATTTGGAAGGGCAGAACAGTCGGTCACATCGAACTTCAGGTTCCCGGCCACCACAACTTGTTAAATGCGGCCGGAGTACTTGCTACAGGGTTGAAATTGGGCTTCCCTGTGGCGGAACTTCTCACAGGTTTGGCCACCTTTAGAGGCACCGGTCGTCGATTTGAACTTAAGGGAACTGTTCATGGAGTCCGCGTCATTGATGATTACGGCCACCACCCAACAGAAATTCATGTGACCCTAGAAGCGGCTCGTCGTTTCGCTGATGAAGGCCGATTAATCGTGATTTTTCAACCACATCGTTACTCCAGAACAAAAGCATTTGCCGCTGAATTTGCTCAAGAGCTCAATCAAGCAGATCGCGCAATCTTGCTTGAGGTTTATGCAGCTAGCGAGAAACCAATTGATGGAGTCAGTTCACGCATGATTACATCCATGATGAATAAGGGGGAGTACATCCCTAACTTTGTCGAAGTCACAGACTCAGTTATTGCAGATGCACAACCTGGTGATGTGATCATGACTCTGGGTGCGGGGGATGTGAGCTCTTTAGCTCCCATCATTGTCGAAGGTCTAGCTAGGCGTTTTGGCTAAATGAAGCGCAGATTAATTGCTGGTGTAGTCGTTGCCGTTCTGGCCGGGGCAACTTACATTCTTGGATACTCAACCTTCTTTACCGTTACTTCAGTTGAAGTTATTGGAAGTGTAAAACCAATCAACACCGGCATCATCAAGGGAGAGAAGTTAGCCCGCGTTGAACCTAGAGCGGTTGCAACAAAGTTGGAAAATCTGGATTGGGTTGAATCTGCTGATGTTTCACGAAACTGGATCAATGGAAAGGTTGTTGTTGAACTCAAACAACGCACACCGATAGCAACCTTTAACAATCAGGTAATTGATTCAACTGGAGCCAGCTTTATCCCTCAAGGGGAGCGACCTTCCGGTCTCATCGAGATTCAAGCCAACGGCATCGAAGCGGCAACTAAAGCGGTCAACTTTCTTACCGAACTCCCAGAAGAGCTCAACTCAACCTTGACGGTTGTAAAGGTTCGCGCAACCGGGGCCTTTGTTTTGATCACTGAAAACAATGGTAAAAAGTTAGAGATTCGATGGGGTAGTAACTCGGAAAATGAGTTGAAAATAAAGGTTTATAAAGCACTTATTGCACTTCCAGAAAATGCAGATATAAAGCGAGTTGATGTATCAGCACCACATGCACCAATCGTTAAATAATTAAAAAATCTAATTGCTACGACACGTTAATCAATTCATGTCGGTGATTGATAATCACCCCTATGCGCTTTAAGTTCCCCCTATAGAAAAGTAGTGAATTGTAAGGCTCAAGTTGAGGTTTATGGTTCATAAGGAGGAAAACAAAGTGGCTTCACCACAAAATTATCTAGCGGTCATCAAAGTTGTCGGTATTGGTGGCGGTGGAGTTAACGCTATTAATCGAATGATTGATGTCGGATTAAAGGGCGTCGAGTTCATTGCGATTAACACTGATGCACAACATTTGTTAATGAGTGATGCAGATGTGAAATTAGATATTGGTCGTAAGACAACTCGTGGACTTGGTGCAGGTATGGATCCTGATAAAGGTCGCGAAGCTGCACTTGATCATGCAGATGACATTGAAGAGATTCTTCGTGGCGCAGATATGGTTTTTGTTACTGCAGGCGAAGGTGGCGGAACCGGTACAGGTGCTGCACCAGTAGTTGCAAAGATTGCAAAAGAAATCGGCGCATTAACTATCGGAGTTGTAACTCGTCCATTCTCATTTGAAGCAAAGCTTCGTTCAGCTCAAGCAGATCTTGGTATCGAAGCTTTGCGATCTGAAGTAGATACATTGATTGTCATTCCTAATGATCGATTACTCGCAATCTCAGATCGCACAATTACTTTGGCTGATGCATTCAAGAGCGCAGATCAAGTTTTGCTCTCCGGTGTTCAGGGAATTACAGAAATCATTACACAACCAGGTTTGATCAACCTTGACTTTGCAGATGTTAAGGCTGTTATGTCAGGTGCGGGTTCTGCACTCATGGGAATCGGATCTGCTCGCGGAGAAAACCGCGCACTGCGCGCCGCCGAGCTTGCGATCTCAAGTCCACTCCTTGAAGCATCAATAGATGGCGCAATGGGAGTACTACTTTCTGTCTCAGGTGGATCTGATTTAGGTCTCTTTGAAGTCAATGAAGCTTGTGAGCTTGTTCAATCAGCGGTGCACCCCAACGCAAAGTTCATCTTTGGAACAACTATTGATGATGCCCTAGGTGATGAGGTTCGAATTACAGTTGTTGCTGCAGGATTTGAAGGCGGCGAGCCTAAGAAGGTTGCAACACCTGTAATTAATGCAGCAACTCTTGGTGGGGTTGCCGATCCAATCGCATCTAATGACCCAATCTCAGTGGCGCTAGATCTTGGCAACGAAACTCCAAAACGTCGTGTGACCTTTGAAGAGTTAGTTGCAGAGGATGAGATCGACGTTCCTGACTTCATGAAGTAAGGCATTGCCTCACTTTTTTACCGATAGGCGCGGAGGCTCAAGCCTTGGCGTTTATGCATCATTAAATCTTGCTCTTCATGTGGGCGATGATCCAGAAACAGTCGCTGCCAATCGCCAACAAATTGGTTCTGCACAGTTTATGAATCAGGTGCATGGTGATGAAATAGTGATTGTTGATTCAGTCAGCTCCGATTCACCCACATGTGATGGACTGATCACAACAAGACCCGGTATCGGCCTAGCGGTGATGGTTGCAGATTGCATCCCATTACTTCTGATTTCAAAGGAGGCGGTAGGTGCAATTCATGTTGGAAGAGCGGGTTTAGTAAATCGCATCGCACTCAAAGCTATTCACACAATGCGCTCCCTTGGCGCGATAGATATTCACGGGATTTTGGGCCCTTCAATTTGTGGAGCCTGTTACGAAGTTCCCTTTGAGATGCAGCAAGATGTAATGCAACAACATCCGCGGGCATTTGCTACCACTCGCAAAGGAACACCAGCCCTAGATCTTCCAAAAGCTCTTATTGCAGATTTAGTGGCCGCGGGTATTTCATATGAAGCATCTACTATTTGTACTTATGAAGATGAAACTTACTTCTCTCATCGGCGCACAAATCCAACGGGTAGGTTCGCAGGAGTTGTATCACTATGAACCGCATCGATGAGATCTCTCAAAACCTTGAAACAGTCCGCTCTAAAATCTCAGCTGTGGCTTTGCACCCCGTCACCTTGATTGTGGTAACTAAAACCTTCCCCGTCAGCGATGTTCAGCTATTGCAGCAGCTTGGAGTCACCGATTTTGGTGAAAATAGAGATGCAGAGGGTGCAGAAAAATCACAACATGTCACAGGTAACTGGCACTTTCAAGGTCAGATTCAAAGTAACAAGCTCAAATCCATCACCTCATGGGCATCGGTCATTCACTCTCTTGATGATCTGCGACACTTTGAGATGATTGAAAAGGTTGCCCCACATCCGCTCTCGATCTTTCTGCAAGTTTCCTTAGATGGTGCACATCATCGCGGGGGAGCAGGGGTTGATCAGCTCTATCAACTCGCTGAAAGAGTCTCGGCTTCATCGACCCATACCTTGGCGGGTTTGATGTCAGTCCCACCGGTCGGGATGAATCCAGAGGCGGCATACTCGCAATTAGCAGTGATCCGCACTGAGTTTGTGGCCCGGTTTCCAAAGGCGATTTCCCTGTCAGCGGGCATGAGTGGTGATTATGAAATGGCGATCTCCCATGGTGCGACACATGTACGGGTGGGCTCATCAATCCTCGGTTCCCGCACACTCGACAGGTAACCTTTAACTATGTCTAATGCAATGCGCCGTGTCGCTAATTACCTTGGTTTGATGGATGATCCCGAGTTTGATACTCCACAAACAGCAACTGCAAATACCCCAGCTGTTCCTCCAACAGGAGATGTTCGCATCAAGACTCGCGAACCTCGTGCGGTTACTGCGGTTCGTAACTCAGGAGTTGTCGAGGTAGCACCACAGCTCGACCTTCCAGCCATGGATCGCATCATTACCTTGCATCCTCGTTACTACAACGAAGCCCGCACAATTGGAGAGCATTTCCGTCAAGGAAATCCAGTGATCATTAACCTCACTGAAATGGATGAGT
>CAZCDF010000046.1:0-6024 GCA_964497665.1 uncultured Candidatus Planktophila sp. | reverse complement strand
AAATAACTTCAGTAACGCCATCGCCACGCATCGTTACGCCGTACAAAGCATCGGCGATCTCCATGGTGCGCTTTTGGTGAGTAATGATGATCAACTGAGAGCTTTCACGCAGCTCTTCAAGAACACCTAACAGTCGGCCGAGGTTGACATCATCAAGTGCGGCCTCAACCTCATCGAGAACGTAGAAAGGACTTGGTCGTGCCTTGAAGATCGCTACCAACATGGCAACAGCGGTCAAAGACTTTTCTCCACCTGAAAGCAGAGAAAGACGCTTAACGCGCTTACCTGGTGGGCGAGCTTCAACATCAACACCTGTTGTTAATGGGTTGTCTGGGTCGGTCAAGATTAAGCGGCCATCGCCACCAGGGAACAATCGTGAAAAGATCTCTTCAAAGTGCTTAGCGGTCTCTTCATACGCTTCCATAAAGATCGATTGAACTCGGTCATCAACCTCTTTAACTATATCGAGCAGATCCTTCTTTGTGTTCTTCAGATCCTCTAGCTGCTCAGCCAAGAACTTCAATCGCTCTTCAAGTGATGTGTACTCTTCAAGAGCAAGCGGATTGATCTTTCCGAGCAGGTTTAATGATCGCTCAGCAGATGCAAGACGCTTTTCCTGTTGATCTCGACGGTATGGAACCATTTCAGTAGAAATGATCTCTCCATCTTCTGTTTCATGGAATGTTGGCACATCTTTATCTGGGCCATACTCATTAACTAAAGTGACGGTATCAATTCCAAACTCTTCAACGGTTTTGGCTTCCAAAGTTTCAATACGCAGTCGCTGTTCAGCACGTGCAATCTCATCCTTGTGAACACTTGAAGTTAACTGCTCTAACTGTGAAGCAAGTTCGCGTCCACGTGTACGAACGGTCAATGTCTCGCCATCACGAGCGGCACGTGACTCTTCTAAACGTCCACGCTCTGTTGCAGCTTTTGCGATGGAACGTTCGATATGAATCAAAACTTCATACGCAGCTTCAGCAACTGCTTGAGAGATAACCGCTGCTCGTGCGCGGGCGCTGCGTCGAACAATGGCTCGCTCTGATGCATCACGCTCTGATTGTGCTGATTGCTCCAGTGCAAGAGCGCGAGCTGCAACGGAATCTACTCGTTCTTCAATTGTGCGTACTGCTAGTCGTGCCTCAACTTCTGATGTGCGAGCGATAGAAACATTGTTGCGAAGAACTTCGGTACGAGAATGATCAGGCTCTGCAACTTCTCCACGTTGTTGTAGTTGAGATTGTGCGATTGCGATCTCGCCCTCATCACGTGATTTTGCAGCTGTCGCCTGGCTAATTGAGGCGTTGAGGCGCTCTACTTCAGCCATAGCCGACTTCATGTTTTGACCGGAAACAGCCAGCTGTTCCGTTAATGCTGCAATACGAGCATCTGATTCGTTGAGCTTGGAAAGTGCTGCATCGTAATCGCCCTGACGTGCAGCTACTTCGTTACCTGCTGTTGAGATTTCAAACTTGAGACGATCGCAGTTGTGGGTGATCTCCTGAAGTTTGGTTTCTAATCCATCAATAAGTGCCTTGATTTCAATCAGTGATGATGAAGATTTAGAACCACCGCGTGCGCGGTCACGTGAAACGACATCACCATCACGAGTCACTACCGTGACTGAAGGGTGAGATCTCAAAATCGCTTCAGCGGCGTTGGCGTTTTCAGCAACAACCGTTGAAGACAAAAGAGATGTAATCAAATCTCCAATTGATGATGAGCGGATATGTGCAGATAATGGATTTAGCCCAGCTGGAATTGATGAGTGTGGATCTTGTCCGGGTTCAAAGACCAAGACATCTGCCTGGCCGAGGTTTTCATTTCGTAAAGTGGTAAGGGCGGTAACTGCAGAGGAGAGATCCTTAACAACTACCGCATCAGCCAAAGTTCCCAAGGCTGCTGCAGCTGCTGCTTCCCATCCATTATCAATTTCAATAAGTCCGGCGATACTTCCGAGAATGGATACCCCACGAGAATCACGCAGAAGCGCCGAAGCGCCATCTCGAGTTTGTGAGGTTAACTTCATAGCTTCAAGCTTTGATTCAACCGCGTTTCGCTCACGATCAGCGGCACGTTCAGCCTCAATTAATTCAGAGTACTTTGCTTTAGAGAGCTCTAACTGAGATTTAGCATTCTCATACTGTGAATCAAGGCCAAGTTCTCCAGAATCAGCGCTTGCAATCTCAAGTTCATGAGATGAGTACTCGCGCTTTGCTTGATCAACACGAGTTTGAGCTTCATCACGCGCTTTGGTGAGTCGCTCAATCTCCTCAGCGATTGCCTCAAGGCGGGCATTGAGAGATTTTATGTGGCCCTCTTGGCGGGCGGTTCCCTCGCGGGCATCTGCAATAGCCCGCATCGCCGCTGCGATTGTGTCCTCATCACTTTTTAGTGCAGCCTCTGCTTGCGCAAGAGCGGCAGTTGCCTGCGCTAATTGTTGTTGGGATGTAAGAACATCTGCTCGAAGTTGCGTTTCCTCTAGCCGAAGAGCGCGTGCTTCGGCATCTAAGCTTTCAGGATCACGCCCAGATGTTCGGGCCTCTTCTGCTTCTTCATTGAGAAAACGAGATCGTTCCTGCGCAAGACTTTGAGTTCCACGAAATTTTTCCCGTAATGAATTTAAATTGTAGAAAGTCTCTTGCGCCTGAAGAAGCAGTGGACCTTCTTGAGCTGCTTGTGCATCTAAAGCCTCTTCACGACCTCTGACTGTCTCTAATTCATTTTCAACCGCTGCTCTACGTTCACGCAAGGCGTTCTCATCTGCAACTTCAAGCTCTAAAGTTTTAGACATGGAAATAAAGTCATCAGCGAGAAGGCGCAGTTTTGCATCACGAAGATCTGCTTGGATCGTTGCAGCTTTTTTAGCGACTTCAGCCTGCTTTCCCAAAGGACGAAGCTGTCGACGAAGTTCAACGGTTAAATCTTGAACACGAGCAAGGTTTGCTTGCATTGAATCTAATTTGCGAAGTGCCTTCTCTTTACGTTTGCGATGCTTAAGAACTCCAGCTGCTTCTTCGATAAAACCTCTGCGCTCTTCAGGCGTTGCCATCAAGATCGCATCGAGTTGACCTTGTCCCACGATGACGTGCATTTCGCGACCAATACCTGAATCGCTGAGTAGCTCTTGAATATCCAACAAACGTGAAGCTTCACCATTTATTTGATACTCACTTTGTCCATTGCGGAATAAAATTCTTGAGATTGTGACTTCGGTGTAATCAATAGGTAAAGCACCATCTGAGTTATCAATAGTGAGTGAAACCTCTGCACGTCCTAGTGGTGCACGCCCACTTGTTCCAGCAAAGATGACATCTTCCATCTTGCCGCCGCGAAGTGATTTAGCGCCCTGCTCACCCATAACCCAGGTGAGGGCATCGACAACGTTGGATTTACCAGAACCATTTGGACCGACCACGCAGGTGATACCGGGTTCGAGACGGAGAGTGGTTGCCGAAGCGAAGGACTTAAAGCCCTTGAGCGTCATACTCTTCAAATACACGCGGTAAACCTATCGCCTATTGAGCGTGATTTTGGCGAATTTAGCCTTGCGGATTGGCGGTTTTTAAAGCCTCATATGCAGCGCGGGCGGCGACTTGTTCAGCCTCTCGCTTACTCTTACCTGTACCAGTACTTAATGCTTGCCCAGCTAACATCGCCACCGCGGTGAAGTTCTTATCGTGATCAGGGCCTTCTTCACTAACAATATATTCCGGCGCACCCTTTCCTAATGTGGCGGCTAACTCCTGCAACGCGGTTTTTCCATCGAGTCCAGCTCCACGCGCTACCGCTGAATCCATCGTTGGGGTGATGAGTGCGCGAACGATTTCAGTGCACCGTTCAAAACCAAACTGTAAATAAATAGCGCCGATTAATGCTTCGAGAGCATCTGCTAACAATGAGTTTTTATCCCGGCCATTTGTAACCTCTTCACCTTTTCCAAGGCGGATGTACTGGCCGAGTTGTAGACCGCGAGCGATATCTGCGAGCGCACGCATGTTGACTACACCTGAACGTAATGGTGACAAACGACTCTCATCAAAATCTGGATACCGTTTGTAAAGCTCTTCAGTAACAATTAACCCCAGAACTGAATCACCAAGAAATTCAAGACGTTCATTTGTTTCTTGACTTCCCGATTCATATGCAAATGAACGGTGAGTAAAGGCTAACTCAAGCAAAGCTGGATCGAGAGTTACTCCCAGCTGCTCACTGAGCATGGAGCTCAGATCAGACCTCTAATACCTGACGACGGTTGTAAGTACCGCATGTTGGGCAAGCGGTGTGCTGCAACTTAGGTTGCTGGCATTGACCACATGTTGAAAGAGCTGCTGCAGTAGTTTTCCACTGGCTACGTCGTGAACGCGTCTTTGAACGCGACATTTTTCGCTTTGGTACTGGCACTGTTCTAACCTCTTCTCAATCATTTCAGCGGCAACCTGGCCGCAGAGGGAAAGTATCCCTTAAAAGTGCTAAATCTTGAAATCGGGGTCATCAAGGCGCAGGGCCTGAAGGTTGGCCCAGCGGGCATCAATCGCCTCATGTGCGTGATCCTCTGGAAGCTCAGCCCATTTACCCCCACACTCAGGGCACAATCCGAGGCAATCCTGGCTACACACGGGATTGATCGGAAGTGAGAGAACCACAGCATCACGGATCGGGGTTTCAAGATCCATGATCTCACCCTCCATCATCAACTCATCCTCGATCTCTAAATCTTCAAGGCTTTCTTCCTGCTTCTTCTTTCGCTTTCCACGCTCATTAGTAGGCTCATAGTTGTACAGCTCCTGAATCTTTCGCTCAATAACAATTTCAACTGGATCAAGGCAGCGAATACATTCACCCTTTGCTACCGCATAAACCTCTGCACTTAGCAAGATACCTTCAGTAACAGACTCAAGACGTACATCTACTTCGATCATGTCTCCAGCAGGAATAGCAATTAACTCAACGCCAAACTTTTCTTTTACAACGATATCGAGCTCATACTCCTTCATCTCCCCCGCACGACGAGGTAACTCATAGGTATTGAGCTTAAATGTATCTACTTGTTTACTCATGGAGTGCTTCTAGTAATTAATTTTCATCTGCGAGTTGAGACAAAACATCCTTATCGTTTGCCCCAGCCAAGCGATCGCGTCCGCGAGATACAGCATCCATAGTCTTGTTAAGAATTACCTCTAAAGTGGCAAGTCGACCGTCGATGTATTCCTCGACTTCAGCTTTTTCAATCTCCGCCGTTTCACGCGCATCATCAAGAATTTTACGAGCCTCATCTCGCGCAATCTGAACAATCGAAGTCTGTTCCACCATCTGGGCAACATCCTCACGGGCGATAGCAATCATTTGTTCAGCACTTAATCGAGCCTCTTCAATGATGGCATCTCTTGTTTCGATTATCTTCTGGGCCGATGCAAAATCAGTTGGCAAAGATTCACGCGCATCATCTAGAACTTCGAGCATTTCAGCACGATGAACAACGCAGCTGGCAGAAAGCGGAACACTTCGAGCCTCTTCAATCATTGTGATTGCTGCGGTTAACTTATCTACTGAATCCATATCATTTCCCCGCTATTCGTAGCTTGAGTGCTTCATTAATTGATGGAGGGACCATTGTCGATACATCCCCGTTGTAATGTGCTAGCTCTTTTACAAGTGATGAAGAAAGGAATGAGTGTGCCGGCGCTGTTGCCATAAACATGGTCTCCACTCCAGAGCCTTGCAAATTTACTTGTGCCATCTGTAGTTCATAATCAAAATCTGAGACCGCTCGAAGACCCTTTACGATCGCCTGAATTGAATTGCTCTTGCAGTAATCCACCAGTAATCCACTCCACGAATCAACAGAGACATTTGGAAACCTGGCAACAACCTCAGTGATCATTGAAATGCGCTCTTGAACTGTAAAGAGACTCGATTTAGTTCGATTTTCAAGAACTGCAACCACGACATGATCAAACTGTTGTGCAGCACGCTCAATGATGTCCAAATGCCCGTAAGTGATCGGATCAAAGGATCCTG
>CAZCDF010000045.1:0-6206 GCA_964497665.1 uncultured Candidatus Planktophila sp. | reverse complement strand
CTCAGATCGGTGTGATCACATCTCACATTAAGGCCGCTATTAAAGATGGTGGAAAATTTGCCTACGGAAGTTTGAAATCTGTTCAAGAGCCCTTTGTACAACCAGTTATCTTGGTCGATGTTCCAGAAAGTTCAGCTGCGGTTCGTGAAGAGACATTTGGTCCAATCATCATTATTAACCGCGTTAAAACGATGAGCGAAGCAATTGCGCTATCTAATAACTCTCGCTATGGCTTAGGCGCAAATATTTGGTCAAAGCGACAAGGCAAGAAGATTGCCTCACAGCTGGAATGTGGAATGGTTGCAATCAACTCTACATTTTCATTTGCCGCTGTCTCATCTGTTCCATTTGGCGGCGTGAAGGATAGTGGTTATGGTCGAATTCATGGTCCCGAAGGTTTGCTGGAGTACACCTATGCACGCACCGTTGTAAGAACTCGAGTTAATTTGCCATTAAAGATCTTAAGTTTTAAGCGCACACCAGGTACTGATCGTCTTATCGTTAGAGCATCAAAGGTATTAAAGGGACGTTTAGGTTAAGTTCTAAAGTTAAGTTGATTAGAAACGCGGCGCGTTTCGAGTACGTTCTGTATTTGGGCGACGCTTATCTTTCTTTGCCCAACAAGCTGTATGCCAATGACGACGTCCATCTTCATCGTAATCTTTCCAAGCAACGACATGTGGAGTTGCCAATGGAATCATTTGGTCGCAGCCAGGGCAGCGATAAGGTTTTGTCGATCCTGAGCCGGTTAAACGTCTGACAATATAAACACCATCGCTGTGTTCTTCAACGCTCTCACCTGTAGAGGCGATGTTGATCTCCCGAGGTTCCTCAGGCTTTTGTCGCTTCTTTGGGTAATTTCTACGCGGGCTCACAGGTGTATTTTCTCATAGTAAAGTAACCATATGAGCCTCATCGAAGTAAAAGGCCTCACTAAACATTATGGTGATGTTCATGCCGTGCGGGGATTGGATCTAACAATCGAGCAGGGTGAGATCTTTTCGATATTAGGCCCCAATGGTGCCGGCAAGACAACCACTGTAGAGATTCTTGAAGGATTTAGAACACGCAACTCAGGAACTGTTTCAGTTTTAGGGTTTGATCCCAATACACGGGGCCATCAAGCTCGTGAGTGGCGAGACAGAATCGGAATCGTATTACAAACATCAGCCGATGCAGGTGATTTAACTGTTATTGAAACAATCACCCACTTCAGTGGGTATTACTCAAAGCCAAGAGATGTTGATGAGGTTATTCAATCTGTTGGTTTACAGGAAAAGCAGGACGCACTGATCCGCAATCTTTCTGGTGGTCAACGCAGGCGGCTTGATGTTGCACTAGGAATTATTGGAAACCCTGAACTTCTCTTCTTAGATGAGCCCACAACTGGATTTGATCCTGAAGCTCGTCGAGCATTTTGGTCATTGATTAAGCAGCTACGCACAGATGGCACAACAATTCTGCTTACCACCCACTACTTGGATGAGGCTGAGGCGCTGGCAGATCGAGTTGCGGTGATCAATAAGGGTGTAATTGTTGAGATCTCGACCCCTGCTGAACTTGGTGGAAGATCTACCTCTCAAGCCACAGTGCAATGGCGAGATGGCGACCAGATTAAAGCTGAAAAGACAGATAATCCAACTGCTTTGGTTTCATCATTATCAACGAAATTCAATGGCGAGGTACCTGAGTTAATCGTTACCCGCCCATCTCTCGAGGATATCTACTTAGAGATGATTGGAGGAGTTGATGAATAAGATTCCTAGCGCCCTCCAATTAGGTATTCGACGTGGTGGCTTAGAGATTAGACAGTTTGCGCGTCAACGTGAATCAGTTGTCTTTACCCTCTTGTTTCCAGTGATATTGCTGGCCATTTTTGGCTCAGTCTTCCAAGACACTATTGCGCCCGGAGTGACCTTCTCTCAATATTTTGTAGCGGGGATGATCGCGTCAGGTCTTGTTAACACTGGTTTTCAAGCATTAGCGATCACTATCCCTATGGAACGTGATGTTGGTGCATTGAAGCGATTACGCGGAACTCCAATGCCGGCTTCTAGTTACTTTATTGGCAAGGCTATTTTGATCTTTGTCAGCATGGTTATTCAGATTCTGCTGCTTCTAGGTTTTGGTGTTGCATTCTTTGGATTAGATATGCCAACTGATTCTAGTAAGTGGCTAACATTTACCTGGCTGGTTTTCCTTGGAAGTGCATGTTCTACGGCACTTGGTATTGCATTTTCCATTGTTCCAAAGAGTGGGCGCGGTGCTTCAGCTGTTGTATCACCAATTGTGATTATCTTGCAGTTTTTTAGTGGGGTTTTCTTTGTCTTCACCCAATTACCCACATGGATGCAGCAGGTTGCGGCGATCTTCCCGTTGAAGTGGCTCACACAAGGTATGAGATCTGTATTTCTACCTGACTCCTTTGCCTCGCAAGAGGTTGCACAATCTTGGGAGCTTCCAACTACCTTCCTGGTATTGGTCATTTGGCTCATCATTGGAGTCTTCTTTAGCGTGCGTAAGTTCAAGTGGGATCGCGATTAAGAAGGTAATTGCACTTGTTCTGGCGCTGGCAGTTTTAGCGCCAGCGGCTCACTCTGCGCAGAGCTCAACAGTTGCAGCAACAAAGAAAGCGAAGATCACTCCATCTCCTTCTCCTGTTTGGCCACCTAAGGGTTTTATTAAGAGTAAAGATGGCAATACCTTCGCCAAGATTCCGACCTCAAAAGAGCTTGTTGGATTGGCTTCAAATGACAAGGTGTTAACCCGCGCTCTGGCACGCAAGATCGATGATGTACCTGTTTGTGAGAAGTTTTCATGTGGCGCAGTACAAGTTGCCTCATTAACTGGATGCACCTGGTGGGTAGTGACCGCAACTGTTCGTGGAGTTGTTTCAGCGGAGGATAGAACCCAGAAAGTTTTTGGGACGGTTAGAACCACTTACCCAGAAACTGGCGCAAAGAAGTACGCGACAATTTTGATTGTTAGCCAAGAGCCAATCGAGTTAGAACACTCGGTATCAAACATTAAGGCCTCATGCCGAAAGGATGTTCCTCAGGAAAAAGTTCCGGGAACAACCTACACAGTCACGCCTTAGCGATTAGCTCCTGGTACCCACAGCTGATCGCCGATCTCTTTATTTGCATAACGAGCAAGCACAAAGAGCAAATCAGAGCAACGATTTAAATACTTAGCTGTTAATGGATTAACTCCCCCACCAAATGCATGGATCGCAGCCCAGGTGCAACGCTCTGCACGGCGAACTACTGTGCGTGCAACGTGAAGATGTGCAGCAGCTGGTGTTCCGGATGGCAAAACAAATGAACGAAGAGATTCTAAATCAGCGTTGTACTTATCGATCTGCTCTTCCAAGTAAGTAACTTGTGACTCAAGAACACGTAGTGGCTCAAAAGCTGGAGAATCAACAACAGGAGTGCACAGATCTGCACCCACATCAAAAAGATCATTTTGAATTCGCACTAATAGTGCACGCATATCTTCTGTTAAACCATCGGTTGAGAGAACTACGCCGATTGTTGAGTTAGCCTCATCAACCGTTGCATACGCTTCAAGACGTGGGTCATTTTTTGAGGTACGGCTCATGTCGCCTAGAGATGTTGTTCCATCATCGCCAGTCTTTGTGTAAATGCGCGTTAAATTAACCATGTGCTTACCTTATAAGTAGACTGCACCTATGGCATCCCACGATCGCTTCCGCGTAGTTGGTGGATCATCCCTACGCGGAGAAGTCTCTGTGACAGGTGCCAAGAACTCTGTTTTAAAGCTTATGGCAGCCTCTTTGCTGGCTGCTGGAACAACAACTATTAGAAATGTTCCAGATATTGCCGATGTAGACATCATGGCCGATCTCTTAACCCGCCTCGGATGCACAGTTGTTCGAGGCACAGATCTGGTCACAATTACCGTACCTCAAGAGCCAGCACACCGTGCTGATTACGACCTTGTGCGAAAGATGCGGGCATCGATCAATGTATTGGGACCACTTGTTGCACGAGTAGGTCTTGCCGATGTGGCACTTCCTGGTGGCGATGCCATTGGATCTCGTGGCTTAGATTTTCACATCAAGGGGCTTGAATCTCTCGGTGCACAGGCACATATTGAACATGGATATGTCATGGCAGAAGCTCCCAATGGATTAGTTGGTGCACCGGTTGAATTAGATTTCCCAAGTGTTGGTGCAACTGAAAACATAATGACCGCTGCAGTGTTGGCTAAAGGTGTAACAACGATTGATAATGCAGCGCGAGAGCCGGATATTGTCGATCTTGGTGATTTCCTGATTTCAATGGGTGCAAAAATTGAAGGACTAGGTTCACCACTCATCACAATCACCGGCGTTGAGGTACTGCAACCAACTGATCACACGACAATTACAGATCGCATCATCACCGGAACTTGGGCATTTGCCGCAGCGATGACTCGTGGAGATATCACCATCCATGGCGCTCGACCTGAACATCTTGAACTTCCTTTAGAGAAACTAGCTTCTGCTGGTGCGATCATTACATCGACTTCAGATGGAATTCGCGTAAAAATGGATTCACGGCCACAAGCAATTGATGTTGCAACACTTCCCTACCCAGGCTTTCCTACCGACTTACTTCCCATGGTTATCGCCCTCAATTCAATCGCGCAAGGCCATTCCTTGGTAACTGAAAATGTCTTTGAATCCCGCTTTATGTTTGTCAACGAGCTCAGCCGCTTAGGCGCACAAGTAAGTGTTGATGGCCATCACGCCTCAATTACCGGTGTAGCTCAACTATCTGGCGCACCGGTTGAGGCTCACGACATCCGTGCAGGTGCAGGTTTAATCCTCGCCGCATTGGTAGCAGAGGGAGAAACTACTGTAGATCAGGCTTTCCACGTCGACCGCGGCTACCCCAACTTCGCGCAACAGTTGCAAAGCCTTGGGGCCAAGGTCGCTCGAGAATGAACTTCTCAACCCCTGAACGCAATTTAGCTCTCGAGTTAATCCGCGTAACGGAAACCGCGGCGATAGCAGCCTCTGCTTGGGTTGGAAGAGGCGAAAAGAATTTAGCCGATAAGGCAGCGGTCGAGGCGATGCGCCAGATGATTAACACAGT
Source organism: uncultured Candidatus Planktophila sp. (assembly GCA_964497665.1). GTDB lineage: Bacteria > Actinomycetota > Actinomycetes > Nanopelagicales > Nanopelagicaceae > Planktophila. The sequence goes on along the minus strand of CAZCDF010000045.1, from coordinate 1,101 downwards.
AGATATGAATGGTGTTGTAGTTATTGGTGAGGGTGAAAAAGATCAAGCACCCATGCTTCATAATGGTGAGTTGGTAGGAAATCAGCAGGGACCAGAGTGTGATGTAGCGGTTGATCCGATCGATGGAACCTCATTAACCGCGAATGGTATGAATGGTGCAATCTCAGTGATTGCGCTGGCCCCCAGAGGAACCATGTTTAATCCTGACTCATCCTTCTACATGAACAAGATTGTTACGGGTCCAGACGCTGCAAAGGAGATCGATCTCCGTGCTACTACTGCTGAAAATATTGCTGCCGTGGCACGCGCAAAGAACTTATCAATAAATGATATTACCGTGGTTGTTTTAAATCGACCTCGACATGAAAAATTGATCTCTGAAATCCGACATGTTGGTGCACGTATCCGATTGATTCAAGATGGTGATGTTGCTGCAGCTATTGAGACCGCCAGACCAGATACAGGAATTGATCTGCTTATGGGAATTGGTGGCTCTCCGGAAGGTGTCATTACAGCGGCTGCGATGATTTGTTTAGGTGGAGCGATACAAGGACAGTTGCATGTCGATGAAAAAGCATCGGGACCAATTCTCCACACACAAGATTTGATTAATTCTGAAGATGTTTTTGTAGCGGTAACAGGTATTACTGACGGAGAGCTTGTACGAGGAGTTCGATACACCCCATTTGGTGCAATCAGCCACTCAATCGTAATGCGTGGAAAATCAAGGACAGTTCGTGAAATCAGAACTGAACATAACCTGCGTTAAGAGTTAGTTAACTGACTCCGTAAGAATTGATACTCGGTTGTTTGCAACTGAGAGGAATCCACCACTGACACCAAACTCGGTGGTGGTCCCATCGGTTCCCTTAATGCTTACTCGACCGTCGACTAGTACTCCGAACAAAGGTGTATGGCCGGTCAAAATACCGATGTCACCTTCGATGGTGCGAGCAGAAACTGATGTAGCTTCGCCCGACCATACCCGCGCTGTTGGAGATACTAGTTCGACTTTGAGTGTCATGATCTATTACTTCGCCAAGCTCGCTGCTAGTTCAGCTGCGTTGCGCTCAACATCTGCAAGACCACCGCACATGAAGA
>CAZCDF010000044.1:0-6312 GCA_964497665.1 uncultured Candidatus Planktophila sp. | reverse complement strand
CTCCTGGATAAGGAATCACACCATCAAATGACAAAACCTTTGCATCGGTTTCTTCAGCTAATGCAAGCAAACGATCGCGAAGGTAGATATCCCACTTTTCACGACTCATCCACATTCGATCTTTTCCTGGAATGTATTCGCAGCGAATGCCCATAAATGATGGAATCTCAGCGATACCACCTGCCATTGAGACAATTATTGGGTTTGCAACCTCTTTAAGAGCAAGTGCTACAGCACTCGCCCGGGCTAAGTGGCCCATTCCAACTCCATTGCTTGTCGCAAGGATGATAGTTGGCTTGGTCATATACCTAGCCTACCTGAATCTCTTTTTAACAATAACTCCAGCAACTAAGAGAGCTAAGGCAATTCCAACCCATTGCCAAAATGAGATTGGGAAAGGTGCATGTTCAGGAAGGTCAGCACTTCTTTCAGTAATTTGTGAGTCAATACTTAGAAGAGACACAATTCCAGCATGGTCAGAGTTGAGATTATTTGGAGGTAAGGCCCCAATTAATTGAGATGCAATAGGAACTGCTCCATTTCGAACAAAGATGTAATCCAAACGATCGCTATAGCCTGCGAAATTTCCTATCTGTTGTGAATACTTCAATCGATCTGGGTCGGGCCCAGTTAGTAACGCGTTCATTCCCCAGGTATTGTTTATTGGATCTAGCGCATTTGGTCCGACATCATTGAATCCTGCCTCACGCATGAGTAAGTAGGCGTTACATACACTCGTGCCTCCTGGACAACTTTCGCTTGCTGTCGGTTGCCCACCTGCATTGGGATCATCCTTAATTCGCGGATCACGAGGATCGCTATTGAAGTCGCCCATAATGACTATTGGATTTTTGGTATTTTTCAAATCTGCAATTAATTGCTGTGCTTGCTTGGCAGCGTTTGGTACCTCATTCTCATCCCACAGTGATTCCAGATGGGTGGCAACAAAACGAACCGGTGTTTTTCCTATTTGAATATCCGCCCAGGTGTACCCCCGATAAATCGTCATAATCGTTGGAACAACTGTGTAGGTCGTTTCATACTCAGAGTTTCCAACCGCCAATACCTTGTCAGATAAATCTGCACGAATTGCTAAAGCATCTGCGATCTCAAAACCACACGCTGCTTTATCTTGACCAAACAATGGCTGGAAGGTCTCTGGGTCATTAACCATAGTTATGTAAGGAATAGCGCTTATTGAATATCCAGTGTTTAGCGCTGTTTTCCCACTCTTGGTTGCCAATACATACTCTTTACCTTGAGCTTTAGTAGCCTTCAAAAATTGCTCTGTGAAGTTAAAAACTTCTACTCTCTTGCTCCACAGGTTTTTCTTGCAAAACCAAATCGTTGCCTCTTGTATACCGATTACATCAGGGCTAGCTGCGATCACCTCTGCTGCAAGTCTTGGTGCACGTTTATTGAAATCAGTTACCTTGACCTGATCCCACATAAATTGTGCAGCTGCTGGCAAGTTAGGGATCAAATCCATCGCTACACCTACATCTGCACCTAAATACAGATTGCGGGTCATGACAGTTATTTGAGGGGCATCGGCATGTGCTGTAGATGAAGGGGCAAGCATCAGCGCTACGAGTATCGGTACAAGCAAGCGCTTCATAAAATTAATTGCCCCAAGAGGAGTGAAGTGGGCGTCCTTCTGCATAACCTGCTGAAGATTGAACGCCAACGGTTGCACGCTCTGCAAATTCATGAATGTTCTTTGCCCCTGCATAGGTAAAGGAGGAGCGAACCCCGGCAATGATTTCATCCAAAAGATCCTCAACACCTGGTCGTGCAGGATTTAAAAACATACGCGAAGTAGAAATTCCCTCTTCAAATAATGCTTTGCGAGCGCGATCAAAAGCATCTTCCTTAGAAGTTCGTGCAGCCACTGCGCGTGCAGAGGCCATTCCAAATGATTCCTTGTACAGACGACCATTTGCATCACTTTGTAAATCTCCAGGTGATTCATATGTTCCTGCAAACCAGGAACCAATCATTACTTGTGATGCACCAGCTGCTAAAGCGAGTGCAACATCACGAGGATGACGAACTCCGCCATCTGCCCACACATGTGCACCTAACTTCTTACTCTCGGCGGCACACTCCAAGACCGCTGAAAATTGTGGGCGTCCCACGCCTGTTTGCATGCGAGTCGTACACATCGCTCCTGGGCCAACGCCAACCTTGACGATGTTTGCTCCAGCCTCCACTAAATCATGGGCTCCTTGGGCTGTTACAACATTTCCGGCGACGATTGGAACCTTTGGATTAATCGAGCGAATAGCTGCCAACGCTTCCAGCATCTTTTTTTGGTGACCATGTGCTGTGTCTACAACTAAAACATCAGCGCCAGATTCAATTAACGCTGCAGCCTTTGCAGCAACATCTCCATTGATTCCAACCGCTGCTGCAATTCGTAAACGCCCTTGTGCATCAACTGCTGGTGAGTACAAAGTTCCGCGCAGCGCTCCAAGGCGAGTCATAATGCCAACAAGATCGCCATTGCTTGAAACAACTGGAGCCAACTTATGACGGTGTTGATTGAGAAAATCAAAGGCTTCGCGCGCACCCAATGTATCTGGCATAGTTGTTAAATTCTTACTCATTACTTGACCAAGCTGAGTAAAGCGATCAACGCTCTTGCAATCCTCTTCAGTAATAATTCCAACGGGCTTGCCATTTTCTACGACCACAACTGCGCCATGTGCGCGTTTATGCAACAAGCTAACCGCATCTGCAACCGTTGATTGAGGTGACAGGGTGATAGGAGTATCAAAGAAAGGGTGTCGTTGCTTGACCCACTTGATTACCTCGTCAACAACTCCATGTGGAATATCCTGCGGGATAACTGTTAACCCGCCGCGACGAGCGATGGTCTCTGCCATTCGTCGCCCTGCAATAGCTGTCATGTTTGCAACTACTAGCGGAATGGTTGTTCCTGTTCCATCTATGGATGAAAGATCCACATCCATTCGTGATGAAAGTTCGGAACGGCTTGGCACCATGAAAACATCGTCATAGGTGAGGTCGTGGGTAGGTTCATTTATGAATCGCACGTAGGTAAACAATACTCAGGTAGACTAGAGAGATGTCTAATCCACTCATTTCTGTACGTGGTTTAACCAAGGTTTTCGGGGATTTCACCGCTGTAAACGGCATCGACTTCGATGTGGCCAAGGGTGAGTCCTTTGGACTACTAGGGCCAAATGGCGCAGGTAAATCCACAACTATGCGAATTTTAGCCGCCACCTCCACCCGCACATCAGGCACCGTCGAAATTTTAGGTAAAGACCCTGAGCAGTTTGGTCCGCTTGTACGCGCCCATCTCGGTGTTGTTCCACAACAAGACAACCTTGATGGTGAGCTAACAGTTAGTGAAAACCTTTACATCTACGGACGTTACTTTGGTCTTTCAAAGAAATTCATTAAAAACAAGATTGAAGAGCTACTTGAGTTTGCACAATTAGAAGAAAAGCGTGATGTAAAGGTTGAAGCGCTAAGTGGTGGAATGAAGCGACGCTTAACAATCGCGCGCGGTCTTGTCAGCGAACCAGATATTTTGTTGCTTGATGAACCAACAACCGGTTTGGATCCACAAGCACGTCATATTTTGTGGGATCGCTTGTTCCGCCTTAAGGAGCAAGGTGTCACCCTGGTCCTGACAACCCACTTTATGGATGAAGCTGAACAGTTATGTGACCGTCTTGTTGTTATGGATAACGGTTCGATTATGGCTGAAGGTTCACCTGCAGGATTAATCAAGCAGTATTCAAGTAAGGAAGTTCTTGAGGTTCGCTTTGGAAGTGATCGCAATAAAGAGGTTGCTCCACAACTTGCACAAATTTGTGAGCGAATGGAAACGCTTCCAGATCGCTTGTTGATGTACACAGAGGATGGTGAAAAACTCCTTGAGCAAATTACCGCGATGAAGCTTCATCCCACTACCTCGCTTGTTCGCCGCAGCTCACTTGAGGATGTGTTCCTACGTCTCACCGGAAGAACTTTGATTGAATGAACGCGGGTATTGATGTTCCTACGATTCAACGTTTTGGAGCTTTGTATATAGCTTCAGCACGTTTGAAGTCGATGTCTAAGTGGCGGACGATTATTGCCGCTGTAGATATTGGAAATCCTTTGTTTTACTTAATCGCTATCGGTATTGGTATTGGCGTTCTCGTTGAACAAGGCTCGGGCACCAGCGGCACAAATGGCATTAAATACATAGCTTTTATCGCTCCTGCCTTGCTGGCAAACACCGCAATCACCGGAATTATGGATGAAACCGTATTTCCGACTATTGAAGGATTTAAATGGCGCAAGCTTTTCTTCGCGCAGAATTCAACCCCCATCACCGGTCGACAGATTGCAATTGGTGTCTATCTAGCTGCGCTATGTCGTGCCATTTTTTCTGTCACTGTTTATTACATACTCTTGCTTGCCTTTGATGTTGTTAACTTTGGTATCAGTGTCTTGCTTATGCCAATTGCTGTACTTGGTGGCGGTGCTTTTGGTGCTCTCATGTTATTTGCAGCAGCAAAGATTGAAAAGGAAGATCAATTCTTCAACATTTTGGGTCGACTTGTAATTATGCCGATGTTCTTGTTCTCCGGAACATTCTTCCCGCTCACTTCAATGCCAATTTACTTACAACCAATTGGTTGGATATCTCCCTTGTGGCATGCAACAGAGTTAGGTCGAGAAGCTGCTTTTGATTACGGTATTTCTAACACCATGGTCGCCCTTCATCTGACATTTCTAATTACCATGCTTGTCATTGGCTTAACCCTTGCAACCCGTCAATTTGAAAAGAGGTTGGCAAAGTGAAGTCCGCTGTAGAGATCGCGGAGAGCAGAAAATCTAGCGCTATGTACGCTGGCCGACCTTATGTTTTGCTAGAGCGTGGATGGATCGCCTTCAGATCAACTAACTGGGTTCCTGTTGTTACAGGTTTTGTTGAGCCGGTCCTTTTCTTGTTAGCTTTTGGTTACGGCATGGGAAATCTAGTTGGAGATGTAACTACAGGAAATACAACTATTGATTACACGCTATTTATTGCACCGGGATTGCTTGCAAACAGTGCAATGAATGGTGCAATTTATGATTCAACCTGGAATGTTTTCTGGAAGCTCAATGAATCCAAGCTTTATAAGACCATGCTCTCAACTCCACTGGGGCCCCTTGATATTGCACTAGGTGAAATCACCTGGGCACTAATTAGAGGCCTTGTGTACTCACTTGGCTTCCTGACTGTGGTTACCGCACTTGGTTTAACCCCGAGCTTCTGGGCGATCCTGGCCATTCCTGCCGCTTCCTTAGTTGCCTTTGGCTTCGCCTCTTTTGGAATGGCGATTACCTCTTTCTTCAAGACCTACCAACAGATGGGCTTTATCAACATCGTCTTGCTGCCAATGACCCTATTCTCTGGTTCGCTCTACCCAATCTCCGTTTATCCAGATTGGTTGGAGAAGGTGATCATGGCGCTGCCGCTGTGGCATGGAATTGAGATGGTTCGCGCCTTCTGGTTTGGAAATCTAACCTCTGGAGTTTTGGTACACATTGGTTATTTCTTGGTAATGATCGCCACGGGATTGTTCGTTACCTCACGCAGATTGCGCGCTTTATTCCTTCGTTAATCCTTGCTGTAACGCGCATCTGGAACTAAGGCTGGACATTTCCAACCTGGTGCAATGACAGGTTCAAAATGCCACCATTCATTTTCAAATACTCGGCATAAACCAAATTTAGAACCATGAATCTCTAACCAACCTGCACCAACTGGTTCATCTGGATAGTTCACATCGATTGCAGTTCCCCATGGGTGATGTGAAACCAATGGTGGTGCAACCCACTTGCTTGCCTCACTTATTGATCCGTATTTGCGAACCGCTTGATCAAATAAAGTTTGTTGACGGTTTAAGGATCGAAAACCTGAAACTATATAAATACTCACTCCCTCTTTTTTTGCCGCAGCTTTAGCAGCTTTAAAGCGATATGTGAGTTGTTTATCGACATCGGTAGGCCGAATTAAGGAGCGAGAAATAGCACCTGCACCTAAGGAAACCTCCGTTTTTTCACATCCCTTTATTACATTAGATGTGCGTAATTGGTACGTCTTTTTATTCATGCATTGCAGTGGAATAGTGTCCGAAGCGTGAGAAACCTCATTAAAGAGTGAAAAAACCAGTAAAAAGGCTATAAAAACCCTGGTTTTTCTCATTGCGCCAGTCTAGCGGGGTTGCTTTTTAAATAAACCGTGGGAGAATTAGGCCTTAGTTAAAACTAACTAAAAAACGAACCGGGAGAGTACTT
>CAZCDF010000043.1:0-6372 GCA_964497665.1 uncultured Candidatus Planktophila sp. | reverse complement strand
CTACGCGGGTGGCCATACGGGCCTCACGCAGGCGGCGAAGGCGCTTAACTAGCATGGGTGAGGCAGCTAGGGCGTCGTCGCGGTCGATCAGATCGTTGAGTAATTGGTAGTAACGGGGTGCTGTGAGATCAAATAGCTCTTTGATTGCAGCCTCTTTAGCGCCGGCGTAACGCCACCAATTGCCTTCAAAATCCAGGATACGAACTTCGAGGTCGCTGAGGCCAGTACTGATCGCTGACTCTTCTTGTGCGGACATGGGCTCAATCTTAGGTGAGATGCGCAAAAACTGTGGGATTTACAGCCTGTCAAGAATTAACTGAATATCGCTAATTTTTGTCCAGGGATTAACAATTGCAAATCGCAAAATAGGTTGGCCTTTGTGGGATGAGGGCGGAATAAAACCCACCTGATCTTCCAATAATTGATCACTCCACTTTTGATAATCAGCAGCTGCCCAACCCTTACGAGTAAATGCAACGATTGAAAGCTCAGGATCGCAGAGCAGATCTAAATTCGGGTGTTTGCGTACTAACTCAGCAGCAGCTTTTGCAACGGTAAGGGTTTGTTCCATGGCTTCTGCATAGGCATCGGTGCCATGTGCAGCAAGTGAGAACCAAAAAGGCAAGCCACGAGTTCTGCGGGTTAAATTAATTGCGTAATCAGATGGAGACCATTGATCATCTTTTAATGTGTCTAGGTAGGAGGCATGTTGTGAATGTACTTGCTTTGCTAAATCAGGGTTGCGATACACAAGTGCGCAGGCATCGTATGGAGCAAATAACCATTTGTGTGGATCGACGATAAATGAATCAGCTTTTTCTACACCATCAAAATCAGCTCGCACCGATGGTGCACACAATGCAGCTAATCCGTAAGCACCATCTACATGGAACCAGATCTCACGGTCTTGTGCGGCCTTACCGATACCTTTGAGATCATCAATAATTCCTAAGTTAGTCGTTCCTGATGTTGCAACAACTGCAAAGACACGATTACTGGTGGTTGCATGCAATGTATCTATCGCTTCTGCAACAGCTGCTCCCTGCAATTTACCCTTGGAATCAACTGGAATCTTGAGAATATCTACATCCATAACATTTGCAGCTGATGCAATTGAAGAGTGTGCCTCTGCGCTGCAGGCGATTACCCAACGGCCGGCAGGTGTGTGCTTTTTACGTGCCTCTGCCCGTGCAACTACTAGCGCTGAAAGATTTCCGATGGTGCCACCTTGCACAAATACTCCACCCGCAGTTGCTGGCAACCCCGCTAAATCAATAAGCCATTGAATCGCTTGGTTTTCTGCATAGACCGCACCAGCGCCTTCTTGCCAGGATCCGCCATACAACGCACTTGCACCAACTACTAAATCAAAGAGGTTTGCATACTCACTTGGCGCAGATGGAATAAAAGCTAAGTTCCGTGGATGATCAGTTGAGATGCATGCCTTAGCTAAAACATTAGTAAATACCTGAAGCGCTTCATGTCCGCCTAAACCTTTGGCGGTGATTGTGTTTCCAACCTCTTTGAAGAGATCTTCCGCAGATCGTGGACCATCTAGTGGTGGATCATCCTTCAAACGTTCCAAGCTGTACTTCAAAATTTCAGCGGCAAGTGCCTCTACTTCAGGTGTGAACTCATGCATCCTTCTTAGCTTTCTTAACTATGTTTCTTAGCATGGTTGGAAAAACAAATAAGTGAAATGGTGAGACCGCGTACCAATATAACTGTCCACCTAAACCACGAGGAATAAAGGTTGCCTCTTGAACAAGCCTTGTCTTTCCATTTTCGCGGGTAACTGTAAATTCCAGCCAAGCCTTTCCGGGCAACACCATTTCGGCGTACAGCTTTAATCTGCGACCAGGTTCAAGCTCTTCAACTCTCCAAAAATCCAAACTCTCACCCACACGCAAGAAATCAGGATCACGACGTCCGCGACGTAAACCAACTCCGCCAACTAAGAATCGATCCAAAACTCCGCGGGCCCACCACAATAAATCAGAGCCAAACCAACCGTTATCGCCACCAATTCGTTCTACCTGGCGCCAAACTTTTTCCGCTGCTACATCGGTGACGGTTTCACGGCGATCACGCAAAACCATTTCACCAGCCCAATCAGGATCTCCTTGCGCTTTTTGCCATGGAGCAGTTGGCATCGTGGCATCAGACCAGCGAGTTTCCACGTTATGTGTGGTGATCTTGGAAAGTGCCAACTGAATAGCATTTTCAACATCAATCAAACCTTCTGCAGGCTTTGGAATTAGAGCATCAATACTTTTTGCAGGATCTGCGACAACTTCGCTGATCAGCGAACCAACAAGCGGCCGCGCAAGTGCCGTTGGAACAGGTGTAACTAAACCAATCCATAAACTGGATAACTTGGGGGTTAAAACTGGAACCTTGATGATCCAACGCTTTTTTAATCCCGATAACTTTGCAAATTTTTGCATCATGTCGGCGTAGGACAAAACCTCTGGCCCACCAATATCAAATACTTTGTTAACTGGCTGATCTAATCGTGCAGCCGCCTTGAGGTAATACAAGACATCGCGAATAGCTATCGGGTGGGTTTTGTTCATAACCCACTTTGGGGTCGTCATGATTGGAAGGCGATGTGTGAGGTGACGGAGCATCTCAAAACTTGCAGAGCCTGAACCAATAATGATTCCAGCGCGAAGCTCTAATACTGCAACTGATGTGGTGGCAAGTGAACTACCCGTCATCGCACGAGATGCAAGGTGCTTACTGATGTTCACATCATTTGCGATTCCACCGAGATAAATGATTTGTGAAACCCCCGCAAGTTCTGCGGCTTTAGCAAAGTTACGAGCCATCTCGCTTTCAATCTCATCAAAGTGTGGCCCTAAGTTGATTGAATGCAGCAAATAAAAGGCGGTGTGTACACCTTCCAGCGAACGTTGCAAATCTTCAAAGTTTTCAGCGCTACCTTCGCAGATATCGACCTGTGTTGCCCATGGTTGTCCCATGATCTTGGTTTTATCGCGCACCAAAATGCGAACATCTTCTTTTTCATCAATTAATGCACGAACTAATCGACCACCTACATATCCAGATGCCCCTGTTACGAGGTACTTACGGTGTCTAAGAGGCGGGTTCATGATGTGAAGCCTAGACTTAACCCATGCAAAAGACGATCCAGAAGCCTCGTGTAGTAATTCTGGGTGCCGGTTTTGGTGGCCTTACCGCGGCCCGCAAGATGGCCAGTTTTGCCGATGTCACCATTGTTGATCGCCATAACTTCCAAACCTTTCTGCCCTTGCTGTATCAGGTATCTACCGCCGGCTTGGCTGCAGATCACGTTGCTCATCCGATTCGTGGTGCGCTACGCAAAACTGGAATTCAATTTCGAATGGGAACTCCAATATCTGTTGATCACAAAAACAAGAGTGTGAAATTAGATAGCAGCGAGGTTTTAGATTTTGATTATCTAGTTGTTGCTCTGGGCTCTGCAACCGCCGATTTCGGTATTCCTGGAGTTGCTGAGCATGCATTAGGAATGAAGAGCGTTCATGAGGCTTTAACTATCCGCGCAGAAGTTTTACGTCGTTTTGAGGATCTGTGCCGATTTGAAGATGAAACAATTTTTTCAATCTCCGTTGTTGGTGGTGGCCCAACAGGTGTCGAAATGGCAGGAGCATTTGCAGAGTTGGTCCGTGGGCCACTCAAGCATGACCAAGCACATGCAGCTGCGCACATCAAGATTAATTTAATTGAAGCCGGTCCCCGTATCTTGCCGATGTTTTCGGAAAAGCTCTCTGCTCGCGGAAAAGAAGATCTTGAAAAACTTGGCGTAACTGTGCATTTGAATACCGCGGTTAAAGAGATTAAGCCGCGCAGTATCGATGTAAGTGATGGAAGCAAGATTCCATCTGAGGTAACAATATGGGCAGCTGGCGTAAAGGGTGAGCCAACGGGTGCCAAGCTAAATCTGCCTTTGGTAAATACACGCATCGATGTTGAAAACACTTTGCAGGTAAAGAACTACCCTCACATCTTTGCGATCGGTGATATCGCAGGTTTTATTGGCGAAAATGGCCGTATGTTGCCGATGGTTGCACCTGTTGCAATGCAACAAGGTCGACATGTTGCACGACAGATCAAGAGCCTAAATTCAGGACAGGATTTAAAGCCTTTCAAATACGTTGATAAAGGTTCGATGGCAACAATTGGTCGCCACAAGGCGATTGTTGAAGTTAAAAGATTTCGCATGACAGGTATTCCAGCCTGGTATGCCTGGTTGTGGCTCCACCTGTTTTATCTCTTGGGAGGACGCAACAAGATCGGCACTATGGCCGACTGGACCTATAACTACTTAACATTTGATCGCGGTAATCGACACATCATGGATTCGGTGTAATGCCTGAGTACCTCAAGGTCGATGGACACGATCTTTACTGCTACGAGTGGGATAACGAGGGCGAAGCGGTTGTTTTGCTCCATGGCGGCTTAAGTAAAACTTCCAGTTGGGATTACCTACTTGTCCCTGCTCTTGAAGATGATTTCCATGTCTTTGCCTATGACCGCACTGCACATGGTTCTACCGCTGACCGGGCAGGAAGTTTGCACTTTGAGTACCAAACCCGTGAAGCGATTGCATACCTTGAAACAGTTGTGAAAGAGCCCGCACATTTGGTGGGGTACTCAGATGGTGCGGTTATTTCTCTATTGGTTGCAATCAAGCGCCCAGATCTAGTCAAATCCATTATCTCCATTGGTGGAAACTTTCATTACTCAGGTGTTGATTACGAAATGGGCGAACCATCAGTTTCTGAAGAGGATTTAGCTGAGTACACCTTGTTCTCACCTGATGCACCACACACCTTGCTGGAAAAGGTCACGCGGATGTTTAAAATTTGGGCAACTGAACCTGATATTTCAAAGCAAGAGTTAGCGCAGATTCAGTGCCCTGTACTGGTTGTTTCAGGTGATGATGACATGGTCACCCTAAAACACACACAAGAGTTGTATGAAGCTCTGCCATTGGGTCAACTTGCCGTTCTACCAGGCACTTCACATGCCTTAGTGAAGGAAAAACCAGATCTCTTTATCGCAATAATGATGCAGTTCCTAGAGGATTTGAGTTATCCAATAACAATGGTGCCAAATCGCAGATTTAATCCAGTTAACAATCTACCGGAGTAATTTTTCCAGTCGTTACATCGTAAATCGCTCCACCTACAGAAACACCAGCATTAAGAAGTTTGTAGCTACGCACAAGCTTCACATCGTTAATCAGCGCTTCTTTTTGATCACGAACTGTTTTGAACTCAAGCGAGGATGTATCAATTCCATACTTTGAATCAATCTCTTTATGGATTTCTGCTTCATCTACCTCTGCCATACGGCAATTGGTGTGAGGCATGACAAGAATCTTGTTGACACCTAATAGATATGTTGCAAGAACCAAGGTACGCAAAACATCCTCTGTTACACGCGCCCCGGCATTTCGAAGAATCTTTGCATCTCCAGATTTCAATCCCATGATCGATAGTGGGTTGATTCGAGAATCCATGCAGGTAACGATCGCTAAACCTTGTTGTGCGGTACCGGTTAAACCTGAGTATTTAAAACTCTTGATGTACTCATCATTTGCGGCGAGAAAACCTTGAAAGGCCTCGTGTGGAAAGGAGTGATTAGACATTTTTACTCCTTCGGTAAAACTGGAGCCCCCCGTCAGGATTGAACTGACGACCTGCGCATTACAAGTGCGCTGCTCTACCACTGAGCTAGAGAGGCCTGCTCTTCGAGTTACCCCGAATACAGCAGCCGTAATTATGGCAGGCATGAGCCAAATCGCAAAAACAAGAGAACCTTTTGCCAATCAAGGGCTTAATGAGAGACTTCCCCACGTGATTAGCAACTATTGGATGAGCCCCGAGACCACCTCCGTTAACCGTTTGCCGATGCTCAATATTGAGCACTTTGAGCAGATCTCTTTAGATGGCACCTGGCGTTTCCAGTTGTTACATAAGCCAACTGAGAAGTTAGGCAAGCGTTGGGCTTCGATTCCCGTTCCAGGTTTATGGACAATGCAGGAACCTTCGGATGTATTTTTCGATAAGCCGATTTACACCAATGTGCAAATGCCATTTGCGGAACAACCTCCATTTGTTCCAGAAGAAAATCCAACTGGTGTGTATGAAAGAGATTTTGATTTACCTAAAAGTTGGTCAGGCAAACGCGTAGTTCTACAACTAGGTGGTTACGAATCTGTAGCCTTGATCTATATCAACGGTGTTGAGGTTGGTATGACCAAGGATTCACGTCTTGCGGCAGAGTTTGATATTACTAACTTTGTAAAGAGCGGTAACAATGTTGTTCGAATCGATGTAACAAAGTGGTCTGATGCAACCT
>CAZCDF010000042.1:0-6526 GCA_964497665.1 uncultured Candidatus Planktophila sp. | reverse complement strand
CAGATGCTCTTGCAGGTCATGACATCTTGGGTCGTGGACAAACTGGTTCAGGAAAAACTCTTGCATTTGGTTTAGCACTTCTAAACAATCTCAATGGCAAGGTTGCAAAGCCTCATAAGCCATTGGCACTAGTTTTAACACCAACACGTGAACTTGCACAGCAAATTGATGAGGTTCTCATGCCTCTTGCCCGTTCAATTGGTCACGAATCAGTTGTTGTTGCCGGTGGAATGTCTTACTCAAAGCAGATCACTGCAATGCGTCGTGGAACTGCAATCTTGGTTGCTACACCTGGTCGTTTAATCGACCTACTTAACAAGGGTGAAGTTCAATTAGATCAACTACAAATTACTGTTCTTGATGAAGCAGATCAGATGGCAGATATGGGCTTCTTGCCTGTTGTTAAGGAAATTCTTGATCAGGCAAAGCTTGATGGTCAGCGTTTACTGTTCTCTGCAACCCTAGATCGTGGTGTTGATTCATTGGTTCGTCAGTATCTGAAGAATCCAAAGACTCACTCACTACAAAACGACCGTGCCTCTGTTTCAACAATGGAGCACTACGTATTGGTTATGAACCCAACTGATAAAGATGACATCACAAATCAGGTTGCTGCACGTAACGGAAAGACAATCTTGTTTGTAAAGACTCAGCGCGGTGCAGATCGTTTGGCTGACAAGCTTGCTCACGCAGGTGTTCCAGTGGGTGCACTGCACGGCGGAAAGTCACAAGCTGTTCGTACACGCACCTTGGCGCTCTTCAAGGAGACTCCAAACGCTGCTCTAGTTGCGACAGATGTTGCAGCTCGCGGTATTCACGTAGATGGAATTTCACTAGTAGTGCATGTTGATGCACCAACAGATCACAAGGATTACCTACACCGTGCAGGTCGTACTGCTCGTGCGGGTGAGGCCGGAACTGTTGTCACTCTTGCGACTACACGTCAGCAAAAGTCGATCGGTGGACTTACACAGCGTGCAGGAGTGACCCCTAAGTTTGTTGGAGTTACACCTTTAAGTACTGAATTAATGAAGATTACGGGCGCGCAGGAGCCATCAGGTATTCCTTACATCGTGCCAATCGTTGAGAAGTCAGTGCGTAACGGCGGAAAGCGTCCGCGTCCTAACTCAAGTCAACGACGTCGTCGCCCTCGTTAAAACTTCCATTCATTGATAGGTTTCGCGTTATGACTAATGCGAATCCATTTGCCCAGCGAAGCACCCTCGAATACGAGCTGCCACCATTTGCTCAGATTAAAGAGGAGCACTACCTGCCCGCATTTTACGAAGGATGCGCAGAACAGTTAGCTGAGGTTCAGGCAATTCTTGATACCCCAGGGGCAGCAACATTTGAGAACACAATTGTTGCTCTCGAAAAGAGTGGGCAGTACTTGATGCGCATGTTGCTTGTCTTTTATAACAAGTCTTCGAGTGACACTAATGATGCGCTAGATGCGATTGAAGAAGAGATTGCGCCAAAACTTGCTGCGCATCAGGATTCAATTAATTTAAATCCTGCACTTTTCAAGCGGATTAAGGATCTTTACGATGCTCGTGAATCACTTGGTCTCAACAGCGAAGATGCCTGGCTACTTGAGCGGTACTACAAGGATTTAATCCATGCTGGAGCACATTTAACAGATGCACAGCGTGCACGCCTGAAAGAGCTCAATGAAGAGCTTTCATCCCTTGAAACTCAGTTTTCAAAGAATGTTTTGGCAGATACCAATGATTTAGCTGTTTTAGTTGAAAGTATTGAAGAGTTAGATGGCCTAAGCGAGAATGAAATCGCAGCGGCAGCGGCTGCTGCTAAGGAGCGCGGACATGATGGTAAGTGGCTTATCGGAATGGTGAACTTCACTGGTAATCCAGTGCTGGATTCTCTTACCAACCGTGGGCTTCGCAAGAAGATCATGGAAGCCTCACTTCTGAAGGCAAACCGAGCAAATGACAATGACAATAAGCCTGTCCTGCTGAAGATGGTAAAGCTGCGCGCAGAACGTGCAAAGTTGTTTGGCAAAGAAACTCATGCCGAGCATGTAATTGCAGTGCAGACCGCTGAGCACCCAGACAATGTGCATGCGATGCTTCGCAAAATTGCTCCAGCCGCTGTGCGCAATGCCAAGGCTGAAGCAGAAGATCTAAAGAAATCAGCTGGAACAGATATTGAAAGTTGGGATTGGGGCTTCTATACAGAGAAGGTTCGCTTAGAAAAGTACAACATTGATACCTCAAAGATGCGACCATACTTTGAACTTGAACGAGTCCTTCATGATGGTGTCTTTTTTGCAGCTAATAAGTTATTTGGTGTCACATTTAAGGAGCGCCCAGATTTAGTTACTTATCATCCTGAGGCTCGCGCATTTGAAATCAATAATGCGGATGGATCAAAGGTTGGTTTGTTTATCGGAGACTTCTACACCCGTGATTCAAAGCGTGGTGGAGCCTGGATGAATAACTTAGTTGATCAAAACTTTCTCTTTAATCAACTTCCAGTTGTTGTTAACAACTTGAATATTCCAAAACCTCCTGCAGGTAAGCCAACTCTCCTAACTTACGATGAGACCACCACCTTGTTTCACGAGTTTGGTCACGCAATCCATGGCTTCTTGTCACAGGTGAAATACCCTCGAGTTTCAGGAACAAGTGTTCAACGCGACTTCGTTGAATTCCCATCACAAGTAAATGAGATGTGGATTTTGTGGCCTGAGGTAGTAGAAAACTATGCCCGCCACCATGAAACCGGCGAAAAGTTGCCACAAGAGTGGATCGATAACTTAAACGCTGCACGCACCTTTAATGAAGGACATGCAACAACGAGTTATTTGGCTGCAGCTGTGTTGGATCTTGCATGGCACTCACTAAACACCGAAGAAGCGGCGAAGGTTAGTGATGTTGAGGCCTTTGAAGCTCAAGCAATTAAGGATTATGGTCTTGATTTCTCACCCGTGCCTACACGTTATCGCTCTACCTACTTCAGCCATATCTTCGCTGGTGGTTATTCATCGGGGTACTACGGCTACATCTGGTCTGAGGTATTGGATGCAGACACCGTTGATTGGTTTAAGGAAAATGGTGGCTTAAAGCGGGAAAATGGCGAACACTTTAAGAACACGCTTCTTGGTCGCGGTGGATCAATTGATTCAATGCAGATGTTCCGCAACTTCCGCGGACGTGACTCAAAGATCGAGCCGCTGTTGAAGCGTCGCGGTCTGTTGTAAAACTTTAGCCAGCAGAACCTGATCCTGAAGGACCTGCTTTACGTTGCACCTGTGGTGCACCACCGCTGCGTTGTCCGCCGCGGATCTTTGATCCGGTTTCAGAATGGTTTTGAGTACCTGGTGCACCTGGCTTCTTTTTCTTAGCTTCAAGGGCAGCAAGCATTCTTGCTTTCATGTCATCATTCTTATCGGCCATGAGTTAATCCTACTGCTAAGAGCTTGATTCTTTGTATTCGCGTAATCTCTCAAGAACTTCAGATTCACGATAGCGACGATGCCCACCCAATGTACGGATCGCAGTTAACTTTCCAGCTTTTGCCCAGCGTGTGACTGTCTTTGGATTTACATGAAAACGTTGTGCGACCTCTTTAGGGGTCAAAAGAACTTCAGCATCGGGGATGCGGTTCATCGTGACTCCTTCAATCATCTTTTATTGCTTATGGGCGGCCTGTCCGTTTTGGACCGTATTGGGGTGAAGTATTGCGATTTATTCAGCGTGAAGCAATACCTACGAGGCCTGCTCATAGGCTTGAACTAAGCGCCAACGGGACATTAGACGTTGATATCCAATACCTGCCGCCATTCCATCGGATGCAGCAAGACCTGCAACTGATTGGGTGACATCCTCAATTGAAGAATCTGATTCAAGTCCATCTTCACCGGAATCTCGTAGGGCTCTATCCATGTAATTTGCCAACCCACCATAATCAAGTTCAACTAATGATTCTGGGTGAAACATTTCTAGCCAGGCAAGTAGATTCTCTAAATCTTGCTCTACTGGACCTTCACCAAAAGCATTAACAACCGCATCGTGCGCTTCACCACATCGTTGCTTTGCATTAGCAATACTTGTCATTGCACGTGAATAAAAACCATCAGCGTTTTTGCCACGAGTTCTTTCATCAGGTGAAAATAAGATGAACCAACGCGGAGGAATTATCCATGTCTCATTCAATATATGAGGAACTTTGTCTTCCAGTAGATCTACACCTGCCGTAATAACATCTTCTATTGCAGATGAAACAAAAAATGGAACTACGCTGCTCGGAAGTGAATCCTTAAAGTTATCAAGCGCTGCCCAACATCGTGTTGCCGTTGCCCACGGTGCAACATAACGAACTCCATCACGATCGTAGAGATGAACACCATCGGGTCGGCCTGCTGGTGGCTCAGGTTGAACAACACGATGTAACGCTAACTCCTCCTCTTTATTAAATGAAAAAGGATCGACCTCTAAACTTTGCCAACGTAAACGATCTGCAGGTTCAAATGCAGAGAGAGGTTCGTAAACGCGAAGTGAAGCTACGTACGGTGTAGGTCTCACGCCCGTGGAATGTAGTTGCCCTCAGCAAATGGATCATCATCATCCTTGCGTGAGGGTGTATCAATTTCGCCATGAAGCTCCTTGGCAAGACGATCTAAATCCATATCTTGCGCGTTGTACTTCAAATCGCGTGCAACCTTAGTTTGCTTTGCTTTTGCGCGGCCGCGACCCATGGGCGACCTCCTTCACTAATTGCTATGCGTCAGGGAGGTAGGTTATCGCGCTTGGCTACTACCTTCCACCGGCTTTTATTGGCTAAAGGGGCAGAAATTGAGCCAGATCAGCCCGTGACCCTGAGGCTAAAACCGCTCCGCTGGCCACCGCTTGATCCCAGGAGAGCTCGCCTGAGGCTAGGGCTAGCCAGGTCTGAGCATCCATCTCAATGGTGTTGGGCGGGGTTCCACGAGTGTGGGTCGGCCCTTCGCCACATTGAACCGCGGCGTATGGAGGAACTCGAACCTCAATCGCTCGTCCTGGGGCTTTTACCGTCAATGCATTCAACGTTGTTTTTACTTGTTCCAAAATAACGGGATCGCGCACTTTTATTATCGCTTAACGAATAGAAGCAGCTGAATACTGTGAAGCCTCTTTAAACTTATTGGTAATCAGATTTACTCGATTAACAACACGACCAACTTGTTGTTGAGCATCTCCTGCAAAATCTAAAGGTTGACCGATTAATTGATCGAGCGCGGCACGGTCGAGTGGAATTCGTACATCTGCAGCTACATCATCAAAGAATGTATTTGCCTTACCTTCACGAGTTGCAATCGTTGCTTTAACCGCATGTTCTTTGATTACTTCATGTGCAACTTCGCGACCGACTCCAGCCTTTACCGCTGCCATCAAAATCTTTGTTGTTGCTAGAAATGGAAGCTGACGTTCTAGTTCAGCATTTATCAATGCAGGGAAAGTTCCGAACTCATCCAGCACGGTCAAAATAGTTTCCATCAATCCATCAAATGCGTAAAAAGAATCAGCGATTGCAACTCGTCGAACAACGCTGCAAGAAACATCTCCTTCATTCCATTGATTTCCTGAAAGCTCGCTGATCATCGATGCATAACCGCGCAGTACAACCGCTAAACCATTTACTCGCTCACAGGAACGGGTATTCATCTTGTGTGGCATTGCACTACTGCCAACTTGACCTGATTTGAAACCTTCTGTCACTAGCTCTGAACCAGCCATTAAACGAATTGCCGTCGCTAAGTTAGATGGAGCTGAAGCAAGTTGAACTAAAGTTGTTAAAACATCGTAATCAAGAGAGCGCGGGTAAATCTGACCTGTTGAATCAAGAAGATTGCTGAATCCAAACTCCTTCGCAATTGCTTGTTCCAAAGCCTGATGGGCCGCTGAACTACCTAATAAATCAATGGAATCCTGCGCTGTTCCAACCGGACCCTTGATTCCCCGCATTGGATAACGACCTTGCAAAGCGATTAGACGCTCGTAAGCAAAAAGAAGCTCTTCGGCAATAGTTGCAAAGCGCTTACCAAGAGTTGTTACCTGTGCAGGTATATTGTGTGAGCGACCAGTAATTGGTTGATCTGCATATTTAACAGATGCCTCAGCAAGGCGTGCCAGAAGTGCAACAACCTTGGTGTGAACCAAATCTAAACCTTGGCGAATCTGAAGTGCTTCAATATTTTCAGTTACATCACGGCTAGTCATTCCGGCATGAATCGCCTCATGGCCAGCTAATGCATTGAACTCCTCAATTCTGGCCTTTACATCATGGCGAGTTACTTTCTCACGCTTATCGATAGAGGCTAAATCAACCTTTGTAATTACATTTTCGTAAGCTGTAATTACATCCTTGGCAATAACATGCCCAAGTTCTGACTGAGCACGCATGACCGCAATCCATAACTTACGTTCTAGGACAATCTTTGCCTCTGGGGAAAAGATTTCACGCATCGCAGCCGATGCGTAGCGATCTGCGAGCAAACTCATTAAATGAAATCCTTTACGACGATTGT
>CAZCDF010000041.1:0-6636 GCA_964497665.1 uncultured Candidatus Planktophila sp. | reverse complement strand
CCAGCCTTTCCACGTCCTCCAACTTTGACCTGTGCCTTAACGACAACCTTTCCGCCAATAGTGGTTGCCGCTTTCTCTGCCTCATCCGCGGTTGTTGCAACGCTTGCGGCTAAAACAGGTACTCCATGCTTTTCAAAGATGTCTCGGGCTTGGTATTCAAAGAGATCCACTGGGGTTCCAATCAGTTCAGTTCTGATGCGCTAATGAGGGTAATCCTAGAGCTTCTCAACGGGTGCATAACGCAGCAGCAAACGCTTCTCGCCGTATTGGCCGAAGTTAATTGTCGCCTCAGCCTTATCTCCCGCCCCCGCCACCGAAACAACGGTGCCCAAACCAAATGTGTCATGTGACACACGCTCCCCAACCGCTAGCTCCATGGCAACACTCTTCTTGCCAGTTGCACGAGGAGGAGGTGCGGTGGCGGTTCTGGATTTTTTCACCAGAGAAGGAGATACCGATGTGCGCGATTGATTTCGCCATTCAATAACATCTTCAGGGATCTCGTCGAGGAATCGTGATGGAGGGTTGTAATTCGGTGCTCCCCATGTCGATCTGTATTCGGCACGTGAAATATAAAGACGTTGTCGTGCACGTGTTAAACCAACATATGCAAGGCGTCGCTCTTCTTCGATCTCATCCTTTTCACCCAAGGTACGTGAATGAGGAAAAATTCCATCTTCCATACCTGTTAAAAACACAGTTGGAAATTCAAGACCCTTAGCGGTGTGAAGCGTCATCATTGTTACAACTCCACCATGATCTTCACCTTCTGGAATCTCATCGGCATCTGCCACTAATGAAACCTTTTCTAGAAATCCTGCAAGTGAGATCTCTTCATCTTCACCAAGTTCTTCAAAGGGTCTCTCTTCATACTCCATAGAAACCGCTACAAGTTCCTTAAGGTTTTCAACGCGCACTTCATCTTGTGGATCCGTGCTATCTATAAGCTCTTTGAGCAAACCAGATTGCTCGAGAGCGGCTTCAACAATTACTGAAGGCTTGGTTTTTGCCTCAACCAAGACCGCTAATGCGCTGATCATCGAAGTAAATTCATTGATGGCCTGGGAAGCCCGTGCCGGAACAGATCCGATCTCGCTGCAGCGAAGTAAGCCTTGCCAAAATGAGATGTTGTTATCGCGAGCGTAGAGATCTACATAGTCCAGGGATGTATCTCCGATTCCACGCTTTGGTACATTGATGATTCTACGAAGCGAAATCTCATCCTCCACATTTGCTAACACCCGCAGGTAAGCCAGTAGATCCTTTACTTCACGGCGCTCATAGAAGCGGAGCCCTCCTACAACCTTGTACGGAAGTGCGCTTCGCATAAAGACTTCTTCAAAGACACGAGATTGAGCGTTAGTTCGGTAGAAAATTGCGGTATCGCCAGGTGAAGAGACGCCTTCTCTTTGCAAGGATCTAATCTCATCGGCGATGAAATTAGCCTCATCATGTTCGCTCTCTGCGACATATCCAACTAAAGGTGCACCAGAGCCAGCTTCAGACCATAGATTCTTTTCTTTACGACTCTCATTTTGAGTGATGACCGCATTTGCCGCGTTGAGAATGTTTTGAGTAGAGCGGTAATTTTGCTCTAGTAGCACTGTGCGAGCATTTGGGTAATCAAGCTCAAACTGCAAGATATTTCTAATGGTTGCGCCACGGAATCCATAGATTGATTGATCGGCATCTCCCACTACACATAATTCGGCAGGTGGCTGACCCTCAAGATCGCTTCCTACTAACTCCTTGACCAGGATGTACTGAGCGTGGTTTGTATCTTGGTACTCATCAACCAGAACATGTCGAAACCGTGATCTAAATCGTGCTTTAGCTTCTGGAAAGCGTTGTAAGACTTCTACCGTTTTAAGAATCAAATCATCAAAATCCATGGCGTTGGCTCGCATCAAACGTTGTTGATACACCGCATAAACATCGGCAACCACCTGCTCAAATTGATTTGTGGTGGTATTTAAATAATCCTGTGGGCCCAGTAACTCATTCTTTGCATTAGAAATCATGGACTGAAACTGTCGCGCTGGGTATCGCTTTGGATCAAGGTTAAGCTCTTTGGCCACAATCGTTATCAATCGCTGCGAATCAGCGGAGTCATAAATGCTAAATGAGTTGCTGTAGCCAAGTCGTGTTGCCTCTTGTCGCAAGATACGAACGCAGGCAGAGTGAAATGTTGAGACCCACATTGACTTTGCAATCGGCCCCACAAGTTCTGCCACACGCTCCTTCATCTCGCCGGCTGCTTTGTTTGTAAATGTGATCGCAAGGATTTGATAAGGAGCAACATGTCTGCGCGACATTAAATATGCGATTCGACGGGTTAAAACTCGAGTCTTTCCAGAGCCAGCACCTGCAACCACAAGCAATGGGCCACCTGCATGTGTAACCGCCTCCGCTTGTTGAGGGTTAAGTCCCTCAATGAGTGGATCGATTTCAGACATACCGCTGAGTCTATTAGGCTTCATGCATGGAACCGATCGCAGATACCGAGATCAAGCGAGTTTTGGTCGTCAACGCCCACCCTGACGATTCAGATTTTGGAGCATCGGGAACAATTTCCCAATGGGTAAAAAAGGGAATTGAAGTCGCCTACGTCTTTTGTACAAATGGTGATCAAGGTGGAGAAGAGTCTGGTTTTACTAAAGAGGAAATGCCAGCGATCCGTCAGCGCGAACAACGTGCTGCGGGCGCAGCCATTGGTGTCACTGACATAACTTTCTTAAATTATGTTGATGGACATTTAGAAGCAACTCTTCAACTTCGCAAAGATATTGTCCGACAGATTCGAATTTCACAACCGGATCGAATCGTGTGCCAAAGCCCGGAACGTAACTGGGATCGAATTGGAGCAAGTCATCCAGATCATCTAGCGGCAGGAGAAGCAACAATTCAAGCTGTTTATCCTGATGCTCGTAACCCTTTTGCTTTCACTGATTTGCTAGAAAAAGAAGGTCTACAGCCTTGGCGCGTGAAAGAGGTTTGGGTCTCTGGTTTTGCCCAACCTGATCATTGGGTCGATATCACCGACACCTTTGATTTAAAGATGGCAGCCCTGCACGCGCACGCATCGCAAACTGCGCACAATAAGGATTTAGAAAAGATGGTTCGTGAATGGGGTCAACGCAACGCAAGTATGGGTGGACTTCCAGAAGGTCGCATCGCTGAAGCTTTTAAGATTGTACATACCGCTTAAAACTGTTTGGCGAATTAAATTCAGTTTGAAACACTTACGCGATTAATTGCAATTGGCTGATTAGGCGCACCATCTACGCCACCGCCCTTAACGCCAGCTTTTGCAATTGCTTTCACAATATCCAAACCTTGTGTGATCGTTCCCCAAATTGTGTAATTTGCACCCAAAGTTGTATCCGCAAATACTAAGAAGAACTGACTTCCATTTGTTCCAGGTCCTGAATTAGCCATTGCAACTGTTCCGGCTGGATAGTTGTTCAAGCCTTCGGCAGGAAGGTTTTCATCACGGTAGGTGAAGTTTGGTCCGCCAGCACCTGTCGCTGTTGGGTCTCCACATTGCAAGACGTACAAACCTTTAGTTGTTAAGCGATGACACAAACTGTTGTTGAAGTATCCACCACGTGCAAGGGTCGCCAATTGTGTAACTGTGATCGGAGCTTTTGCACCGACTGTTGTAATTACGATGTTTCCACAATTTGTTACCAATGTGAAGGTGCGTGGAAAACGCTTTAAAACTTTATCTGCGGGTGCAATCGAAGGAGGCGTGTGTCCTACTGCCCTAGTTTTTGCACACTTGATTTCGGAAACTTTTGCAGACTTAACTGATTTACTTTTTGTATTTGCAAATGCAGTAGGAGATACAACTAAAGTTGAAGCAGACAGTGCAGCAATTGAAACTGCTACAACGATCAATCTCTTCACTTGAACTCCCTTTGACATGGCCTAATGGTAAATCGAAACCCTGTGAAAACCCTTAATTTATTCCCATTCAATGGTGGCAGGTGGCTTGCTGGTTACATCCAGCACTACTCGATTGACCCCTCGAACCTCATTTGTGATGCGGGTTGAAATCTTTTCAAGCACCTCATAGGGCAACCGTGACCAATCTGCGGTCATTGCATCCTCGGAGGATACTGGGCGCAAAACTATCGGGTGGCCGTAGGTGCGGCCATCCCCCTGAACACCAACACTGCGAACATCGGCTAAAAGCACAACGGGACACTGCCAAATATCACGATCTAGCCCAGCGGATTTTAACTCTGCTCTCACAATTGCATCAGCCTCTTGCAATAAATCTAAACGATCCTGGGTAACAGCGCCGATAATACGAATTCCAAGTCCAGGACCTGGGAATGGTTGGCGCCACACAATCTCTTCAGGCAATCCAAGTTCTAATCCAACTTGGCGAACCTCATCTTTGAACAAGGTGCGAAGAGGTTCTATTAAAGTAAATTGCAGATCATCAGGTAGGCCACCAACATTGTGGTGTGACTTAATATTTGCCGTTCCTGTTCCGCCGCCAGACTCCACAACATCTGGATACAAAGTTCCTTGAACCAAGAATTCAACCTCTCCGCCTGAGGCAATTTTTCGCGCAGCAGATTCAAATGATCGAATAAATTCCCGGCCAATTATCTTTCGTTTTTCTTCGGGATCAGTTACATCTTTCAAGGCATCTAAAAACTGTTTCTTTGCATCAACAACTACAAGTTGAACTCCAGTTGAGGCAACAAAATCCCGCTCTACCTGTTCGGCCTCGCCCTTACGGAGCAACCCGTGATCAACAAAAACACATGTCAACTGATTTCCCACAGCTTTTTGAATGATCGCTGCTGCAACCGCTGAATCAACTCCCCCAGATAAGCCGCAAATAACCTTCTTGCTGCCGATTACCGCTTTAGCTTTTGCAATCTCTGTCTCTGCGATATTTGCTGTAGTCCAGGTTGCATCACACTTAGCGATATTGACTAACCAGTTTTGCAAAATAGCTTGGCCATGCTCGCTATGTAAAACTTCAGGGTGGAATTGAACCCCTGCAAATAATCCACTCTCATTTTCAAAGGCAGCGATGGGCGTATCTGAGGTTGAACCACATACGGTAAATCCTGCTGGTGCCTGTGAAACTGCATCACCATGTGACATCCACACCTTCTGCTGCGCTGGCAATCCTTTAAACAACTTAGATGTCGTGACTACAGTTGTATCTGTGCGACCAAACTCGGATTTACCTGTTTGGCTAACTACCCCACCAAGAGCCGCGGCCATTGCTTGGAATCCATAACAAATTCCAAAGACAGGAATCCCTAAAGTGAAGATACCAACATCAATCTTTGGGGCTTTATCTGCATAAACGCTAGCTGGTCCGCCAGATAAAATAATTGCCGAAGGATTCTTCCCTTTTACTTCAGCTGCGGTAATTGAGGATGGAACTATCTCGGAAAAGACATGTGCTTCGCGAACACGACGAGCAATTAATTGTGCGTACTGTGCGCCAAAATCAACGACCAGTACTCCGCGAACCTCAGCCACGATGAATAAGAACCTCTACGCGCTGGAACTCCTTAACATCTGAGTAGCCACAGGTCGCCATGGCACGGCGAAGTGCGCCAAACAAGTTCATAGAACCATCTGATGTATGTGAAGGTCCAAGCAAAATCTCTTCAAGAGTTCCAACAGTTCCAACATTAACCCGCTCTCCGCGTGGAAGAACTGGGTGGTGAGCCTCTGATCCCCAGTGCCAACCAAGACCTGGTGCTTCAACCGCTTTAGCCAATGGAGATCCCATCATTACAGCATCTGCGCCACATGCAATTGCTTTAGCGATATCTCCACTTCTACCTACAGAACCATCGGCAATTACATGAACATATCGTCCACCTGATTCATCGAGGTACTCACGGCGAGCAGCGGCAACTTCGGCAACAGCAGATGCCATAGGAACTTCAACTCCTAATACCTTGCGAGTTGTATGTGTAGCACCGCCACCGAAACCAACCAATACTCCAGCTGCACCTGCACGCATTAAATGAAGCGCTGCAGTTGATGTTGCAACACCGCCAACAATTACTGGAACATCTAGTTCGTAAATAAACTTCTTGAGGTTGAGGGCCTCATTTTCTGCCGCAACATGTTCTGCTGAAACAGTGGTACCGCGAATAACAAAAATGTCGACGCCAGCTGCGATAACCGCTTTATGAAACTCTGCAGTACGTGCAGGTGATAGCGATGCTGCAACCGTCACACCTGCATCGCGAATCTGCTGAATGCGATCCTTAATCAACTCTGGTCGAATTGGGGCGTTGTAAATCTCCTGCATGCGCTTTGTTGCATGTTTGTCTGGCATCGATGCGATCTCGCCCAATGGAATTCGGGGATCCTCATAGCGAGTCCACAATCCTTCAAGGTTGAGAACACCCAAGCCGCCAAGCTTTCCAATAGTGATTGCGGTTTCAGGTGAAACCACTGAATCCATTGGAGCGGCCATCATCGGTAGTTCAAACTTATAAGCATCGATCTGCCAGTTAGTGGAAACATTTTCTGGGTCACGAGTTCGGCGGCTAGGAACAATTGCAATGTCATCAAAGGAGTAAGCGGTGCGAGCGCGCTTTCCTGGGGCGATTTCGATGTTATTCATGAGCGGCCCTTCTT
>CAZCDF010000040.1:0-6704 GCA_964497665.1 uncultured Candidatus Planktophila sp. | reverse complement strand
TCATACAGCCGAGATCTTTGGCATCTGCTCCAAGTGCTAGTTTTTACGCTTTTCCGAATCTTCTATCTCTTGATGAATACTCCTCGATCGCTTTCCACAAAGTTTTGCGAGTGACATCTGGCCACAGCACATCCATAAAGACAAACTCTGCATAAACACTTTGCCAGGGCAAGAAGTTGCTGGTGCGCTGCTCCCCCGATGAACGCAGAAATAAATCTACATCGCTCATCTGTGGCGAATCTAAATACTTAGCGAACACCTTTTCAGTAATTGCATCGGCTTTGATTTTTCCACGCTTAACATCTCGGGCAAGTTCAGTTGCGGCATCAACTATTTCTGAACGTCCTCCGTAATTTACGCACATGTTTAAGGTAAGCACTTTGTTCTTTTTGGTTAATTCTTCTGCTTCTTCGAGCTCTTTAATCACTGTGCTCCATAAACGCTTTGGACGTCCTATCCAGCGAATGCGTACACCCATCTCATTCATCTGATCTCGACGTCTACGAATCACATCGCGATTAAAGCCCATTAAGAACTTCACCTCATCAGGTGAACGTCGCCAATTTTCAGTAGAAAACGCATACGCACTAATCTCTTTAACGCCGTATTCAATGGCACCTTCTACAACATCAAATAGCGCGGCTTCGCCTGCTTCATGTCCTGCGGTGCGTGGTAAGCCTCGTTTTTGTGCCCAGCGTCCATTGCCATCCATAACGATTGCAACGTGATGAGGAATCTTGATTGTCATACCCGCTCCACCATTGGTAATGAACGCAAACCGCGCTCTAGATGCCATTGTAAATAAGCAGCAATCAAACCACTAGCCTCTCGGCGATGCCTTCCTTCACTTGCTGTCGCTACATCCCAATCGCTACTCAGTAGCGCACCCATGAGTTCAAGGGTTTCAGGTGCAGGTGTTGCACAGGCAGAAGGTCTGCAATCGGCACAGACCGATCCGCCACCAACTAATGAAAAGTATCTGTGGGGCCCTGGCTTTTCGCACCGAGAACAAATTGTCATCGATGGCGCATACCCGGCAACTGCAAGCGATCTCAATAAAAATGCATCGAGAATCAGCAAAGGCTCGTAACGATTTTCAGCTAGAGCTTTCATGCCACCGACTACTAATTGAAACTCTTGTAAAGCAGGTTCATTTTCTTGGCTTGTAAAGCGCTCTGCCGCCTCCAGAATTGTTGCTGCAATAGTCCAGCGTTGGTAATCCTCTGTAAGTGCTTCTCCGTAATTCATGAGAGCTTCAACTTGTGTAACGGTGTCAAAGGTTTTGCCGGTGTACAACTGAATATCAACATGGCTGCCAGGTTCTAACCGCGCACCAAACTTTGACTTTGTACGCCGAACACCTTTTGCTACTCCGCGAATTCGCCCATGATCACGAGTAAGCATTGTGATGATGCGATCGGCTTCACCTAATTTTTGGGTGCGCAGGACGATTGCCTCATCCCGGTACAAACTCATACGGGTAAAGGTAGTGTGTGGACTAGCGAATTGCGCGGTTTATCGCAGACACGACAGCTTTTAGCGCTGCTGTTGTGGTGTTTGGATCGATTCCAACGCCCCAGAAGACATCTCCATCGATTGCGCACTCAAGATATGCCGCAGCTGATGCATCTCCACCCGCTGACAATGCATGTTCAAAGTAATCAAGTACTCGAACATCGACACCGTATGCCTGCAAAATATTGCAGAAGGCAGCGATAGGACCGTTGCCTTGTCCCTTAAGTTCATGTAATTGACCACGATCAGTAAGTGAAACCGTTAGGTAGACATCTTCACCAAGTACCGAGCTTTGCGACAATCCCTTAAGTCGGAAACGTCCCCAGGGAGCACTATCAGTTGGTAAGTACTCATCCTCAAAGATGTTCCAAAGATCTTCAGCACTTACCTCGCCGCCCTCTGCATCGGTTTTAGCCTGAACATTCTTTGAAAACTCAATTTGTAAACGTCGAGGTAGATCAAGGTGATGCTCGTTCTTCATTAAGTAAGCAACGCCACCCTTACCTGATTGAGAGTTCACACGAATTACCGCTTCATATGAGCGTCCAATATCCAATGGGTCGATTGGTAGATATGGAATAGCCCAGGTGTGATCACGGACATCTTTACCGGCCGCTTTAGCATCACGAGCTAAGTGATCAAATCCTTTTTTGATCGCATCTTGGTGTGAACCTGAGAAAGCGGTAAACACAAGATCTCCACCATATGGATGACGCTCTGGAACACGTAATTGATTGGCGTATTCAACGGTGCGACGAACTTCATCGATATTTGAGAAATCAATGTGTGGGTCAATGCCATGTGTAACTAAGTTGAGACCAAGCGTCACAAGACAGACATTTCCGGTGCGTTCACCATTTCCAAAAAGCGTACCTTCGATTCGATCCGCGCCTGCTAAATAACCAAGCTCTGCCGCTGCAACACCCGTGCCACGGTCGTTGTGAGGGTGAAGTGAAACAATCACGCTGTCGCGATTGTTCAAGTTGCGACACATCCACTCGATTGAATCGGCATAAACATTGGGCATCGCTAACTCAACAGTTGCCGGAAGATTCATAATCGTCTTCCACTGTGGGGTCGGCTTCCAAACATCATTGACTGCGTTACAAACTTCAACAGCAAACTCAAGCTCGGTACCTGTATATGACTCAGGTGAGTACTCAAATGAAACCTTAGTCTCAGGAACAGTTGCCATCAGGTCTAAACAAATCTGGGCAGCATCAGTTGCAATCTTCTTGATGCCATCTTTATCCAGTCCAAAGACCACTCGACGCTGCAAAGTCGAAGTTGAGTTATACAAGTGAACAATCGCTTGCTTCGAGCCCTTGATGGCTTCAAAGGTGCGGATAATCAGCGCCTCGCGTGCCTGAGTTAAAACTTGAATAACAACATCATCAGGAATCAAATCCTCTTCGATGATCTTGCGAACAAAATCAAAATCTGTCTGGCTCGCACTTGGAAAGCCAACTTCGATCTCCTTGTAACCCATTTCAACAAGAAGTTTGAACATCGCTAACTTGCGCGGTGTATCCATTGGATCAATAAGTGCTTGATTTCCATCGCGAAGATCAACTGAGCACCACTTAGGTGCTTTTGTAATTTTTTTGTTGGGCCAGGTGCGATCGGTGAGATCTACGGGATGAAATGGTGCATAGCGATGCACGGGCATCTTTGAGGGTACTTGGTGAGGAAAGTTCATTTCTTGCTCCTTGATATTTGATTGGCGGGTTTTGTCATGGGTGAACCGGTACGACAAACCCCGCGGCGAGGGGACCGGTTATTTGGCCCCGCCACGGCAGCTAAGGAGGAGGCTGCGGTTGATCATGGCGTAAGGGTAACGCGAAGGCTAAAGGACTGGCAAGTAACGATCGAGTTCAAAGGCGCTTACTTGTCTGCTGTACTCAAGCCACTCTGCTCGCTTATTGCGAAGTACATACTCAAATACATGCTCGCCTAAGGTCTCGCGTACTAACTCACTTTTTTCCATCTCAATAATTGCTTCATTGAGATTTGAAGGCAGCGCTACTGGATTATTCGAATCACTCAAAACATACTTTTCTTCAACACCCTTGAGTCCTGCAGCAAGCATTACTGCATATGCAAGATATGGATTACATGCGGTGTCTGGAGAGCGGAATTCGATGCGCGTTGAGTTCTCCTTTTTTGGCTTGTACATCGGAACGCGTACAAGCGCGCCACGATCACTTTGCCCCCAGTTAGCAAATGCAGGTGCTTCTCCCCCACCATGTAAACGCTTGTATGAGTTCACCCATTGATTTGTAATAGCAGTGATTTCAGGTGCGTGCTTAATCAATCCTGCAATGAAACTACGACCAACAGCTGAAAGATTGAACTCTGCAGATGGATCATAGAAAGCGTTATCTTCACCCTTAAATAGTGAAACGTGGGTATGCATTCCGCTACCTGGATGATCTGTAAAAGGCTTTGGCATAAATGAGGCATGGAAGCCTTGATCCATCGCAACCTCTTTTATGACATGACGGAAGGTCATGATGTTGTCTGCAGTTGTTAATGCATCGGCATATCGAAGATCGATTTCCTGTTGCCCTGGTGCACCTTCGTGGTGTGAGAACTCAACGCTGATGCCCATTGCTTCAAGCAAAGTAATCGCTTGGCGGCGGAAGTCATGTCCCACCGCTGCTGGCGTGTGATCGAAGTAGCCGCCTTGATCGACAGGAACTGGTGCAACACCTGCTTCAGGTGGATTCTTGAACAAGAAGAACTCAATTTCAGGGTGGGTGTAACAGGTGTACCCCATCTTTGCCGCTTTATCTAAGGTGCGACGTAATACATTTCGTGGATCTGCTGGCGATGATGAACCATCAGGCATCGCGATATCGCAAAACATGCGAGCCGCACCTGGAGCCTCTGTGCGCCACGGCAAGATCGAAAAAGTTGCAGGATCAGGCTTTGCCAACATATCTGACTCTGTAACGCGAGCAAAACCTTCAATCGCAGAACCATCAAAGCCAATACCTTCGGCAAATGCATTTTCAAGTTCAGCTGGTGCAATCGCAACAGATTTCAAGAAGCCCAAAACATCTGTGAACCACAAACGAATGAAACGAATATTGCGCTCTTCCAATGTACGAAGAACGAACTCTTGCTGCTTATTTGTATCTGCTGACATGGCTGCATTCTTACAAATGCAGGTTACGGCTGTGTTAACTGACCCTGCGTTAACTAGCCATAGTTGGCTTAAATTACGAAGAAATCAGCCTTATCGAGCAGGGTTTTTGGGGCTAGGTCGGAGGTGATGACCGCATTTGCGCTAATGCGCGAGCCAGATCCAATTGTCACATTTCCAAGAACTCGAGCACCGGCACCGATGATTACATCATTACCAATAGTGGGGTGACGCTTTCCATGTTCAATGCCACGAGCCCCCAAGGTGACATCGTGATACATCATTACATCATCACCAATAATTGATGTTGCACCAATAACTACACCCATGCCATGGTCAATAAAAAAGCGACGGCCAATCGTTGCTGCAGGATGGATTTCAATTCCCGTTGCAGATCGCACTAAGTTTGAATGAATTCGTGCGATTAGTTTGAGTCCGCGCTTCCATAAGAAGTGAGAGATTCGATGTCCCCAAATCGCATGCACACCTGGGTATGCCAGAGCGACCTCTAAACGATTACGTGCAGCCGGATCGTGGCTCAACGCGTTGTCGAGATCTTCAATGATGCGACTAAAGATAGACATTAATTAATCAACCAAATCCTCGTAAAGAACTGTTGATAGGTAACGCTCACCAGCAGATGCACAAATTACTGCAATGTTCTTGCCGGCAAACTCTGGACGCTTTGCAACCTGAATCGCTGCCCACAAGGTTGCACCTGATGAGATACCAGCAAGGATTCCTTCTTCAGCCGCTGCACGACGGGCGTACTTCATCGCATCTTCTGCGGTTGCATCCAAGATCTCGTCATAAACAGTGCGATCCAAAATGTTAGGAATAAAGTTAGGACCAATTCCTTGCAGTGGGTGCGGGCCTGGAGCTCCACCATTCAAAATTGGCGATGCAGCAGGCTCAACACCAAACACCTTGATCGCAGGGTTCTTTTCCTTTAAGAAGCGACCCGTTCCTGTAATGGTTCCACCAGTTCCAATTCCTGAAACAAATGCATCAACCTTTCCATCAAGATCGCGCCAGATTTCAGGACCAGTTGTCTTGTAGTGAATTGCAGGACCCGCCTCATTTTCAAATTGGCGAACTAAAACAGCACCAGACTCGCCAAGCTTTTCAGCTGCAGCAACCGCACCCTTCATACCTTCGCCCGCTGGAGTTAAAACTAGCTCTGCACCAAAGGCGCGAATGAGCTTGCGGCGCTCTTTTGACACTGACTCTGGCATGGTGAAGATTGATTTATATCCACGAGCAGCCGCCACCATCGCCACTGCAATTCCGGTGTTACCTGATGTTGCTTCAACAATTGTGCCGCCTGGCTTGAGCGCACCGCTTGCCTCTGCCGCATCGATCATTGCAATACCAAGGCGATCCTTAACCGATGAGCTTGGGTTGTAGAACTCAAGCTTTGCATACACATTTCCGGCTGCACCATCATTGATTGCGTTAATGCGAACCAGAGGTGTATTTCCAAAAGCCTCGGTGATGTTGCTAAAAGTTGTCATGATTCTCCCTAGTTAATCTCTAAATTTTGTGAATAAGATGAAAAATTAAATTGGTGGCTGAGGTAAATCAAAGATCAGCAACTGCAAGATGTTGATAGGCAGAAATCAACAACACGGTTTCGTGTAAACAACCAGTTGATGATTGAGCGCATGCCCAAATTCTACTGAAATGCTTTATTTAAGCGAGTTGCCAATCGTTTGCAACTAGCTCTCATTCCAGCGTGAGGTCATCGGCAAACGGCGATCTTTTCCGAAGGCTCGGCTTGAAACCTTGGTACCAGGCGGATATTGGCGGCGCTTGTATTCAGCTTTGTCCACCAAAGAGATAACCCGGCGAACAAGTTCAGGATCAAAGCCTTCGGCAAGCAAAGCTTCATACCCGTGGTCTTCATCGACGTAGGCACGTAGTACTTGATCCAATAATGCATAGTCGGGCAAAGAATCAGAGTCCTTTTGATCTGGACGAAGTTCTGCGCTTGGCTCTTTGGTAATTGAGCGTTCAGGAATTGGTGGGGTCTCACCACGTT
>CAZCDF010000039.1:0-6821 GCA_964497665.1 uncultured Candidatus Planktophila sp. | reverse complement strand
TAAGCGTAAATTTCTCAATTGTGGGCTTATCGCCTACCCTTGGGGTCTGTTAACCATCCGTTTGGTTCACTCAGTAATGAGACCCAAACACGAATATAAGGAATAACCATGAAGCCAGAGATCCACCCAGAGTACAAAGAGACCCAAGTAACTTGTGGTTGCGGTGAGAAGTTTGTAACTCGCTCAACAGTTGCAAGCGGTTCAATCTATGTTGAAGTTTGTTCAGTCTGCCACCCGTTCTACACAGGTAAGCAGCGCATCCTTGATACTGGTGGTCGAGTGGCTAAGTTCGAAGAGCGCTTCGGTAATAACGCTAAGAAGCAGAACAAGACTTCGGCCAACTAGCTTTCTAAAGAAACCGCGCTGCAGCCTTAACGGTTGCGGTAGCGGTTTTTTTATTTCCCCAATGTTTAACTAAGTATGAGTCTAAGGAAAATTTGAAATAGAAAGGAGCAGTCGATGAGCAATGATCGCTTTGCATCAGCACATGAAATGGTGCGTGAGTACGCCGAACTTGAAGCCAAGATGGCTGATCCATCTATTCATGAGGATCAAGCAAATGCTCGCAAGCTCGGAAGACGTTATGCCCAACTTGGTCCAGTAGTTGCAGGTTTCAAAGCGTGGAAATCTGCAGAGGATGATTTGTTAGCAGCTGCAGAGCTTGCATCAGTTGATCCTGAATTTGCTGCAGAGATTCCAGCACTTGAGGCGGCACGTGATGCTGCGGCTGAACGTCTGGAAGAGTTGCTACTGCCTCGTGATCCCAATGATGATCGTGATGTTATTTTAGAAGTTAAAGCCGGTGCCGGTGGAGATGAGTCGGCGTTGTTCGCTGGGGATCTTTTGCGTATGTACATGCGTTACGCGGAAAAGCACAACTGGAAAGTTGAAATCATTGATGCCACTGAAAGTGAAATGGGTGGATACAAAGACATTTCAGTAGCGGTTAAATCAAAGGGAACTGCAGCACCTGGAGAGTCTCCATATGCGCGTCTGAAGTTTGAGGGTGGAGTTCACCGCGTGCAACGTGTGCCAGAGACTGAAAGTCAGGGGCGTATTCACACCTCAGCGGCTGGTGTTTTAATCCTGCCTGAAGCAGAGGAAATCGATGTCGAATTGAACATGAATGATGTACGAGTTGATGTGTATCGCTCATCAGGTCCTGGTGGGCAGTCAGTCAACACGACAGATTCAGCTGTGCGTTTGACCCACGTGCCAACTGGAATCGTTGTTTCATGTCAGAACGAGAAGAGCCAGTTACAGAACAAGGAATCCGCCCTTCGTATTTTGCGTGCACGCCTTTTGGCAGATGCGCAAGAAAAGGCGGAGGCTGCTGCATCTGCAGAACGTAAGAGTCAGGTTCGTACAGTGGATCGTTCAGAGCGAATCCGCACATACAACTTCCCGGAAAATCGTATTAGCGATCACCGAGTTAACTACAAGGCCAATAACTTAGACGCGGTCTTAAATGGCGATTTAGATGACATGATCCAAACCTTGCTCGATGCTGATAAAGCAGCACGTTTGGCGAACGCAAACTAAAATGCTCATTAAAGAGATTTTGCGCGATGCAAAATCACAGTTAGCCGAATCTGGTATTGCAGAGGTTGATGCAGAACATTTACTGGCTCATGTACTAGGAATTTCGCGCATGGATCTTCACAACCCTGTTTTAGTCGAATCAACCTTGCTTGCCTTTGAAGATAAAGAAGTTTTAGAGGAACAGTTTTATGATTTATTGGATCGTCGCCTGAACTTTGAACCATTGCAGTACTTAACTGGTGTCGCAGGATTTAGATATTTAAACATTGAGGTTGGCCCCGGAGTCTTAGTGCCTCGTCCAGAGTCAGAGTTACTTGTGGAAGCGGTCTTGCAACATATTGAAAATCTTCCAGCTCCGGTAAGTGTGATTGATCTGGGTGCAGGTTCTGGTGCTTTGTCCCTTGCAATCGCAACAGAGGCACCAACAGCACGAGTAATTGCTGTGGAAAAGAGCCCAGAAGCCTTGGTCTGGCTTAAGAAAAATGTCTCTGTTATCGCTGAGAATGTTCGAGTTGTTGAAGGCGATGTGGCTGATGTTTTGCCCGGCATCAAGTGTGATGTAGTTATTGCAAATCCTCCATATGTTCCAGATTCACAAGAGCTACCCAGAGATGTTGCTGGCTTTGAGCCACATATTGCTTTATTTGGCGGACCAACCGGTATGGAGATCCCACAACAGTTCATCACCGCTGCAGCTCGTCTTTTAAAACCTGGGGGAGTTTTAGTAATTGAACACACAGAAGAACAAGGCTCAGCGATCGCTTCAGCGTTAGCAGTAGATTTTTCAGAGGTAGCCCTGCATGATGACCTAGTAGGTCGACCACGTTGGACAAGTGCGGTGAGGAGGTAGCCATGGCTAAAGAAATTGATTTAAAGAAGGGCGAACTTTCTCGTCATGTGACTAAGGCTGCAAAGGCAATCGCCGATGGTTTTATCATCGTTATTCCGATGGAGCACAGCTACGCATTTGCATGTGATGCATTCAGACAAGATGCAGTTCGTGCGATGCATGTTTTGCGTGGAGACCCATTGTTTACCGCGGCCCAAGTAATTGTTGGAAGTGTTAAGACAACAGATGGAATTGTTCGCGAAACAACTCCAGAGATCAAAGCGCTTATGAAAAAGTTTTGGCCAGGAATGGTGTCTTTGAATTTGCGCCCACAACTTGGATTGAGCTGGGATCTTGGAGATGGGAATCAACTAGATCGAGTGAGTGTAAGAATCCCGAAGGCAAAGTTTGCTAAAGCATTAGCCTCTCAAACCGGGCCGTTAGCTATTGCAAGTGCAGCACGCAAAGGTATGCCCGCGCCAAAATCTCTTGGTGATGTGTTAGTTCTTGAATCAGATGTGGCATTGAAGTTTGATAACGGAAATCTGCGCAAAGGCCCACTCTCAACGGTCATTGAGGCAGATGAAACCGGTGTGCGATACCTGCGCGAGGGCGCAATCTCACTGGAAGAGATTCAAGCCATCGTGCCCGGAGCAACAGGAATTTAACCTTCCCGCCCGATAGGGTTTAGCCATGTCCGAAACCTTCTATGGCCCAGATTTCAATCTTTTAACCTCACAGGATCCTGAGATCGCAGCGGTTCTTTTATCTGAACTCAAGCGTCAACAGACCAATCTGCAGTTAATTGCATCTGAAAACTTCACCTCGCGTGCAGTTCTGGCAGCTCTTGGTTCGACCTTGTCTAACAAGTACGCTGAAGGTTATCCAGGAAAGCGTTACTACGGTGGTTGCGAAGAGGTAGATAAGGCTGAATACCTTGCGATTGATCGTGCAAAATCTTTATTTGGTGCAGAGCATGCAAATGTTCAGCCACATTCCGGTGCGTCAGCAAATGTCGCGGTGTATCAAGCCTTCACAAAGCCTGGTGACACAGTTCTTGCCATGGATTTGGCACATGGTGGTCACTTAACCCATGGATCTCCAGTTAACTTTTCTGGAAAGTGGTTCAACATCGAGTCTTATGGTGTTCGCCAAGATAACGAATTAATTGATTACGACCAATTGCGTGAACAAGCGATTCGCACAAAGCCAAAGATGATTTGCTCAGGAGCAACGGCGTACCCATCACTTGTTGATTTCGCAAAGATCCGTGAAATTTGCGATGAGGTTGGCGCAATCATGTGGGTGGATGCTGCGCACTTCATCGGTCTTGTAGCTGGAAAAGCGATCCCATCGCCTGTTCCTTATGCAGATGTTGTTTCCTTTACAACCCACAAAGTTTTGCGTGGACCACGCGGTGGAATGATCTTGGCTAAGGCGCAACATGCTGCAGCGATTGATAAGGCGGTATTCCCTGGAATGCAGGGTGGTCCGATCATGTCCGCAGTTGCAGGAAAAGCAATTGCCCTTGCTGAGTGTGCAACACCTGCATATCAAAAATATGCAAAAGATGTCATTGTTAACGCAAAAGCACTTGCTGCGGCACTTGAAGCAGAGGGCATGCGAGCAGTATCTGGCGGTACTGAAACCCACCTAGCTCTCATGGATATTCGCAGCACTGGAGTAACTGGCAAAGTTGCTGATGAGCGTTGTGGCGCTGCAGGAATTGTTATGAACAAGAACTCAATTCCTTACGATCCAGAAAAGCCAGGAATCACGAGTGGTATTCGCGTAGGTTCTCCTGCGACAACTACCCAAGGAATGGGTGTTGAAGAGATGAAGCAGATCGCGACTTTAATTTCACGTGCAATCAAAACCGATGACGTATCTACACATGCTGCGATTAAATCTGAGGTCCATGCATTGACCGCACGCTTTCCTATCTACCAGGCTTAAAGTTCTGTAATGCGCGAGTATCTGATCACCCTGCTGATTTCAGCGGCGTTGTGTTATTTGATCACTCCAATAGTTCGTGCACAAGCAATTCGTTTTGGTGCGGTGGCTGCAATTCGTGATCGTGATATTCATAGCGTTCCAACTGCCCGTTGGGGTGGAGTTGCGATGTGGGCATCGATGGCGCTGACCTTTGCAATAGTTAACCATCTTCCTTTAGTTGGAAAATCCTTTGGACATGAAGCACAAGGAATCTTTTTAGCCTCAACAGCGATTGTTTTGCTAGGAATGGCCGATGATCGTTTTCAATTAGATGCGCTAACTAAACTTGCAGGACAAGTTTTCGTGGCAGGCATTCTGTTGATTTATGGAATCCAGATCTTGTGGCTACCCATTAATGGTGTCATTACTTTGCCGCCAAGTATTGGTCAACTAGTAACTGTTTTGATCGTTCTAGTTGTTATCAACGCAGTTAACTTTATTGATGGAATGGATGGCTTAGCTGCGGGAATCGTGGCGATTTCAGGCATCGCATTCTTCGCTTTTGCATACTTGTTAGCGGTGGATTACGGCTTCAGCCGTGCGGGAGCACCATCTCTGACAACCGCGGTTTTAGTGGGTATTTGCCTAGGTTTCTTGCCCCATAACATCAGCCCAGCCAAGATTTTTATGGGGGATAGCGGATCGATGTTATTAGGCCTACTGCTTTCAGCTGCAGCCATTACTTTAACTGGCCAAGTTGATCCCAACGCGATATCTGCTGAATCTTTAGGGCCAACATTGCTTCCTCTATTACTTCCATTCGCAGTTCTTGCGATTCCATTTTTAGATCTACTACTTGCAGTTGGTCGACGCGTTAAGGCAGGACGCTCTCCATTTGCTCCAGACCAACTCCACCTGCATCACCGTTTACTCAGTGCAGGAAATTCAACTAATCGAACCGCTGTTATTTTGTATCTCTGGACAGCAACGATCGCATTTCCGGTAACGGTTCTTGCCTTTGCACCTTGGTGGGTTGCTTTAATCACCGTTGCTGTTTTAGTCGGAATTAGTGTTGGTGTCATGAAGAGTAAGAAAAGGGTTGATGCATGAGCAACTCACAAGAACAAAGCAATGAGATGCAGTTGCTACGTGGTGCGGTTAAACCAACTGCAATCACCGGATTAATCTCGGTCATTACATCTGCAATCTTGGCTGGTTTGCCAGGTTTTTATGGAGCATTACTTGCCCAGTTCATCGTCGTAATCTTTTTTACTGTCACCTTAGGAGTGTCCAAGATCTCCAAAGATCTGGATCCACTATCAACCATGGGCCTTGCCCTCTTTTCCTACACAACCAAACTCTTGCTTGTCGGCTTGTTCTTATTTGCGATCACCAACTTCACTGAGCGCGAAACCATCAACCGAACCAGCTTCGGTGTGGCGGCGATCCTGCTAACCCTGAGCTGGCTAGGCGGGGAGATTGCCAGTTATATGAAGCTGCGCATACATTTACCCCTGCCCGACAGTTCCGCGGGTAACTCGGATGTGAGCAAGGAGAGGTAATGAGCCGAAACAATGAAGGCGCCGCTTGGACCATCATGGGGTACCTGCTCTCTGGCCCCCTGTTCTGGGGCGGAGTTGGCTACGGCCTTGATGCCTGGCTAGGTACCGGCTACTTCCTGGCCTCTGGGCTCTTACTGGGAATGGGCGCGGCGCTCTATCTAGTGTGGCTTCGTTTCGGCCGCTAAAAGAGTCCAAATCCACAGATTTTCGATTTCGCCCAAAGCCTCATTTACGCATAGGGTATGCCCGAAGAACAAGCCATTTACCTCATGAGGAGTACGCGTGCGCTCGATGTATAGCTTTCTTGCAGAAGGCGACGAGTTCGTTCCCCCAAGTAGTAAAGACTTCGTTTTACCTCCGATTTTTGGAGACAACCCCTACACAACAAAGCCAATCTTTTTAGTTTTTCTCTCAGTAATTGTGCTCTCCATTTTTTTCTTGATGGCATCGCGCAAGGCGGCAATTGTTCCTTCAAAGCTGCAATTTGCTGGTGAGTCGGTCTATGCCTATGTGCGCAATGAGCTCGGAAGAGACATTATCGGCCATGAATTTATGCGCTTTGTGCCCTATCTATTCTCTCTCTTCACATTTATTTTGGTAAACAACTGGTTCGGAATTATTCCGATGTTGCAGTTCCCTACCATGTCTCGAATCAGCTTTGCATATGTGCTTGGAATTATTACCTTCGCAGTTTTCCACTATGTGGGTATTCGCCATCACGGAATCATTAAGTACATGAAGGACATTCTCTTCATGCCAGGTGTTCCAAAGCCTGTGTACATTCTTTTAACTCCAATTGAAGTTGCGACTTACTTAATTGTTCGCCCTCTGACCATCTCACTTCGTTTGTTCGCAAACATGTTCGCAGGTCACTTACTTCTCATGATCTTTATCCTGGGTGGAGAACATCTACTCGAGGGTGCTATTGGCTTGAAGTTGGTTAGCCCATTTGC
>CAZCDF010000038.1:0-6987 GCA_964497665.1 uncultured Candidatus Planktophila sp. | reverse complement strand
GCTTCTCCTGTGCCTTCTTCTTCAATGTTGTTGCGCCTTCTGCAGGTTCTGCAGCCGCTGCCTTCATTGCTGCTTCGTAAGCAACGACCTTTCCTGGCTTTGGAGCTGCAACTTTAAGAGTTCCTTCAGTTCCAGGAAGACCCTTGTGCTTCTGCCAATCTCCAGTCACCTTAAGCAAAGCCTCTACAGCTTCAGATGGTTGTGCACCAACGCCGAGCCAGTACAGAGCGCGCTCTGAGTTGATCTCGATAAGTGATGGCTCTTGTCCTGGTACGTAGCGACCAATTTCTTCAATTGATAGACCGTTACGTGCCTTGCGTGAGTCTGTAACTACAACGCGGAAAAATGGTGTGCGGATTTTGCCCATGCGCATTAAACGAATTTTTGTAGCCAAGAAAGTTGTACTCCTGTAAATGTGTGCCATGCGCATCAATCGCAGCGGGGTGCGCGATCAATTCAAATGACTATCGAATTGTGGATGTTGCTGGGGGTAGAGGGCCCCGTCAACAGGTGCCCAATTCTGCCATTTATGCCCTCAAGAGGGAAATCGAGGGTTAATCTCCCTCTTCCTGCGCTCGCTTGGCAGGGTTCCCCGATTTGGATTTTTTCTTCTTATGTACTGGGGTGTTGACCTTTGGCAAGGCGGGCATTCCCATGCCTGGTGGCATTCCCGCCGGCATTCCACCATTGCGAACCTGCTTCATCATCTTCTGTGCCGCGGTGAATCGATCTACTAAATTATTTACATCTGAAACCTTGCGACCAGAGCCCAGCGCAATACGAGCTCGGCGCGAGCCGTTGAGAACCTTTGGATCTCGACGCTCTGCCGGTGTCATTGATTGAACAATTGCTTTAGTGCGAACAATCTCGCCCTCATCAAAGTTTTCAATCTGTTTCTTCATCTGGCCGGCACCAGGGAGCATGCCAAGCAACTTAGACATGTTGCCCATCTTGGACATAGCCTGTAATTGATCTAGGAAATCTTCTAATGTGAAATCCTCACCACTTGCAAACTTTGCTTCAAGCTTTGCAGAGGTATCGGTATCAAAGGCTTTCTTTGCTTGCTCAGCAAGTGTTGCAACATCGCCCAGACCCAAGATACGAGATGCCATGCGCTCTGGATAGAAAATGTCGAACTCATGAAGCTTTTCACCTGTTGATGCAAACATAATTGGGCGCTTAGTCATTGAAGCAATTGAGAGAGCGGCACCACCTCGTGCATCACCATCGAGCTTGGTTAGTACAACACCATCAAAGCCCACACCATCCAAGAATGCTCGCGATGTTCTGACCGCATCCTGTCCGATCATTGCATCGACAACGAACAGGATTTCATCTGGGTTTATAGCATCGCGGATATCAGATGCTTGCTTCATCAAATCTTCATCGACACCCAAGCGGCCAGCGGTATCGACAATAACCATGTTGTACATCTTGGACTTTGCAAACTCGATACCGTCTTTTGCTACCTTTACCGGATTTCCTTGGCCGTTGCCGGGTTCAGGGGCAAAGACCGGAACATTGACTGAATCACCAACAACTTGCAGCTGTGTAACCGCGTTAGGTCGTTGTAAGTCAGAGGCGACTAGTAATGGAGTATTTCCTTGTTCGGCATAAAACTTAGCAAGTTTTCCCGCCAAAGTTGTTTTACCTGCACCTTGCAAACCTGCAAGCATGATGACTGTTGGCGGATTTTTTGCAAAGCGAACTCTACGAGCCTGTCCCCCAAGAATCTCGATCAAGGATGCATTAACAATCTCAAAGATCGCATTTGCCTGATTAGTCCCAGATTGCAACGTTGGCAGAGCATCCAATGATTTTTGGCGGATATCTGCAATGAAATCTTCTACAACGGAGAGCGCAACATCTGATTCAAGGAGAGCCTGACGAATCTCCTGGCAGGTGGTCTCAATATCTGAGGTTGAGATCTTTCCCTTGGAACGCAGGGAGGAGAAAGCTCCACTAAAGCGCGAGGTGAGTGACTCAAACATAAGGAGGGAAGACTACTTCAAGGCCTGCTTAAGATGCGAAGCGACCTCGCTTGCGCGCTCAGAAGATAGTGGTCCACCTGTTAACTCGGTGAGATACAAGGTATCGATCGCTTCTGCTCCAAGGGTTGTGACGATTGCCGATCGAATATCTATCTTAGATTGCGTTATCGCAGCGCCAATTCTAAAGAGCAAACCTGGTCTGTCATGGCTTCGCACTTCGATCACCGTTGCATCTGTGGCCGCATCAGCAAAGATTTCTACCTGTGGATCTGGCACGGGAATAGATGGAATAGATGCATAGGCAGCCGCCCGCGCAAAGAGTTTTTCCTCAACATCTTTTGAGTCAACCACTGCCGCCGCAATCAATTCATGCAGTTTGGTGGCACTTATTTCTGGAGCATGCGGCTCTGGGGTCACGATCCAATACATAACCGCAGAATTTCCTATGGTTTTGGTCCGTGCAGATTTAACATCTAGCCGAGAAATATTGAATACTCCTGCAACAATTGACAAAAGCCCCGGCTTATCGGGTGAGATAACTTCGACCGCGTAACCACTTGAATGCTCCTCCAGGGTAACTCGCAACTGCCCCTTTTCCGCTGCAGCTCTCTGCTCATTACTTACCTCTGGTTGTTGTGCAACTTCAGCACCAGCCATAGCTCTCTTTACTCTTTGCACTAAGTCATTGACCAGAGCGGCTTTCCAATCACTCCACCCGGCACTTCCGGTTGCTTCACCATCGGCGATACTCAGGGCGTGCAAGAGCTCTAAAGTATTTACATCAGGAATAACCGCAACAATTGATTGAATCGTTGCTGGATCATCTAAATCACGTCTGGTTGCCGTGGATGAAAGCAGAAGATGGTGCAGCACCAAGTTCTTTAAAATTTCAATCTCTTGGGCATCAAATCCAATTCGCCGCGCAATTGGCTCAATCAATCGAACGCCCCGTAC
Organism: uncultured Candidatus Planktophila sp.; assembly: GCA_964497665.1. Lineage (GTDB taxonomy): Bacteria > Actinomycetota > Actinomycetes > Nanopelagicales > Nanopelagicaceae > Planktophila. The sequence goes on along the minus strand of CAZCDF010000038.1, from coordinate 4,042 downwards.
TGAGTGATCCTCTTGGGCCCCTTTTCCAATGTCATGGAAGAGCGCTGCAAAGAGAAGTAAATCAGGGCGTTGAACCTTTCGCGTCAGTTTTGCAGCATGAACAGCTGTCTCAACCATGTGGCGATCGACTGTGTGGCGATGCAATGCATTACGTTGCGGAAGAGAACGAACACTCATCCACTCTGGTATCCATTCAAAGATAATCTCTTCCTGATCCAGTGTCTCGAAGACTCCTACCATTGTTTCGCCTGCACCGATAAGAGAAATAAGGAGTTCACGAGCTTCCCGAGGCCATGGAGTAGGTAATTTGCCTTGACCTGTCTTTAACTTTTCAGCTAACTCTGTACAGGTATCAAGAGACAGCGGCAGACCCAATTGCGCTGCCGTTGCAGCGGCACGCAAGCCGACTACTGGGTCATCATCGAGTGAGGTAATGGGGTCAATCACGATCTCTCGATTTGAAGCGCTTACATTTTTAGCAACGGTAGTAACTCGAGGTCTTTTTAAAATTCGACCCAAACCATCTTTGCCTTTATGTTCTAGCGAGTGCCATGTGTAATCGAGCAGATAATCAACGGAACGGGCAGCGCGTGCAACATCGCTCATCATCGCATCAGCATCGGGATAGTTTAAGAGCTTTGCTACCTTGTCCTGTTCTTGAAAAAGTAAACGATCCTTTCCACGACCACTTGCAATGTGTAAGGATTCGCGAACATTATTAAGAGTGCCCTCTGCCCAGCTGATCTTTTCGAGTGGAACAGATACCGCAGCTGACAAGGAAATGGCACGAAGTGCTTGAATGTCGCGCAATCCACCACGGGCTTCCTTAAGATCTGGCTCCAATAAATATGCTAATTCACCAGAACGAGCGTGACGCACCTGCAGACTCTTGTGTAAATCTGCGAGATTTTCCTTGGCATTTTTACGCCAAAACTCAATTGCATCTAACTGAACGGCTGCGACTAAATCAGCATTACCTGCAATCAAGCGAATATCTAACAACCCTGTTGCAACCCGCAAATCTGTTGACGCTGCCTCGCGAGTTTCGCTGCGTGTTCGTACCGAGTGATCAACGCTCTTTTTATCCCATAACGGGTACAAGACCTCATTGACGAAAGCCTTTAAATCCTCTGCTGAAACTCTTCCTGAATGGAGAAACAAAATATCTAAATCTGATCCAGGAGATAACTCGCCGCGGCCGTATCCTCCGACCGCGGCGAGTGCTATTTCTTTACCCGAAATCTTTCCTCCTTGTGCCTGTGCGGCAGCTAGGAAGAGTTGCGACAAAAAGCGATCGCTCTCGTTCGATCTCTCTCGTCTTTCTCGGGTACTCATAGATGTGAGTCTAGATTGCGTCTACGCCGCGTTCTCCCGTGCGAACACGAATAACTTGATCAACTGGTGTCGTCCATACCTTTCCATCACCAATTGATCCAGTAGAAGCGGCTTTAACAATGACATCGACCACAGAGTCTGCATCTTTGTCATCGACAAGAACTTCTAGACGTACTTTGGGGATTAGATCGACTGTGTACTCAGCACCGCGATATACCTCGGTGTGCCCACCTTGACGACCAAAACCACTAGCTTCAGAAACAGTCATTCCTGTAATTCCTGCGCCTTGAAGTGCGTTCTTTACATCTTCTAACTTGAATGGCTTCAAGATTGCTGTAATGAGTTTCATTGTTAAGCCCCCTTCGAGATACCAAAGACACTGCCCTGGCTATTGTCTGATAGTTCATATGCGCGCTCTGCATGAATCGCCAGGTCAATTCCAGCGATCTCTTGATCATGCGTGATTCGGAAGCCAATCGTGAGATCGATGATCTTTCCGATTATCAAGGTTGCAATGAATGAGTACGCAAGTACCGCTCCAGCACCAATGATCTGCTTGATGAGTTGCTCTGTACCGCCGCCATTGAACAGACCCACTTCGACGCCAACAAAGCCAATCATTACTGTTCCAACGATTCCACCAACAAGGTGAACCGCGACAACATCAAGTGAATCGTCATATCCGAGCTTGAACTTAAGCCCAACGGAAAGTGCACACAGCGCACCAGCAACCGCTCCGATAATCAATGCACCACTTGCATTTACCGCTGCACATGCAGGGGTAATTGCGACAAGTCCTGCGACAACACCTGACGCAGCGCCGAGACTTGTAGCGTGACCATCTCGAACCTTTTCTACAAGCAACCAAGCTAGAACCGCTGCCGTTGTTGCACCGATTGTGTTGAGGAGTGCAAGCCCTGCTGTTCCATTAGATGCAACCGCTGAGCCTGCGTTGAAACCAAACCAACCAAACCACAGCAATGCAGCACCTAGCATGACTAACGGCAAGCTATGTGGTCGCATTGGAACTTTTCCAAAACCAACACGCTTTCCAAGAATTAATGCAAGCGCTAATCCTGCTGCACCTGCATTGATGTGAACCGCAGTTCCTCCCGCAAAGTCGAGAGCACCAAGATCATTTGCGATCCAGCCACCAGTTTTTGCAACAAAGTCGTCAAATGCAAACACCCAGTGAGCAACTGGGAAGTAAACAAGTGTTGCCCAGATTCCGGCAAAGACCATCCATGCACCAAACTTTGCACGATCTGCAATTGAACCTGAAATAAGTGCAACGGTTATTGCTGCGAAGATTCCTTGGAATGCGATAAACACTGCCGCTGGAATTGTTCCAATAAGCGCTGCAGAGTTATCAAGTCCATTCAAAAATGTGAATTGACCGATATCTCCAATAACTCCTCTGCCACCAACTGAGTCTCCGAAAACAAGGGAGAATCCAAATGCAATCCAAAGAACAAACACAACTGCAAGTGCACCAAATGACATCATCATCATGTTAAGAACACTTTTCACGCGAACCATGCCACCGTAAAACAGCGCAAGGCCCGGAATCATAAGAACGACGAGTCCTGTACTAATTAACATCCACGCAGTATCGCCTGAATTAATTACAACTTCCTCCATGAAAGACCACCTAATCTAATTCGAGAAATTCTCGCCTTTGAGATGGGTCAACCTTCTATCTGGGCAGTTACAACGAAGGGATTGCTTGGTTTCAGGTTGGTGACAAAACCAAGGTTTGTGTTACATCTGGGTTACGCCAGAAGCCCGGCTATGTAGCTTTGAGCGTCAAAGGGGGCAAAATCCCCTTCCGACTCGCCTGTACCAATCCATTTAATCGGGATGCCTAACTCCGCCTCTATGGCAAGTGCCACCCCACCTTTTGCGCTTCCATCTAACTTAGTCAGTATTACTCCAGTTACATCAACACTTTCAGTAAAGATCTTTGCTTGTTGCAAACCATTTTGACCAGTTGTTGCATCAATTACAAGTAACACCTCATTAATTGGCGACACCTTTTCAACAACGCGCTTTACCTTTGATAGTTCAGCCATTAAATCGCTCTTGTTATGCAGGCGACCTGCTGTATCAATAATGAAAACATCACTTCGAGAATCCTTAGCATTTTGAGCTCCATCAAATGCAACAGATGCAGGATCTCCATTTTCCTTTCCAGAAACAACTACGACACCTATACGCTCTCCCCATGTTTTGAGTTGATCGACCGCGGCCGCTCTAAAGGTATCCCCCGCTGCTAAGACAACACTTTTTCCACCACGCTTATAGTGCGATGCTAACTTTGCAACTGAGGTTGTCTTACCTGTTCCGTTCACTCCAACGACCATTATGGTTGTAGTTCCATCAACGAGAATTGGTTCATGCGAGCTCTTAGATAAGTTTTGAGTCATAATCTCGATCAACGCCTCCTCAGCGTTATCGCTCTTGACCTTCTTGGCAGCTTCCAAAAATTCCTTTGCTAATTTAGGTCCTACATCTGATGACAGTAGCTCTTGTTCAAGTTCTGCCCAATCGGCAGGAGAGAAATCATTTGTGCCCTTTATTTTGGCGATGAACTTACTAAAAAGACCCATCGTGTAACGCCTTAGCTTGCGTCAGATTCGCGCAAGCGTTGTGAAATAACTTCAGTAACGCCATCGCCACGCATCGTTACGCCGTACAAAGCATCGGC
>CAZCDF010000037.1:0-7099 GCA_964497665.1 uncultured Candidatus Planktophila sp. | reverse complement strand
ATACAGTCTCTGGATCAAATAGGTGTGGCTCACCTTCGCGGCGCCACTGATACTCACCACCAATTGGTAAACGCTTTGTCCCTGGCACTTCTCCCCCAGGTGGATATGCAATGTGATGCCGAGAAATAGTTTCTTGTGCAATTACATCTAGGGAAACACCACCCAGACGTGAGGTAGTTCCAGCGAAGTACTCATCAACAACCTCTTGCGACAAGCCAATCGCTTCGAAGACCTGAGCACCTGTGTATGAGGCGATGGTGCTGATGCCCATCTTGGACATTACCTTTAACACACCCTTGCCTAAGCTCTTGATTAAATTCTTCACAGCCTTTTCAGGTGTGATTCCTGTGATGACTCCTTGAAGAACCAAGTCTTCTGCTGACTCCATTGCAAGGTATGGATTAACACATGCCGCGCCATAACCAATTAAAAGCGCAACGTGGTGAACTTCGCGAACATCTCCGGCCTCTACTACGAGACCAACCTTTGTACGAGTCTTTTCACGGATCAAATGGTGGTGAACAGCAGATGTAAGCAGCAAAGATGGGATAGGTGCATTCTCTGCATCGCCATCTCGATCTGACAAAACAATTATGCGAGCTCCATCATTAATCGCCTGTGACACTTCAGCTTTGATCTCGTTAAGGCGTTCGCGTAAAGAGTCTCCCCCATCGGCGATGCTAAATAATCCGCGAATTACATGAGCACTTAATCCTGGATGATCACCATCGGCGTTGACGTGAATAATCTTGGCAAGTTCATCATTATCAATAACCGGAAACGCCAAAGAAATTTGACGACAACTACTTGGACCAGGATCAAGCAGATTGTGCTCAGGTCCCATAGAGGTACCAAGGCTTGTTACAAGCTCTTCACGAATTGCATCTAGCGGTGGGTTTGTTACTTGTGCAAATAATTGTGAGAAGTAATCAAAGATCAATCGTGGCTTTTCAGATAGAGCTGCGATCGGAGTATCAGTTCCCATTGAGCCAAGTGGCTCCATGCCACTCTTTGCCATAGGTGTCACCAAGATACGTAGATCTTCTTCTGTGTAGCCAAATGCACGTTGGCGACGAACAACTGATGAGTGTGGATACACAATGTGCTCACGCGCAGGAAGTTCGCTGAGCTTCACAATTCCTGCATGCAACCAATCTCCATACGGTGCAGCATTTGCTAGGCCATCTTTGATCTCGCCATCTTCAATGATGCGGCCTTGTTCAATATCTACTAAAAACATCTTTCCTGGTTGTAGCCGACCCTTACGTTCAACATTTTCAGCAGGAATATCTAAAACACCTACCTCAGATGCCAGAACAACCATTCCATCCTTAGTGACCCAGTAACGAGATGGACGCAAACCATTGCGATCTAGAACTGCGCCAACTTGATGACCATCTGTAAAAGTTACACATGCGGGTCCATCCCATGGCTCCATCATCGATGCGTGGAATGCATAGAAGTCTCGACGGTTCTGCGGCATTGTTGCGTGGTTCTCCCACGCCTCAGGAATCATCATTAAAACCGCATGTGGAAGTGAGCGCCCGCCGAGGTACAACAACTCGAGAACTTCATCAAAGGATGCAGAGTCAGATCCAGACATTTCTACTATTGGAAATAAACGCTTGAGATCACCTGGGATTAAATCGCTTTCAAGCAAAGATTCGCGAGCGCGCATCCAATTGCGATTTCCTTTAACGGTATTAATTTCACCGTTGTGGGCAATAAATCGATATGGGTGAGCAAGTGGCCACGATGGAAATGTGTTGGTAGAAAAACGTGAGTGCACTAGGGCTAATGGTGAAACAACTCTTTCATCTGAAAGCTCAGGGAAGAACTCTTCAAGCTGACCAGTTGTAAGCATTCCCTTGTACACAATTGTTTGAGATGACAATGATGGGAAGTACAGATCAAGCGCATGCTCTGCTCGCTTACGAAGACAAAAAGCTAGACGGTCTAGCGCGATCCCCTTTTCGCCATTCTTACCCGCAACAAAGAGTTGATGGAAATCTGGCATGACTGACAGTGCGGTCTTTCCCAGAGATGATGGGTTAATCGGTACTTCACGCCACCCTAAAACTACTAAACCCTCTTCATCAGCGATCTTTGCAATCTCGCCCTTAACATCGGCACCCTTTGCGATAAATGCAATACCTGTTGCATATGCATCCGCTGCTGGAAGTTTGAAATCGACAACAGCTTGGAAATAAGCATCTGGAACGCGAATTAGAATTCCGGCGCCATCTCCACTATCTGGTTCTGCACCCGATGCCCCGCGATGTTCCATGTTACGCAGGGCGGTTAGCGCTTGTGAAACGATGTGGTGCGTTGCAACTTTGTTGAGCGTTGCAACCATGGCAACACCGCAAGCATCATGTTCCTGTGCAGGGTCATAGAGTCCCTGTGCTTGTGGATAATTGGATGCAAGTGCCATGGGCGCGCTCCTACGGATTTGTCCTTACATGAAGAGGGACATCCTTGGCCCGTGGTGCTCAATGCTTAGGGCGAAATCGTAGCAATAAGAGGGCTAATTAGATCCCCGAGATATGAGCAATCCTTCCAATACCTGCGGTGATCGCCATACCCAAGGATCCACCGATCAGGACGCGAAGAGTTGGTGAGAGCAGCTTTGAGCCTGCGGTTTTCGCTGAGACAACACCGGTGAGAATCAGCCCTGCAAGGGTAAAGAGCACGATGCTCCACGCCTTGGTGCCAAGGGTTGGCGCAAAGGCCCCGAGAAAGGGAATCAACCCACCCAATGTAAATGAGATCGCCGAGGCAAAGGCTGCCTGGATAGGTCGGGCTTTGGTGCTGGGATGTTGCCCCAACTCGTCACGAAGATGTGCCTCCAACGGATCCTTGCGATGCATCGCCAAGGCAACCTGCAGTGCAAGCTCTGGAGTTAGACCACGATCAATGTAGATGTGTTGCAACTCCGTTAACTCTGCCTCTGGATTTGCTTCAAGATGAGCGATTTCAATTAATCGATCTGACTCTTCAATATCATTTTGAGAGCGAACAGAGATGTACTCACCCACCGCCATGGACATAGCGCCAGCGGTGATTCCAGCTACACCTGCGGTGACCAGAAAATCCTGCTTCTCCGCAGCGGCTACACCAATCATTAACGCCGCTGTTGAAACTAAACCATCATTTGCACCTAAAACAGCTGCACGAAGCCATCCTGCGCGATGAGTGCGATGCTCAAGATTTCTTTGGTAGACCTCTTCCAAACTCATGTGAGGAAGCCTACCTGATTGCTACTGAATCTTTTTAGAGGCGCGGGCAAAATAGAGTGCAGCCCCTGCAGCCACGAGCACGCTTACCCAGACATTTACACGAACTCCAGCAATAGTGTTCGCGGTGTCAATACGAATCAGCTCAATGAAAAAACGCCCTACGCAGTAGGTTGTAACATAGAGAGCAAAGGATTGACCAGCCTTGAGCTTTGCACCAAACTTTAGAATTACTAATGCAATAACTGTGCACCAAATAGCTTCATATAAAAATGTCGGATGAAATGTTTCAAACTCTGTATATCCACTTGGTCGATAGCGCATTGGAATTTCAAGTGCCCACCAAGCATCGAGCGGCTTTCCGAATAACTCTCCATTAAACCAATTGCCGAAGCGACCAATTGCTTGCGCAAAGAGAATTCCTGGAGCTAAAGCATCTGCAAATACAGCAAATGATGGAAGCTCCACTGTGCGTGCAATGAATCGGTATCGAAGGTAAGCGCCCAATAGACCGATAGAGATGGCACCCCATATGCCAAGGCCACCCTCCCAAATTTTGAGGGCATCAACGGGTGTACCCCCGCTACCAAAGTATGCGTTGGGTGAAGAGATCACATGATAAATGCGTCCACCAATGATTCCTGAAGGAACAGCAACGATCGCTACCTCAGAAACAACGGATTGACCTTGTACAGTCTTGTACTGGAAACGCTTTCCACCTAGCCAAATCGCGATCGCGATACCCGTAATGATGCACAATGCATAAAAGTGGATCGTTAAAGGGCCCAACTCCACCACTGATCGCGATGGAGTTGGAAAGGCTAGATCCAACTTTTAGCCAGCCTCTACAGCTGCTTTGAACTCCTCGAAAATGAATTCATTTTGAGTACGTTCCCACCTCTTGCCATTGATAAACACTGTAGGAGTTCCTTGAACTCCATACTTTGACATCGAATCAGAGTGCGCCTGTACTAAATCGACCTTTGAACCTTTGTTCACACAGTCTTCAAAGGTTGTTGAAGTAATTCCAATTTTCTTACCCATCTTCACAAGGGTTTCATTGCTCCAGAAACCCGAGTTTTCAACTGATGACTGAACCGCGTAAAGGGCTTTATGGAAATTCAAGTACTGACCTTCATCAGCTGCACAGAATGAAGCGTTAGCTGCGCGAACAGATTCATCTCCTAAGAAAGAAAGGACGTGGAATCTAACCGTTGCTTTCTTCTCGCGAATCAATGAATCAAGGTATTCACCATTTGCATCTTCAAAGTACTTACATACTGGACACTGAGGATCTTCCCAAACATCGATAGTTGTGACCGCGCCATTATCGAAGGTGATTGCAGATCCATTGTTGGGATCAATTGTTGATGTGATCGCCGGCATTGGCGTAATTCCATCTAAGCCTGCAAGTGATGCAGACTCTTTGGTGTTTTGACTAAAGAGTGAGAAAACAACTCCCGTGACAATGACAAGTGCGACCATCGCAATGACGATCCAACGGGTCGTGTTGTCTGTGCTCTTTGCAGCTTGCTTAGCCATTGCTACCCCTCGATTGTTTGTATCGGTTTTTCAAATCTGTTTTCTGTAGAGCAAAAGGTATAGATAAAGGGCTCACAGTGCCAAGCCCAAACACCCTTAACTTTCTGTGAATTACCCATAAGAAATCGCCTTAACGGCCTTCACGCACTCCTAGCGCTAACTCTTTAGCAAGATGGGAGATCGCCTCCAACCCCTCTGCCTCATTCTTTGCACTGAGGAGTAATTTAATAAATGCTGAACCCACAATCACACCATCGGCATGAGCGGCTAAGGATTTAGCTTGTTCGCGAGTGGAGACACCCAAGCCGACCGAGATAGGTAAGTCTGTCACCGTACGGAGACGAGAAACTAAGGCGCTTGCATCAGTTGAAACACTAGCGCGAGTTCCAGTTACCCCCATCAAGCTGGCTGCATATACAAAGCCTCCGGTTTTTGCCGTTACCTCTGCAAGACGTGAATCACTAGTACTTGGTGCAACAACGTAAATTGGATTGATTTTGTTCTTTTGAGTAGCTGCTAGCCAACGCTGCGACTCCTCAATTGTTAAATCGGGGGTAATGACACCTGATCCACCATTGTCAACGATTGCTTGCGCAAACTCATTAACTCCGTACCGTTCAATGGGATTCCAATAGGTCATTACAACAGCGGCTACACCAGTATCTGTTGCAACCTTGAGCGCTGCAAAGACATCAGCTGCATTAGTTCCACCTTTAAGGGAGATTTCAGCCGCCTCTTGGATTACTGGGCCATCCATTACGGGATCGCTATATGGGAAACCTATTTCTATTGCATCAACACCTGCGGCCGCCAGCGCTTGTATGGCCTTTGCACATCCTTCTTGAGATGGAAAACCAGCTGGAATATATGCAATTAATGCTGCACGATTTTCGGCCCGTACCTTTGCCATTACCTCATCAAGTTGAGTCATTACAGCGGAATTCCAAAGTATTCAGCGGCGGTCTGAACATCCTTATCTCCACGACCGGAAAGATTGATAAGTAGATTTGCCTGCGGTCCTAACTCCCTACCGACAAGCATCGCACCAGCTAAGGCATGTGCGGTTTCAATTGCAGGAATAATTCCTTCAGTTCTGCTCAGCAGTGAAAAAGCTTCCATCGCTGCATCATCATTAATTGCGCGATACTCCGCTCTTCCGATGTCATGAAGATAGGCATGTTCTGGACCAACACCGGGATAATCCAAACCTGCAGAGATCGAATGTGACTCAACTGTTTGCCCATTGGCATCTTGCAAAACATATGAACGTGTTCCGTGGAGAACTCCAGGTGTGCCACCCGTAATTGTTGCTGCGTGACGCCCAGTTTCGACCCCATCACCGCCCGCTTCAAGACCAATTAAGCGCACATCGCTATCAGGGATGAAGGCGTTGAAGATTCCAATCGCATTTGAACCTCCGCCAACACATGCCAAGATCGCATCGGGAAGTCTCCCCGTTAAAGCAAGCATTTGTTCACGAGCCTCTTCACCAATGATCTTATGGAAATCTCTCACCATAGTTGGGAATGGATGGGGGCCGGCAACGGTGCCCAATAAATAATGTGTATCGGCGACATTGGTGACCCAATCACGCATAGCTTCATTAATTGCATCTTTGAGGGTACGAGATCCAGATGTGACTGGTACAACCTGCGCACCTAACAACTTCATTCGTGCGACATTGAGCGCCTGACGACGGGTGTCCTCTTCTCCCATGTACACAACACAATCAAGACCCATCAAGGCGGCGGCGGTTGCAGATGCAACACCGTGCTGACCCGCACCGGTTTCAGCGATGATGCGCTTTTTACCCATGCGCTTTGTTAATAAAGCTTGACCTAAAACATTGTTGATTTTGTGTGAACCCGTGTGGTTGAGATCTTCTCTCTTAAGAAAGATTCGGGCACCGCCGGCATACTCTGAAAATCTCTTCGCCTCAGTAATAATGCTTGGACGGCCGGTGTAAGTTTTATGAAGTTCGGCCAATTCAGCTAAGAATTGTGGATCCTTTTGCGCAGTGTTGTGAGCGATTTCTAATTCATTGAGAGCTCCAATGAGAGCCTCTGGCACAAAACGACCGCCGTACTCTCCGAAGTGCCCAGCGCTGCTCATAGTTAAAGCCTACCGAGCAATTGATTGACCGCAACAGATGGAGATCCAGAGCGTACGAGAGCCTCCCCAACCAGAATTGCTGTGGCGCCACACTGTTGTGCAAACTCTACCTCTTGGCGTGTAGAAATTCCTGACTCTGCAACACGTGCAATTGATGAAGGAATCTGTGGAATCAATTCAGAAAATGCTCGGGCATCTACCTCTAAAGT
>CAZCDF010000036.1:0-7493 GCA_964497665.1 uncultured Candidatus Planktophila sp. | reverse complement strand
TGTTGATGCACCAGCTGCTGAAGAAGCAGCTGAAGCTCCAAAAGCTGAATAATCTCTTCAATGGGTAAGAAGGGATCGCTCCTTAAGGAGCTCCCAATCCTTGTTGTAGTTGCTCTTGTTGTATCTCTATTTATCAAGAGTTTTCTCGTTCAGTTTTTCTATATCCCATCTGGATCTATGGAGAACACTCTTCAAATCAAGGATCGCGTTGCAGTAAATAAGGTTCCATTTATCTCCGACACCATTAAGCGTGGCGATGTAGTTGTTTTCCGCGATCCCAATAATTGGCTTCCAGAACCATATGAGAACTCAACCAATCAATTTATTGCAAAGGCAAAGAGCGCACTCGTAACTGTAGGAGTGCTACCAAATCCAGCTAAGCAGTACTTGGTGAAGCGCGTGATTGGTGTCGGCGGTGATCGGGTCGTGTGTTGCACAAAAGATGGCAAATTAACCATCAATGGTGTTGAAGTCACCGAGCCTTACATCTTTGCAGGTAACAAACCCTCAGAAATGAACTTTGATGTCACAGTTCCGAAGGGCAAGTTATGGGTAATGGGAGATCACCGCGGAGCAAGTGCGGATTCTCGCTATCACCAAGAGGATATCAATAAGGGTTTTGTGCCTGAATCTAAGGTCAGCGGCCGTGTTGTCGGTGTGATTTGGCCATTCAAGAACATTACATACATTCCAAGAGTTGATGTATTAAACAAGTAACCTCATGAAGGTTATTGAACAACTGCTTGCTAATGCAGGAATCTCACCGATTGCAGGTGTTGATGAAGCAGGTCGCGGCGCATGTGCAGGTCCATTAGTAATCGCATCAGTTGTTCTTAACGATCCATTTGCCGCCGAGCTTGCTGTAGTTCGTGATTCAAAGGAAATCCCCGAAAGTAAACGTGATGCGGTCTTTGATTTAATTCAGCAAGTAGCAGTATCTGTCAGTGTTGTCATTGTTCCTGCAAGCGAAGTTGATTCCCGTGGCGTTCATGCTGCAAATCTCGATGGAATGCGACGTGCGGTTCAGGGATTAACTGTTGAACCAGCTTATGTATTGACCGATGGGTATGCGATTGAAGGATTGGGGGTTCCCAACCTTGCAGTGTGGAAGGGGGATCAAGTTGTGGTCTCCATCAGCGCAGCCTCAGTCATTGCAAAGGTGACTCGTGATCGCATTATGCGCGAGATGGATAATGAGTTTCCTCAATATGGTTTTGCAGGTCACAAGGGGTACATCACCGCTGCACACACAAAAGCGCTCAATGAGCATGGACCTTGTGCACAACACCGTCGATCCTTTGCAAATGTTGCTGCCTTAATCCACAAGTAAGTTCAATACTTCTTGGGTCGTTGATCGGGGAATTTATCCTCCCTGATCATGAAGACAAAGAATAATCAAAGTACTGGAGCACTTGGCGAAGAAGCAGTTGCTCAATTCCTAATCGATAGAGATCACGAAATAATCGAACGCAATTGGCGTATCCGCGAAGGTGAAATCGACATAGTTGCGCTAAACCCATCAGGAATCTTTTCATTTGTTGAGGTAAAGACTCGTAGCTCAGTTGCATTTGGCCATCCCTTCGAAGCAATCAACAGAGATAAGGCCCATCGCATGCAGCGGTTGGCGCTTGCTTGGCTTGCTACCCATGGCTGTCTGGGGTGCGATTACCAAATAGATGTTGCTGCGGTATTGGTTCAGCCTGATGGAAAACTTGCTATTGAGTATCGCGAGAAGTTGCTATGACCTTGGCATTAACACATTCGGTGGCGTTGTTGGGGTTAGAAGGCCACTTAGTAACAGTTGAAGTTGATATTGCAGATGGTTTGCCTGGTTACTCGCTCTTGGGATTACCAGATGCTGCATTATCTGAATCACGAGATCGTGTGCGAAGTGCGATTGTTAACTGCGGAGAGATATGGCCTAATCGTAAGGTCACGGTTTCTCTCTCACCTGCTTGGCTTCCTAAAAGTGGATCAAGCTTTGATCTAGCAATCTGTATCGCATTGCTTTCTGCCCATGACACTGTTCCACACGACAGAATCGCTGAACTTCTTTTTTTGGGGGAGTTATCACTTGATGGACGGATTCGTTCTGTTCGTGGTGTTCTACCCGCATTAATGGCTGCATACAAAGCAGGTGTTCGAACAGCGGTAGTTCCTGCGGCAAATTATGAAGAAGCACAGCTGATGCAATCAATGACCATTGTTCCTATGGAGCATCTCAAGCAAGTTTTGCGCTGGCTTCGAACAGGAGAACGCGAAGTTGTGCAAGAGATCGAGCTTCAGTGGGAACAAACCGACACACGATTAGATTTTGCTGATGTTGCCGGACAATCAGCTGCACGTTTGGCAGCAGAGATTGCAGCTATTGGTGGACATCACATCTTGTTAATTGGCCCACCTGGTGCTGGAAAAACAATGATTGCCGAGAGAATTCCCACAATAATGCCGGCGCTCTCTATCGAACAAGCCTTAGAGGTAACAGCGGTTCACTCAATAGCAGGAACCCTGACTCAACGTTCTCCGCTCTCATTACTTGCTCCAATTGTTTCGCCACACCACACAACAACACGAATTGCGATGGTGGGTGGCGGTTCACATGCCATTAAGCCAGGTGCATGCTCTTTAGCTCACTACGGAGTTTTGTTTGTCGATGAAGCGCCTGAGTGTGGCCCTGGAGTTTTGGATTCACTACGTCAGCCTCTGGAATCAGGCACTGTGACAATTGCTCGCAGTATCGGCAACTTAACCTTTCCGGCGCAGTTTCTCTTGGTCCTGGCCGCTAATCCTTGCCCATGCGGAAAGTTCACAGGTCGCGGCCGCAACTGCACCTGCACATCACAACAGGTGCGACGTTACTTGGGAAGGTTGTCTGGTCCACTTATGGATCGCATTGATTTACGCGTACAAGTTGAGCCGGTTGGTCGAGTAGATATGGCCCGTAATGAGTTAGGTGAAAGTAGCGAGGTAATTCGTAAACGAGTCATCGCTGCCCGCAAAATTGCCGAAAAACGTTTTGCAGGCATGGGTTGGAGTTTGAACTCCCAAATACCTGCACGAGCGTTGCGATCAACCTTTCAGCCGGAACGAGCAGCCATGAACTTCTTACATGATGAGCTAGATCGAGAACACATCACTGCAAGAGGATTACATAAAATCATAAGGACATCGTGGAGCTTTGCTGATTTACATGGACATTCAGTTCCAACCATGAGTGATGTTCAGGATGCACATGCAATGAGAGGCAAGGTAGAGGCATGAATGAATATCTTGCGAGAGCGGCATTATTTAGCATCATTGAAGGCGGACATACATTTTGGTGTGCCGAGATATCCACCAACGGTGCACTTTTTGTTTACAACAAGTTGCTCAACGGGGGATATGACCCCATTAAGTATGAAAAATTGATAAACACCTTGCGAGCAACCAATGGCGATAAGGTGCTTAGCGAGATCGATAAACATTACGCCCGTTTGATTACACCGTCAGATGATGATTGGCCGGAACAGCTCAATGACCTTGCTGCCCCTCCCATTGGTTTAGTCCTCAAAGGAAATATCAGCGCATTACATCAGCCATCGTTAGCAATTGTTGGAACACGGAACCCGACCTCATATGGTGCAAGGATTGCTGGCGATTTTGCTGCAGGTTTTGCAGATCGCGAATGGGCGATTGTTAGCGGTGGTGCATACGGCATTGATTCTTATGCTCACAAAGGTGCACTCATCGCTGAAGGTGTAACTATCGCTGTAGTTGCTTCAGGAATTGATATCAATTACCCGGCGGGCAACACCAGATTATTCGCCGAAATCTGTGAATCAGGTGCAATGGTTACCGAATTCATGCCAGGCCATAAAGCACTTCCCAATCGTTTTCTCACTCGCAACCGCATCATCGCTGCTTTATCCAAAGCAACCCTGGTCGTAGAGGCAGCATTTCGAAGTGGATCTTTACGTACGGCGCGAGATGCTGCAGAGATATTTCGCCCAGTAATGGCGATACCTGGACCAATCAACTCACCCACCAGTGAAGGATGTCATCGCCTGATTGGCGAAAGAGCTGCAGAGATCGTGACATCTGTAGCAGATGCGGTGGAGTTTGTTGGCGTTAATCAATGAGAGAATAAGCCTATGAGTGATTTCCGTTCGGGCTTTGTAGCCATTGTTGGCCGCCCAAACGTTGGAAAATCAACATTGATTAACGCACTCGTTGGAAGCAAGATTGCAATTACTTCACACCACCCCAACACAACTCGCACTGCAATTCGTGGCATCGTTCATCGCCCCGAGTTTCAGGCAGTTCTCGTAGATACACCTGGTGTTCACAAGCCAAAGACTTTGTTGGGGGAGCGCCTTAATCAAGTAGTTGATCAAAGTATGGATTCAGTAGATATCGTCATTATGTGCATTCCAGCTGACGAGACATCAGGAGCTGGCGATACCTTTATTGCACAAGAAATTGCTAAGCACCCTAAAGCTAAGAAGTTTGCAGTTATTACAAAGACAGATTTAATCTCAAAGGAAAAGCTAGCTGCTCGTTTGCTGGGCATCATGAAGATTGCAGAAGGTTTTGTGTGGGATGAAATCATTCCGGTATCAGCTGCTATTCATGATCAGGTAGATCTGTTGAATGAACTTATTGGAAAAAACCTTCCTGCTGGACCTCAGTACTACCCAGAAGGAACAACGAGCGATCAAGCTATTGAGCAGTTAATCTGTGAATATATTCGAGAGGCTGCTCTGCAAGATGTCCGCGAAGAGCTTCCGCATTCGATAGTCGTAACCATTGATGAGTTTGGCGAGCGAGAAGAAAAGGGTTCACGCCCATTCTTTGATGTTCATGCAACTATTCACGTAGAACGAGATACCCAGCGTGCGATCTTGTTAGGTCACCAGGGCGCACGCTTAAAGGAGATCGGAATTCGCGCACGTGCAGATATCGAGCGTGCACTTTCGGCAAAGATCTTCCTAGGACTACACATTAAGGTTTCAAAGGAGTGGCAAAAGGATCCGAAGTTGCTTGCGAAATTAGGGTTTGGCGAGAAAGGCTAACTCGCTATTTTCTCTTGGCTCTTTCTGCTTGCAAGGTATGAGCCCATCAACACCAGCGGTAGACCAAGGATAATTCCTAAAGTAAGTGGCTCTCGCAAGATGATGACACCTAAGACAACTGCAACAGCGGTGTTGAGGTAAGTAACCAAAGAACCACGAGCGGGCCCGATCTCCTCCATTAACTTGAAGAAGAGAATGAATGCAATCGCTGTGCTGAAAATTCCTAGTGCAATCAAAGACAGGGCAGAGTTCATCGAGATACTTGATGGCCACTGCACAATTGCAACCGGTGCCCAAAACACAGTAGTCAAAGCCATCGCTAAACCATTAATTGCAATGCCGTCGACCAAAGGCAGGTTTGAGGTAACCATAATTACCGCGTAGGCGTAACCCATAGATGCAAGGATCACCATCGCGATTGAAAGTGGATCGCTACTTCCGGTCAAACTCTCGAGCCCAACAACCAGGATTAAACCGAGGAATCCAACAACTATTCCTACGATTCGCTTGAACTCCCATACTGAGTGATCTCCACGAAGTGACGTGATAATTGTTGCAAAGATTGGAACGGTAGAGACCAATAATCCAGCAAGACCAGAGTTAATCTCTTGCTCCGCTGTAGTGATAAGAATCCACGGACCAATCATTTCCAACAAGGCGTAGAAGGCTACAAATTTAATGCCAAGAACAGCGCCCTTAAACTTTTTGCGGTAGATCGCTATCGGAATCAAAATAGAAGCTCCGATTAGGGTGCGACCTGCAACTACAGCGGCAGGTGGAAAATCTTCAACGGCAACCTTCATGAGTAGATATGGGATTCCCCATAAAATTCCAACCAAAACAAAGTGGAACAGCGATTTACGACTCATTTATGCAATCACACGGCGGTAGAGATCTACAGTCAACGCTGCAACGGCATCCCATCCAAATAGTTTTTGAGCACGAACACGACCTGCAGCGCCATACTTTTTGAGAAGTTCAGGCTGTGACATTAAACGAGTAATCGACTCGGTCAAAGCTTTTTCAAATGGTGCTGCCTCACCGTTGTAATCAACAAGCTCGCCGGTTTCTTTATCGGCAACAACCTCGGGAATTCCACCTACTCGTGAGCCAAGAACGGCTGTTTCACAGCCCATAGCTTCGAGGTTCACAATTCCAAGTGGCTCATAGATTGATGGACACACAAATAAATCCGCTGCCGTTAACATCGCAGTTAACTGATCGTGGGGGAGCATCTCTTTAATCCACCACACATTGCTGCGAGTTGATTGCAGCTCTGCAATTAAGGCAGCAACCTCATTTCCAATACCTTCTTCATCGGGACTTCCGGCGGCCAACACCAAGCCATACTCTTCAGGAACATCCTTCCAAGCACGCAGTAAATGTGCCAAACCCTTTTGACGGGTAATGCGTCCCACAAAAATCGCATAAGGACCATTGATGCCAAAGCTTTCTGGAACAGATGCATCATGGTTAGGTGCAAACTTGTTTGTATCAACACCATTGCGAATAGTGACAACCTTTGCGGGATCGACAGCGGGATAAGCCTTCAAAACATCGGCGCGCATTCCATCACTTACTGCGATGATTGCACTTGCTGCTTCGTAAGCGGTTTTTTCCGCCCATGATGAAATTCGATATCCGCCGCCTAATTGTTCCGCTTTCCATGGTCGCAATGGCTCTAACGAGTGAGCGCTGACAATGTGGGGGATTCCATGTTGAAGCGATGCAACATGACCTGCCATATTTGCATACCAAGTATGTGAGTGAACAACATCTACATGACCAAGATGTGTAGCCATTTCAAGATCAATCGCTAAAGCTTGAACCGCAGGATTTGCATCAGCAAAACCATTGGGTAGTGAGTAACCAAAAGCATCATCTCTTTTTCCACCAAAGCAGTGAACATCGACATGAACATCCTTGATGGCGCGAAGGGCTTGCGTTAACTGGAGGACATGCACCCCAGCGCCACCATAAATGGCCGGTGGCCACTCTTTGGTAACGATTCCAACCTTTAACGCGGTCATATCTTTGTAAACCTCTTCCTTGGGCAAGGGTGAAAGGCTATCGTTAAGACATGGCCAAACTGCAACTTCCGCTCAGCATCGTTCTTGCTGGTGGCGAAGGAAAGCGCTTAATGCCGCTGACAGCAGATCGTGCCAAGCCTGCAGTTCCATTTGGTGGCTCATATCGTTTAATTGATTTTGTTTTATCCAATCTTGCAAATGCCAACATGCTCAAAGTCGCGGTGTTGACGCAGTACAAATCTCACTCACTGGACCGCCACATCACAACAACCTGGCGTATGTCCTCATTGCTTGGAAATTACATCACCCCTGTTCCTGCGCAACAGCGCTTAGGGCCACGTTGGTATACAGGTAGTGCCGATGCGATTTTGCAGAACTTTAATTTGATTCATGATGAAGATCCAAAGCATGT
>CAZCDF010000035.1:1256-7675 GCA_964497665.1 uncultured Candidatus Planktophila sp. | reverse complement strand
TGCAGGGTTCGGGGATGCCTGTAATACCTTGATTAATCGCGCAGAGAGCAAACTTTCTTAACTCTTAACGACGATCTTCACAATCGCTTCGGGGGTCGCGCTGCCCCCTAATTCGGCGTTGACGTTGGTTGGGATTCCATTGATCTGAGCTGCAGCAAGAGTTGCAAGTTGTGCTGCGATTTCAGTCATCCAATAAAAAGATGCAGGGCCGGCGCGATCCAAAATGCGTTGGGCTTGGGCGATGCGGGTATCGGAGAACTTTTCTTGATCGTTGGCGTTGTCGTTGAGCACATCGAGTAAGAAGCGTTTGATGTCGGAGCCGATTGCGGTGGCATCGTTGGATTCCTGGATGAGGTGCTTGAGTTCTGCATCGAGGGTGCGCGGTTTGCGGGCTTTCTTCTTTCGGTTCAAGAAGAGGTAGATCAGTGCGGTGAGGGCGAGTAGTTCGAACATGGTTCGAGATTACTCTGCGCAACTGACAGCTTTAACTAATTGCCCTCAGACAACATTTTTAGGATGGTCTTGCTGATGATGGGGCTAGCTTTTGACCATTCGATGCCAAACAAGGACTGGAAGGCAGGTTCAAAGCCTTGCGAAGCAGTTTGCTTATGTAGATCAAGCACGATTCCTGGACCCTTAATGGCTACTAAGACTTCCATGACTCGACTGCCCAAGTTATACGCATAGTAACTATCGACTCCGCGCCAATAATCCTTGTTGTTTTTCATATCTAAAAACTTTTCCAGGAATGCAGCGTTGACCTCTGACCTACTTCCATAGAGATTTTGAGCATCGGTCTTACGCCATTTCATGTACTCGGTGTACGAAGCATGTGACATAGCCAGATTCTGAACTAATGATGCTCCTCCTTCAATAATCCATGAAGTTGGCCATTCCTTAACTTCCACTCTTGGTGGAGTTCCATTAGCGCGCTGCATCGAATGGAAAAATTCATGAGCATCTAAATGTCCCAAGACCCAACGCGCAACCGCCATCGGGTCTCCATTTGAGCCTTTTGGTACTCCTTGAAGGATGAATGCAATTCCATTATTCGCCGTTACTTGCTTCGCGCCAAAACAATCATTTGAGCAGTTACTTGAAATTAGTCGGCCGTTCTCATTTCGATTCAATTCGTTGTAAGCATTGGTATCGACAATTGACTTTACTTTTTCCTCAGCCCAAGCAATGTCTTCAACTGAATACTGAATTAGGTAGACATCTTCAGGTGTCTTGTAAGAAGAGAATGCTCTAGAAACCAATGAATAGGCGATCTCGGGTGTCTTATATCCAGGCTCTTTAGTTGTTGGTCCTATGAATACTTTTACATTCTTTAAATTAGATTTTCCTTGGGCGATCGAGTCAGCTGTTAACTTCCATGCGGTGTAAGCGATCGAATCACGATTTTCATAGAGATCATCGAAATCTTTTGGTGCGGTGAATGTGGGCGTGGGTGTTGGCGACGGAGATGCCATTGGCGTAGGTGTACTCAGCGGAGTTGGGGTTGGTGCTGGCGTTGGAGTTGGCGAAGCGACAGGAATTGGCTTCTTTATTGCGACGCCTTTATTCCATATCAACTTCTTTCCGGATTGAATACAGGTAAAGAGTTTTCCTCCGCTAGTTGTAGTGGCACTTTTCTTTGTGCATTTAGCACCAGCTTTCGGTGCCGCGGCGTATAGAGGAGAAGTCAGAGTCATGACAAGAGCCACTGTTAATGCTACATATCCCCCGCGCCGCATAGTCCAAGAGTAATTTCAATTAGCCGAATTGGCGAGTGATTTAAGAGTATTGACTGCACACTTTTGTCTCTATCCACAGAAGAAATCTGTCGCATAAGTTTCTAAATCAATCACAAGTACCTTGCGCACGCCTGAATCTTGATCTCGAATCAGTAAGCACGCCGCCAAGCACCTTATTGATTTCCAAACATCCGTTTGGAATCGAGAAAGGGAGTGCAAATGAATGAGTCTGAATGATGTTGCAATGTTATTAGTTGCAATAGCCAATCTCATGCTTCGAGTATGGGAGATGCGAAAGGGCCGCCGGAGAAACTCCGACGACCCTGATCAATCTGGCAGTTGATTTCGCATAAGGCAGTTGGGCCGGGATTGGCACCCCGGTTCAACTTCAATAATTAAAGCATAAAACGTGATTACTCAGAGTTACTTAATAGTTATCCCTTGAGGGTGGCGAGTTTTTCTACGACCTGCTTGGCAGATGGATTAGTCATCGCGGTTCCATCTGAGTACACCAATGTAGGAACTGTGCGGTTGCCACCATTTACCTTTTCAACGATCTCGGCGGTGCCGGGAACCTCTTCGATGTTGATCTCTTCGAAGGTAACGCCGAGCTCTGCTAATTGAGACTTAAGACGTTGGCAGTAGCCGCACCAGGTTGTTGAGTACATAACGAAGGACATTGGGTTCGCTTTCCGTTGAGGTTGTTGAAGTTTACGGGGATTTGCCCTTTGGCGCGCATTTGTCGGTGGGTGGGGCTAGATTTTCGATATGAGAAATTTGAGGATGTGGGGCGGGCTAATTCTGCTCTCACTGTTGTCCATCGGAATCTTGAATTTCTCCAGTGAAATTGTGCCGGGCAAGGTTTTTGATAGCACTGGAAGCTTTTTGATTATGGGGCTCTTTGCTTTTGTAGTGATGCGTTGGTTGCGGGTACCGACTAATTATTATTGGGGCAAGCCCGTGTTTGGGTGGAAGTTTTTAGTTGCACTTGTTTTGACGGTTAATCTGATTGTCGTGCAGATCCGTGGTGAAGCATTCTCTGAACTTGATACTGAAGGTTGGATTCGCGGCATTATCTTCTTGAGCGCTATAGCCCTTGCAGAGGAGATCTTTAGTCGAGGGGTCATCTTTGGTGTCTTGCTACGACATGGTTTGGTTGTAGCGGTTATTGGATCATCGCTGATTTTTGGAGTGATGCATTTGAATGGGTATATCGGCGAGTATTTTGATCCGTGGCGCGCTTATTGGCATGTTGCATCGGCGACAGCATTTGGTGTTTTTGCATGTGCGTTAATGGTTGTTACCCGCAGCATTTGGATGCCGATACTTTTGCATACCTTCTCTAATGCTGGTCTTCTTTTTAGGGATATTGATGAGGTCATGGAGGTTCGATCAAAGCCAATCTCTGTTGATTTCTGGAGCGGCATCACCTACCCGCTTCCAGCTTTCGCAACCTTTGTAATTCCTGCCCTGATTTTGTTCTGGATTAATGCGGGAACGCCCTTGCATCCTGCTGTGCGTGGGTTGGCGATTAAATGGAAGTTGATCGAGCCTGATGAACAACTACCTGTTAAGGAAGGTTAAAACCTTCGTTGCTAACTTAACGGGCCATGATTGTCTATGGCTTGCGATCCAGCGATAAGCGGAGCGACCAATTGGGCCTGAGATCATAATCAAATTTGATTGAACTCTATTTCCTCGACGCTTAAATAAGAAAGCGATTGCAGCTGCTCCCCCATATGTTGTGCCTTCGCTCAGCACATAAACCTGCTTGGCACATTGTTCGCGGGTTAAGTTAAAGTCGGAGAGATCTGCTGTTTGAAAAGGTAGTGCAGTTATCGGCAATTTGCGGTGAATCCAACTCACGGATTGGCGACAGAACTCGCATTCGCCATCAAAGATAACTGTTATCTGGCTCATTGCAGTGAAAGATGGATCTCTTCGCCATCGTGGAGCTGTTGGTCTGGCAGCCCTTTGAGTACATGAACCTTTGCTTCGCCGAACACGGTCCAGTGTGTGGAGCCTGAGCGTTTAACAATCGCGGTTAGCTCATCAACGCCGATGAGAATGGAGTCATCGGGAACATGTAACAACACCTTTGCTGCGCTATCGGGAATCCACTTAAAGAACTTATTGAAGTGCGGAATAACGCGGATTTCTGGAAGCAAATTTAAACCTGCGGTTGGTGATTTCTTAAGCATTCGAAAGTTTGGAATCTGTGCAGATAAAACCATTGCACCAGCGCTACATCCAGCAAGTGATGCTCCGCTTTGCCAGTTCTCAACCATTGCAGCCCAGACTGGTGTGTCGATAAGCACCTCTGCAAGATGGTGAGGATCTCCCCCCGACATGTACATCAGCGCGCTGTTTTTAACCGCATCAACATGTTCCTGCTTACATGCATCATCGCGGGTGTAGATCGGAAGGTAGGTGCACTCAACACCAATAGCATCTGCTTGGGTTTGGCCCAGTTGTTTCCAGTAAGCCAACCGATCATCGCTCTCACGGCTTGCAGCGGTTGGAATCTGAAGATACTTAGCTTCCTTACCGTTTTTGATTCCATCATCGAGCAAGGATTTTTCAAAAGCGGTCATGGCAGGCAGGTACTCACCCGATCCAACTAATGCCAATGACCCGTTCATGGAGTCAGTGTAGGTGATGAGTTATTCAAACAATGTGCCGACAAAAACCTGCCAAGCAAGCGCTGATTTAGCGATCAAGGAAAGGGTGATGTAAGTCTTTTCTCCGCGAAGATAATCAGACCACTTTCCAACCTTCTTGTATTGCAGGTATTGAACAACTGCGAAGGTGTTGAAAAGAACAAAGAGTGAGATAACGATTCCGTAGACAAAGGCAGGGGCCTTAGCCTCGGAAGGTCCACCAATTGCAAGAACATAGAAGATCAGCCCTAGCCAAGGAACGATTCCGGCGATGCATCCAAAGATAAAGGGAATCCAGCCACCATTTCCTGGAGTCTCGTACTTCTCTTGCAGCCAGCCAAAGAGAATCATGGAAGCGTTAACTCCGAAGATTGAGATGATCGCTACAACATCGGTAACTCCACAGATCTGCGCGATCAAAACAATCATCACAGATGAGCTAATTGAGTACTCAACCCAGCGGAAGTAGTTACGGTTGTGTGAAAGACCTGCGCTGTAACGTGGGAAGAACTTTGGTGAAACGACTAAGAAGTGAAAGAAAGCTGAAAGGCCCAGGAATAGTGCAACACCTAAGCCAACAGGTGTATCAAACAATGTGATTGGGTCAGCAAAAGTACTTCCTGGAGGGCCTGACATGTAACGAGCAACGATGGGAAGGGTGAAGTCGTTAGCAAGTGACAAAACGGCAATCATTTGAACCAGGTGGAATACGCCGGCAATAATGTTGTAGCGGCGTAGCTTTGATGTGTTGATTTCTTTACTCATGGCTTAAGAGTAAGCCAAGAAACCACTTTATCGGCGAAACCACGATCCAAAATCGGAACATGAACTCCCCCATTTAGCCTCCATAGCTCTAGTGAGCCTTTGCTGCAATCAAATTGAGTGGAGGTGGTTTCACTACCAGACATGGATGCAATCACATCCAACTGATTCTCAGGCTTGGCGGTGCATTGATTGTTTTTACTCCATCGCTTAACTACCTCATCAACTGATGGATAGCTTTGAGAAAATAGAGAGCCACCATCGTAGGAAATAGTTGCATCGGAATCACCATGGATATGAAGAACATGTGCTGTCTTTCCAGCACACTGCGCAGGATCAATATCCATAGAGCCAGCCAAACCAGCGATCGCTGCAACTTGGTTCTTGCTGGTGCAGAGATATTGGTAGCTCATAAAGTGGCCGTTGGAGTGACCAAACAAATAGATACGGCTTTTGTCTAGATCAAAGGCATCGGAGATCTCATCCACTAAGCCATCAATGTATTCAACATCATTCACATCGGTGTCATTAAAGTCGCAACAGGCGTTGGACGCGTTCCAAAAACGGTTACCAGATCGGTCCCGTAGGCCATCTGGAGCAATATAAGCAAGTCCGGCATCTAGTGCGGCTTGCTTCAAAAATGTGTAGTTGGTTTGTGAAATCGAATCTCCAGAGTAACCATGCAAATTGATCAAAACACCTGAAGGGTCACTTGCTTGAATAGCCACTGGCAGGAATAACTCTGCTGGGCGATCTGCGCCAATGATGATGCTAGATCTATCGGCAAACTCTTTACTTCCAATTTCTGAATCAAGAGCCGATATCAAGAGAACCAAGTTAGCCAAGGCAACGATCATGATCGCTTTAAAGAGAATTGTGCGTGGAGCTTTGAATGTCAGTAGTGCGCCGATGATTCCCACAATCAATAATGCAGGGCGCTGGCTTACTGAGTTGAGCAGCACTGTGTTTGCCACAAGGATTACCGCAATCGCAGCCCGTGAAGCTTTCTCCCCAATAATCCGTGGGAATGAACGAATACCTGATAGGCCATCTTCATCAAAATCTTTTAGTACGTTAGCGATGTGCGCAGCTACACCCAATAGCGAACCTGCAGCCATCATCCATAGTGGTGGTGTTTCATCGACAGCAATAACAATTGATGCCGGCAAAGCTGCAAAGGCAAATACATATGGCAAAGGTGAAAGAGGTGTGTACTTGAAGTAGAAGTTGTATGCAAGGCCAAAGGCGATACCAAGTAGGT
>CAZCDF010000035.1:0-1156 GCA_964497665.1 uncultured Candidatus Planktophila sp. | reverse complement strand
GGTGTGTACTTGAAGTAGAAGTTGTATGCAAGGCCAAAGGCGATACCAAGTAGGTAGACCGCACCACCTTTTAATCCCAGTGGACCAAAGAGATTTACGATCACCGCTAATGGTGTGACTACGACGATTGCAGCACGAAGTTGCTGAGGTGTAATCAATTTTGATACTAATGGCTTAGCAACACGGTTATGTTGTAAATCATCGGCGTAATCATGCAGATCATTTGTCCAGCCAACGATTAATTGTCCTAATAAGACACCGATGGCTATGACATAGGCGGGGCCCTCCCACCACAAGGCTTGGGCAATTAGAAAGGCGACGGTTGAGACCATCACTGTCGGGCCGAAGTGACAAGCCTGAATCAACCCGCGTAGCTTTTTCATGGTTTTTAGTCTAACCATCCCCCGCGTTAGAATGAGGGTATGGATCTCGACAAAGTAATTCTGTATTACGGCTTTGCGCCAATTGCAGATACCGATGCTGTGAAGTTATGGCAGAAGGCTTTATGTGAATCCCTTGGAATTAAAGGTCGCATCATTATTTCTCCACATGGAATCAATGGAACTTTGGGCGGCAAGATGGAAGACTTAAAGAAGTATGTGAAGGCAACAAAGGCATATCCAGGTTTTAAGAAGATCGATTTCAAGTGGTCTGATGGAACTGGCCAGGATTTTCCTAAGTTAAAGATCAAGATTCGCCCAGAACTCGTTGCATTTGGAAACCCAGATGAGATCAAGGTCGATGCAAATGGTGTTGTTGGCGGTGGAGTTCATCTTCGCCCTGAAGAGGTTAACAAACTAGTAGAAGAACGTGGCGATGATGTTGTGTTCTTTGATGGTCGTAACGCCTTTGAAGCCAAGGTTGGAAAGTTTAAGGATGCAGTTGTCCCTGATGTTGAGACTTCACATGACTTTGTTCGTGAGATCGAAAGTGGCAAGTACGACCACATGAAGGATAAGCCGATCGTTACCTACTGCACCGGTGGAATTCGCTGTGAGATCTTGTCGGTAGTCATGAAGAACCGTGGTTTCAAAGAGGTTTATCAGATCAAGGGAGGCATTGTTCGCTACGGAAACAAGTTTGGCGATGACGGGCTATGGGAAGGCTCCCTCTACACATTTGATGATCGCCTAACAATTGATTTCAGCGATCACAC
>CAZCDF010000034.1:0-7714 GCA_964497665.1 uncultured Candidatus Planktophila sp. | reverse complement strand
CGTTCCGTTCATTAACGAAGAAGCTTGTACGTCAGCGTGTATTGCGCGACAAGATCCGTATCGATGGACGCGGTCTTCGCGATATTCGTGCGCTCTCTGCAGAGGTTGAAGTTATTCCTCGCGTACACGGTTCAGCGATCTTCGAGCGTGGAGAGACACAGATTCTAGGAATCACAACTCTCAATATGTTAAAGATGGAGCAACAGCTCGATACTTTGAACCCAGAAAATCACAAGCGTTACATGCACAACTACAACTTCCCACCATATTCAACTGGTGAAGTAGGTCGTGTTGGTACACCTAAGCGTCGCGAAATCGGCCACGGTGCACTTGCAGAGCGTGCATTGATTCCAGTTCTACCAACTCGCGAAGAGTTCCCTTACGCAATCCGTCAGGTATCTGAAGCACTTGGTTCAAATGGTTCAACATCTATGGGCTCTGTTTGTGCTTCGACACTTGCACTGTTCAATGCTGGTGTTCCACTACGCGCTCCAGTTGCAGGTATTGCAATGGGTCTTATCTCAGATGATGTCGATGGCAAAGTCGAGTACGTTGCTTTGACAGATATCTTGGGTGCAGAAGATGCTTTTGGAGATATGGACTTCAAGGTTGCCGGAACCAAGGATTTTGTTACAGCTCTACAGCTGGATACAAAGTTAGATGGAATTCCAGCATCAGTTCTTGCAGGCGCACTTCTACAGGCAAAGGAAGCGCGTCTTGCGATTCTAGATGTCATGAATGAAGCTATCGATGCTCCAGATGAGATGAGCCCATTTGCTCCTCGCATCATCTCTGTAAAGATTCCAGTTGATCAGATCGGTGCGGTTATCGGGCCTAAGGGCAAGATTATTAACCAGATCCAAGATGAGACAGGTGCAGATATTTCTATCGAAGATGATGGAACTATTTACATCGGTGCAACTGATGGTCCATCAGCAGAGGCAGCTCGCGCACAGATCAATGCAATTGCAAACCCACAGATGCCAGAGGTTGGTGAGCGTTACCTAGGTACCGTTGTGAAGCTTGCAGCATTTGGTGCATTCATCTCATTGATGCCAGGTAAAGATGGCTTGCTCCACGTATCTCAGATTCGCAAGATGCATGGTGGAAAGCGCATTGAAAACCTTGAAGAGGTAATGAAGGTTGGCGACAAGATCCAGGTAGAAATCGGCGAGATTGATCCAAAGGGCAAGCTTTCTTTGGTTCCTGTGCTTGAAGATGGAACAACTGGTTCAGCTGAATAAATGAGCGTTCGTCGTTCAGTTTTACCTAGCGGTCTGCGTATCGTTACTGAAGAAGTTCCTTCGGTACGCAGCGCCGCGATTGGTATCTGGGTAAATGTTGGTTCTCGTGATGAAACCCCAGCGGTTGCTGGGGCTTCTCACTTTCTAGAGCATTTACTGTTTAAAGGAACCAAGCGACGCAATGCTCTAGAGATTTCCGCCTCCATCGAATCTGTTGGTGGCGAGATGAATGCTTTTACAAGCAAGGAGTACACCTGCTTTTACGCTCGTGTGATCGATACAGATTTACCAATGGCGATCGATGTTGTTTCAGATTTGATCACATCGTCAGTGGTTACCGCTCTAGATGTCGATGCAGAGCGCAAGGTTGTGCTTGAAGAGATCGCAATGCGAGATGATGATCCAAGTGATCTCGTGCATGATCTTTACGCAGAAACCTATTACGGGGATACTGCCTTGGGTCGCCCAATTCTTGGCACAATTGACTCCATCAACAATATGTCTCGTAACGCTGTTTTCAACTATTACAAGAAGCGTTACCTGCCCCAAGATTTGGTAGTAGCTGTTGCTGGAAACATTAAGCACAAAAAAGTTGTTGCAATGGTGGAGGCCGCACTTTCTCAAGATGGTTTCTTAGATGTAACCGGTGCTCCAGTTATTCGTCCAAACACTCTGATACGCAAGAGCCCTCAACGCTCCGTTGGCCTTATCTCACGTCCAACGGAACAAGCTCACATGTTCTATGGGATGGAGGGTGTTGCTCGTCATGATGATCGTCGCTTTGCAATGGGAATTTTGGCATCCGCACTTGGCGGGGGAATGTCATCTCGTTTGTTCCAAGAGATTCGTGAAAAACGTGGACTTGCTTACTCTGTTTATGCCTACGCACAGCAGTTTGCAGGTAGTGGACAAATTGGTTTTTACGCAGGGTGTAATCCAGCAAAGGCGATAGAGGTCGTTGAAATCATTCGCGAAGTTTTAGCTGATGTTGCAGATAATGGAATGTCGCATGAGGAAATTGAGCGGGCTAAGGGTGCGGTTCGAGGTTCATTAGTTCTCAGTCAAGAGGACTCGGGTTCTCGCATGAGCCGGATCGGTAAGAATGAGATTGTCTACGGACATGTTATGGATTTTGATGAGATTCTGAAGGCAATTTCACGCGTAAACGCCACAGACATTAAGGAAATTGCTAGCGCCTTTCTGACTAAAACGCCTACCCTTGCTCTTGTTGGTCCATTTAAATCAGAGTCAAAGTTTGAGAAGGTGTTAAGTAAATGATCAATGTTGCCGTCTTAGGTGCTCGTGGTCGGATGGGCTCTGAAGTAGTTAAAGCTGTTGAAGCAGCTGAAGGTCTCGCACTCGTTGCCGCTCTTGATATGGGTGATTCTCTTGATCAACTTAAAGGTTCTGCCGCACACGTAGTTGTTGATTTCACGACTCCAGATAGTGTCATGGCAAATCTGGAATTTCTGATTAACAATGGAATGAATGTCGTTGTAGGTACAACTGGTTTTGATGATGTAAAGCTCGCAACAGTGAAGAGCTGGCTGGCACAAAATCCATCGGTTGGGGTTCTCATCGCACCTAATTTTGCAATTGGTGCGGTTTTGATGATGGAGTTTGCTGCCAAGGCGGCACGCTACTTTGAATCTGCAGAAATCATTGAGCTGCATCACCCTGCAAAGGTTGATGCGCCATCTGGAACTGCAGCACGCACAGCTGAATTGATGACTACTGCCCGTAAAGAGGCAGGCTTAGGTGCAATGCCAGATGCAACAACAACGGCTATTGATGGCGCACGGGGTGCATTGGTAGGAGATATTCCAGTGCACTCAGTTCGTGCCCGTGGATTGGTAGCCCACCAAGAGGTTTTGTTTGGTGGGCTAGGGGAGACCTTAACTATTCGTCACGATTCAATTGACCGTGCAGGATTTATGCCAGGAGTTATTCTTGGCGTACGTAAAATCGTAAACACACCAGGCCTAACCCATGGCCTCGACAAGTTCATGTAAGGAGCTAGCAATGTCTAAAGATCAAATCACTATGTATGGTGCCGATTGGTGCGGAGATTGCCGTCGCTCAAAGCGTCTATTTGAAGAGCTCAATGTTGAATACACATTGATCGATACTGATGCAGATGTTACCGCTGCAGACAAGGTAATCGAGATTAATGGCGGAGCCAAGTCAATTCCAGTAATCGTTTTCTCTGATGGAACTCATCTGACTGAACCATCTGATAATGATCTAAAGGCCAAACTTCAATCTTTAGGAATTATCTAAAACCAGTTGTAGACCGCAGCTGATGAAATGGCTGCGGATAGCACCACCACTGGGAAAGGTGCCTTTAAAACCAGCGCAAGGATTGCAGCTGATATTCCAACCAAACGTTGGTCAATCATCAGTTGGGATTTTTCTGAAAAACTCTGCACCGCCACCAGTGCGCTCAGAAGCGCAATCGGAATCAGTGTGTTAATTCGCTGAATCTTTGGGTGTGAAAGCCAGCGTTCCGGAACTGAATGTCCTGAGAACTTCAACAGGAATGCGACCAAGCTCGTTCCTAGTGTTGCAATCCAGAAAATACTCATCGCTTCAACCCAACTGCGATTGCGATGAAAGCGGTTGCAATTATTGGCAACCCAGCTGGAAGTATTGGTGTCATTGCGATTGCAAAGAGGGCGCAACCAACCGCAAGTGCACGTTCAAAATTTCCTGTTAATCGAGGCCAGACCAGACCTAAAAATGCTGCCGGAACCGCCGAATCTAATCCAAAAGCTCGTACATCACCCATGGCTTGCGCACCTAATGCGCCTGCCAAAGTGAATAGATTCCAAAATACAAAAACGCCGATACCTGTGTACCAAAAACCTTTACGCATCGCCTCAATTCCTCGAGGTTCTTGCCCTAGTGCAACACCAGTTGATTCATCGATTGTAATCTGAGCAGCCACAACTCGCTTTAGGCCCTTTACCTGCAAACGAGGGGCCATAATCACTCCATACAATGCATTTCGAACGCCAAGTAATGAAGCTGTTGCAATTGCACTAATTGCCGATCCACCTGCTCCAACAACACCAATAACAGCAAATTGAGATGCTCCCGAAAATGTCAGCAGTGACAAGAGACATGCTTGAACAACGGTGAAACCATTGGCTACGGCTGCAGCCCCAAAAGCCACTCCGTAGGCCCCCACAGTGATGGAGACACTCATAGAGTCCCTGAAAGTGGTGGAGGCAACTGTGGACACGCGCCTATTGTGCCGTATAAATCCGAGAGTCGATAGGGGCGCATAGATAGGGTGCGACCATGAGTGAAGAGATAATTTATCGAGATGATGTAACAGTTGAGTTAGTTAAATCCAGTGCAAGTGATGCCGATGTAATTTGGGCGGCACGAGTATCTACCGCTGGCGAGCAATCAATGGATGAGATTGGTGAAGATCCAGCTCGTTCCGCCGGATTGATTAACTACCTTGCACGCGAGCGTCACGGTTCACCTTTTGAGCACACCTCAATGACATTTTTCGTATCTGCTCCAATCTTTGTATTTCGTGAATTCATGCGCCACCGAATCGCTTCTTACAATGAAGAAAGTGGACGCTATCGTGAACTCAAGCCGGTTTTTTACATTCCATCAGCAGAGCGAAAGTTGATTCAGGTTGGAAAAACTGGTGCATATACATTTGTAGATGGCACTAAGGAACAATTCGATGTTACCGTTGAATCAATGAAGGTTGCATATATCGCAGCTTACGACAGCTACAAGAAGATGTTGGATGCAGGGGTTGCACGTGAAGTTGCCCGGGCGGTACTTCCGGTAGCAACATATTCATCGATGTATGTGACGATGAATGCTCGTGCATTGATGAACTTTTTATCCCTTCGAACAGCCCGCGAAGGCTCACACTTTCCAAGCTACCCTCAGCGCGAAATTGAGATGGTTGCCGAGAAAATGGAAGCAGAATTCGCGAAATTAATGCCACTTACATACGGAGCCTTTGAAAAGTCTGGACGAATCGCCCCTTAATACGGGTAGAGTTCACCACATGACAACGCCTGCTCCATTTGGACGTCTTCTGACGGCGATGGTCACCCCCTTCACAAAAGATGGAGCGATTGATTGGGCGGGCATTGAAACTATTGCAGCGCATTTAGTTGCAACTGGGCATGATGGAATTGTCGTCAATGGAACCACGGGTGAAGCTCCAACTACCAAGTCCTCTGAAAAAGAGGAGATTATCCGAGTAGTTCGAAATACCGTTGGCCCAACTATCAAGGTTCTATCTGGTGCTGGTGACAATGAAACTGAGTATTCGATTAATCAGGCAAAGCGCACCGAAAAAGCGGGTGCAGATGGATTGCTGGTAGTTACTCCCTATTACAACAAGCCGCCACAAGCTGGAATTGAGGCGCACTTCCGTGCCGTTGCCGATGCAACCGATCTTCCTATGATGATGTACGACATTCCTGGTCGCACCGGAGTTCCAATTGAGCCAGACACAATCGTTCGTCTCTCCGAACACCCACGCATCGTGGCCTTGAAGGATGCAAAGGGAGATGTTGCTTCAACCTCATGGGTAATTAAGCGCTGTGGAATTCCAATTTACTCTGGTGATGACATTCTCAACCTCCCACTGTTATCTGTGGGTGCCGTTGGATTTGTTTCAGTGTGCGGCCATACAGTGGGTAGAGATTTACGCGAACTTCTCGATGCCTGGTTTGCTGGAAACTCCGCTCGTGCATTAGAGATTCACCAAAAGCTTTTGCCTGTTTACACAGGAACTTTCCGCACGCAAGGTGCGATTTTAACCAAAGCAGCACTCACACTTATGGGCCTTCCAGGTGGCCACACACGTCTTCCACTCGTCGATGCAACTGATGCTCAGATAGCGCAGTTGCGCGAAGATCTGCGTGCTGGTGGCGTCGCAGTTAACTAATGAATCATCCACATCCAAACTTAAGCACACCGCCCGCATTAGTTGATGGCGGACTGCGCATCGTCGCACTTGGTGGTTTAACTGAAATCGGCCGTAATATGACGGTCTTTGAGTACAAATCAAAGCTACTTATAGTCGACTGTGGAGTTTTATTTCCTGAAGATAATCAACCAGGAATCGATCTGATTTTGCCTGACTTCTCTTATATTCGAGATCGACTACAGGATGTAGTTGGAATCTTCCTTACTCATGGACATGAAGATCACATCGGAGCAGTGCCTTACCTACTGCGTGAGCGTGGTGATATCGCACTCTACGGATCTGCGTTAACTCTGGCCTTGATAACTGCCAAGTTGAAAGAGCATCGAATCTCACCACTTACTCGCGAAGTTCGAGAAGGTGGCACCGAAGATATCGGCCCATTTACTCTGGAGTTTGTTGCAGTTAATCACTCAATTCCAGACGCGCTAGCTGTTGTTATTAACACCGATGCAGGTCGAGTCCTTGCAACAGGTGACTTTAAAATGGATCAGCTTCCATTAGATGGGCGTATTACAGATCTGCGAACATTTGCCCGCCTTGGCGAACAAGGTGTTGATCTCTTTATGGTGGATTCAACAAATGCCGATATCCCTGGTTTCACACCCTCTGAACGAGAAATCATGCCGGCGCTTAATCGTGTTATCTCCTCGACCAAACGTCGAGTGATTGTTGCATCCTTTTCCTCGCACGTTCACCGTGTCCAACAGGTGATTGATATCGCAGCTCAACATGGAAGAAAAGTTGTGTTTATCGGACGTTCGATGGTCCGCAATATGAAGATCGCAGAGGATATGGGCTACTTACATGTTCCTGCAGATTTAGTAATCGATGCGAAAGATCTAGATCAGTACGATGACAATGTTGTATTGATTTGTACAGGATCTCAGGGCGAGCCCATGGCGGCTTTATCTCGAATGGCAAATGGCGACCATCAGATTCGCGTAGGTGAAGGTGACACCGTAATTCTGGCTTCATCCTTGATTCCAGGTAATGAAAACTCCGTTTTTAGGGTGATTAATGAGTTAACGCGTTTTGGCGCGAAGGTTGTTCACAAAGCAAATGCAATGGTGCATGTATCTGGTCACGCAGCCGCTGGTGAGTTGCTTTACTGCTACAACATTGTCAAGCCTAAGTATGTGATGCCAATCCACGGTGAATGGCGACATATGAAGGCAAATGCAGAGCTTGCTATTCAATCTGGTGTTCCTCGAAGTAACACATTCATTGTTGATAATGGAGTAGTCATCGATTTAGTTAATCATGAGGCTGAAATTGTAGGTGCAGTACCTGTGGGCTTTGTTTTTGTTGATGGGCAAAGTATCGGAGACATTACAGAGAGCTCTTTAAAGGATCGTCGAATTCTTGGTGAAGAAGGCTTTATCTCTTGTGTAGTTGTCATTGATTCTCAAAGTGGAAAAATTGTGGCAGGTCCTGATATCCATGCTCGAGGATTTAATGAGGATGCAGCAATGTTTGATGAGGTAAAAATGAGAAT
>CAZCDF010000033.1:0-7784 GCA_964497665.1 uncultured Candidatus Planktophila sp. | reverse complement strand
AGATGGCACACATGTGGTTTGGTGACATGGTCACCATGTCATGGTGGGACGATCTATGGCTGAACGAATCATTTGCAGAATGGTCTTCATACCTTGCACTTGCCGAATCAACACGGTTTAAGGGCGCTTGGTCAGAGTTCAACTCGGCTCGTAAGAACTGGGCATACCGCCAAGATCAACTCTCTTCTACCCACCCAATTATCGCCGACATGGTTGATATGGAAGCGGTTAACGCAAACTTTGATGGAATTACATACGCAAAGGGAGCATCTGTGCTGCACCAATTAGTTGCACATGTTGGGCGCCCGCAGTTTATTGCTGGTCTACAAAAGTACTTTGCAAAACATGCTTGGGGAAATACAACCCTTGAAGATCTCTTAGTAGAGCTAGAGGCATCAAGTGGTCGCAAACTTGAGACTTGGGTAAAAACATGGCTGCAAACAGCTGGTGTGAACACACTTCGTCCATCACTTGTAATTGATGGTGATATTTACAAGAGCATCACAATCACACAAGAGGCACCCCTGGTCCCTGCTGACTCAAAAGAGCTACGTCCGCATCGTCTTGCTGTTGGTTTGTACGACATAAGTGGAGATTCTTTGAAACTTCGCAAAAGCGTTGAACTTGATGTTGCTGGTGCAGCAACCGTTGTCACTGAACTTGCCGGCGAAAAGGTAGCTGATCTATTGCTTATTAATGATCGTGATCTTTCATATGCAAAGCTTCGTTTTGATGACCGCTCTATTGCAACCCTAAAGACACATCTTGGAAAGCTAGATGATGCCTTGGCCCGCGCGCTTTGTTGGGCATCCATTTGGGATATGCATCGCGATGCTGAAATCTCATCAGCAGATTTCATTGAAATCGCATTGAACGGGCTTGCTGGCGAAAGTGATGATGCGATTGTCAATATCGTCTTAATGCAACTCAACACTTCAGTTGAGGCGTATGCAAAGGATTCTAACCGTGATGCATATCGCGAAAAGCTTGCAGCAGGTTTATGGGCGCTGACTAAGAATGCTGCTCCGGGAAGCGATATTCAACTTCTTGCCTCTCGTGCATTTGCTACTAATGCACAAACCGCAGACCAAACCGCCAAGATTCGCGAACTGCTCGATGGTGGCCTGCAGGGACTTAAGGTAGATACAGATCTTCGTTGGTACTTCCTGATTGCTCTAACAGAGCGAGGTGCAACAACTAAGGCTGAACTAGATGCAGAACTTGCCAAGGACAACACAACAAGTGGAAACATCGCCTACGAGACTTGTTTAGCGGCTATGCCAAACAATGAGGCCAAGGCATACGCATTTAACAAAGTGCTTAACGAAGATATTGTTACATCGATGAGAAGTGCATTGATCGCTGGATTCCAGCGTCCAATTCAGCGCGAGCTGCTGGAGCCATTTGTGAATCTCTACTTTGACAATCTGATTAAGGCTTGGGAATCGAAGTCATATGAAGGTGCAGCAAAGTACGTCACTGGTTTCTATCCAACCTGGATTGTGAAGCAATCAACTGTTGATGCAACAAATGCATGGCTCAATGGAGCTGGAAAAGACTCCCCCGCGGTGCTTCGCAAACTTGTCAAAGAGTCACAGGATGGATTAATCCGTGCCCTTAAAGTTCAAGGGCTAGATCGCTAATTACTCGATAGTTGTGAGTGTAGATGTCTTCGCCTTTCGAGGCTTTGACATCGCATAAGCAAGTACTGAGATAACAACAAACATAACTGTTGGGATTACAAAAAAAGTAACAACAGTTTCGAGAACTGAGATTCCAGGAATCTCTACGATCGGGCCTTCATTGCGCATGGTGGAAGTGTAATTTACTTATGCGGTAGCTGCAGCCACACCAAATGGCTCTAGATATTGCAACCACCTGTGATCTGTGCGACCTGTTCCCAGAATTCTCCACGCTGCGCCAACTGGTTCACGGGGCAGAGTGCGAAGTCTCCAGCCGAGCTCCTTTAAATGCTTATCAGCTTTAAGGTGGTTGCACTTGTGGCAAGCAGAAACGACATTTTCCCAATTATGTCCGCCACCACGGCTACGGGGAATCACATGGTCAATTGATGTTGCAGGTGCAGAACAGTAGACACAACGCCCACCATCTCGAGCAAAGATCGCACGACGAGAAAGTGGAACTGAGTGACGATATGGAATACGAACAAATTTATTAAGACGTACAACTGATGGCAACGCGATTTGGCCACCAGCAAAACGTAAAACATCGCCTGAATCTTCAACCATGGTGGCTCTGTGATTGAGAACCAAAATGAGCGCACGACGATCTGTGATGACACCTAATGGTTCGTAGGTGGCATTGAGAACAAGTGTGCGCGACATAAATCGCTCCCGATCTGGCGCGTGGCTCGCGCCGATTGGTTTATCTTGCACCAAAACACCCGACCTCGTGGGTATTGAAGAGCCATATTTAGGTGACATTTTGGATAAAGTTTTGCCATCATGAATGAAACTATGCGTAATTTCTTAGACTGGATGGCTGGAACGCCTCTTCGAGTACTGACCATCATTGTCGCCGCCGCTTTTGT
The DNA here is from genome assembly GCA_964497665.1 of uncultured Candidatus Planktophila sp. Taxonomy (GTDB): domain Bacteria; phylum Actinomycetota; class Actinomycetes; order Nanopelagicales; family Nanopelagicaceae; genus Planktophila. The sequence continues at coordinate 5,233 of CAZCDF010000033.1, read as the reverse complement.
CCAAGGCTTTGGCTCCCGAGCGATCGCTCGAGCTATGCAGAAGTTAGCCTCAGTTGACCTGGTTCCAGGGCCACGCAACATTGTTGCCCGCCAAAAGGAACGTGCAAGCACAATCGGCGGAGTTCTAACCGCATCCCTTAAAGCAACTACTTGGATTGTTGCAACAGCAATGGCGCTCGGAGAGTTTGGTTTTGATCTAGGTCCACTGATCGCATCTGCCGGAATCGTCGGCGTTGCCCTAGGTCTTGGTGCTCAAACTTTAGTTCGCGACATTTTGTCTGGAATCTTCATGCTGATTGAAGATCAGTACGGAGTTGGCGACACAATTTCTGTCTTAGAGGTTGAAGGTACTGTTGAAAAGGTTGGGCTGCGCGTGACAACTGTTCGCGATGGCCAAGGAACTTTGTGGTACTTGCGTAATGGTGAAATTCTTAAAGTTGGAAATCAATCTCAATCAGGTTGATTAACCAGCGAGTTAGCAGCCATCTCTAAATAGCTCCAAAGTTCACCCTTGAGGGCAGCATCCATTTCAACACCACTGACTGCTGTGTGCATCGCATTGAGCCACGCATCTCGTGCTTCTTGAGTGATTGCAAATTGAGCATGACGCATTCTCAATCGAGGATGCCCACGATTTTCTTGATAAGTACTTGGTCCGCCCCAATACTGCTCTAGAAACCATTGCAATCGTTGGGCGGCACCCTTCATGTCTGTCTCCGGGTACATGGGACGCAAAATTGGATCAGTTGCAACTACGGCGTAAAACTGTGAAACAAGATCTGCGAAGAACTTTTCTCCGCCAACTTGTTCGTAAAAGGTGCTCATACATTAAGGCTAGCGGTGTCTTTACCCTTTGCAATCTGTAATACAAAGTAACTTGTAATAAGACATAGGGCACCACTTATGTAAAAGGAGAGGGCATAATCGCCCAGCTTCACACGCAGCACAGCAGCTCCAAATGCTGCAATTGAGCCTCCGATTTGGTGTGCAGCAAAAACCCATCCATAGATAACTGTTCCGCGTTCTGGTCCCAAGATTGTGCGGCACAACATAATTGTCGGAGGAACAGTTGCTACCCAATCGAGGCCATAGAAGATCACAAATACCAAGGTTGAAGGATGAACGGTTTCAAAGAGAATTGAGGGCAACAAAAACAATGAAAGCCCACGTAATGAATAGTAGAAAAATAAAAGTTTGCGTGGATCAAATTTGTCGGTGAGCCAGCCTGAAAACAATGTTCCAATTACGTCAAAAACGCCGATTAAGGCAAGCAGACTTGCAGCGGTTACTTGTGGCATTCCGTGATCATGCGCGGCAGGAATGAAGTGAGTACCAATTAATCCACTGGTCGATAAACCACAGATGAAGAATGAACCTGTGAGGTACCAAAAATCTTTATGGGCGCTAGCTTCCTTTAAGGTGACAAGTGCAAGTTTTGCTGCCGGCATCGTTGATTTAACTGGTGGTTGCCAATCAACTGGTGCACCGAATGGAAGCATTCCCAGATCTGCAGGCTTTTCCTTAAGGAAGAGATAAATAAAGGGAACCATAAGTAAGGATGCGGCACCAATTGTGAGACCGATTGATTCCCAACCATATGTACCTGACAACGAGGTAAGTCCTGGCAAGAAGACCAACTGTCCGGTCGCAGCCGCTGCTGTTAATCCACCAACTACTAATCCGCGACGCTTCACAAACCAGCGGTTTGCAATGGTTGCAGCAAACACCAAAGCCATAGAGCCGGTGCCAACGCCTACGATTACGCCCCAGGTTAAAACCAATTGCCATGGGGCGTTAATAAATGTTGTTAGAAATGCGCCCGTGCTTACAGTTGTTAAAGCTCCCATTACAACTTTGCGCACCGTGAACCGTTCCATGAGCGCTGCTGCAAAAGGAGCTGTTAAGCCATATAGAAGTACATTGACCGAGATCGCTAATGAAATCTGATCACGGCCCCAACCAAAGGCTTCTTCAAGTGGAACGATCAGAACTGATGGTGCGGATCGAAACCCTGCGGTCGCAACAAGTGTAAAGAAGGTAACCGCTGCAGCAATCCATGCTGGATGTAACCTTCTTGATTGTGTCATTAACGTACCAGTCGTACCCAAACAGCTGTATCGGTTGGCAATGTGTGTCCTGTTACTGGACCACTTGCAACCAAAATCTGACTATTGCTTGGCAATTGAATTGGTGCACCAAAGTTGATGTAGCAAGCAAAATCTCCTGGACGTTCAAATGCAACAACATCCTTACCCGCTTCAATCCATTCCATTGGTCCATCGCCAAGTCCTGGTTCTTGCTTTCGTAGAGCTAATGCTTCGCGATACATAGAAAGTGTTGAACCTTCAACTCCATCTTGGCTATCAACTGAGTACTTGCCCCACCATGATGATTGTGGCAACCACGCCTCTACTGGCTTTAAAGCTTCATTTGTTGAGAAACCAAATGCTCCCTTTGGATCTGAGGACCATGGGAGTGGAACACGACAACCATCACGACCACGATCTTGATAACCGCTCATCTTCCATCGAGGATCAGTTAGCCGATCCTCTGGAATATCCCGCACTTCTGGAACACCTAACTCTTCACCTTGGTAAAGGTATGTTCCACCAGGTAAAGCAAGTGTCATCAAGGTTGCGCTACGAGCACGCAAGGTTCCACGCGCAATATTGAGCTTGCTTGGATCGCCCTGACGAGAAAGGGTTGTATCACCATGGTTAGTTAGACCAAGATCTAAACGGTCAACAGAACGCACAACATCGTGATTGTTGAAGACCCATGAAGTAGGTGCACCCACTTCAGCTAATGCATCGATTGAGTTATCAATCTTCTTCTTAATCTCTGCTGCATCCCACAATGTTGTGAGCATTTCAAAGTTAAATGAGTTTTGAAGTTCATCTGAACGCACATATCGAGCAATACGTGAAGCTGGGCTTACCCACGCTTCAGCAACAGCCATACGATCTCCTGGATATGAATCAAAGATTTTGCGCCATGAACGATAGATATCGTGAACGCCTTCTTGATCCCAGAATGGTTTGTGTTCAGTTCCCAGCATTGTGGCAGCTGGGTCCTTTCTAATATCTGGCAAACCAGCTTCTTTGATCATGCCGTGGGCGACATCGATTCGGAATCCATCGACTCCGCGGTCTAGCCAAAACTTCAACACATCTTCTAGATGATCCTTAACCTCTTGGTTTTCCCAATTCAGATCGGGTTGTTCAACTGCGAACAAGTGCAGGTACCACTGCCCTGGTTTTCCATCAGCTTCGATAACACGTTCCCATGCAGGTCCCCCAAAAACCGCTTCCCAGTTGTTAGGTGGAAGATCTCCATTTGGTCCCTTGCCATCACGGAACATGTAGCGATCGCGTTCTTTTGATCCTGGCTTTGCAGCTAAAGCCTCTTTAAACCACTTATGCTCACTCGAAGTGTGGTTAGGAACAATGTCCACAATCAACTTAATGCCAAAGTCATGTGCTTCTTTAATGAGTTGTTCTGCCTGCGCCAAAGTTCCGTAAGCAGGTTCGATATCCATGTAATCAGATACGTCGTAACCGTGATCATGTTGTGGAGATGGGTACCACGGTGAAATCCAAATTGCATCGATACCCAATGACTTTAGGTATGGAAGTCGTGAGCGGATACCTTCTACATCGCCGATGCCATCGCCATTGGAGTCAGCAAATGAGCGTGGGTAGATCTGATAAGTAACTGCATCTCTCCACCAAGGACGCTCTTCGCGTGAAGCTAGCTGGGCCATTGTTACTGCTCCTCTTCAAGGTATTGAGTAAGAAATTCACGTTCTGAATCTTTAAGCGGGCGGGACTTTTTGGTATCCATAGAAACAGTGACCTGCACAGTTTTAATGCGAGCAAGCAGTTCATCGCCATTTTTCATCTCGTAGGTAAGACCAAATGATGAGTTACCGATCTTGTTGACCCAGATTTCTACATCGATGTAAATATCACCGGTGTAGATAGGAGCGATGAAATCAACCTCTGCGCGAGCAACAACCATCTCGATCATCTTGGACCATGCAAAACGTGCCTCTTGTGCATAGACAAGATAGGTCGCATTGTTTACATGACCAAAAGCATCTAGGTCGCCCCAGCGAACATATTGCTTGTTCTGATACTTCATTAACGGGTCAACTTTCGATATGTCATGCGATGAGGGCGTGATGCTTCAGAGCCCAAACGCTCAATCTTGTTTGCTTCATAGCTTTCAAAGTTTCCTTCAAACCAGAACCACTTTGCATCGCCTTCGTAGGCCAAGATGTGTGTTGCTACACGGTCAAGGAACCAACGATCGTGAGAGATCACAACGGCGCAACCAGGAAATTCCAGAAGTGCGTTTTCAAGTGAACCCAAAGTTTCAACATCAAGGTCGTTTGTTGGCTCATCCAGTAGCAATAGATTTCCACCTTGCTTCAGTGTTAAAGCCAAATTCAAACGGTTGCGCTCTCCACCTGAAAGGATTCCAGCTGCTTTTTGCTGATCTGGACCTTTGAAACCAAAGCAAGAAACATATGCGCGCGAAGGCATTTCAACTTGGCCGACCTTAATGAAGTCATTGCCATCTGAAACAACTTCCCATAATGACTTCTTGGGATCAATTCCACCGCGGCTCTGATCGACATATGAAATCTTTACTGTTTCACCAATCTTTACCGAACCAGAATCTGCTTGTTCCATACCCATGAGGGTCTTAAATAGTGTTGTTTTACCAGCACCGTTGGGACCAATGATTCCAACGATTCCATTGCGAGGCAGAGTAAATGAGAGATCCTCAATAAGTACGCGATCTCCAAACCCCTTAGTTAAGTTATTAACTTCAATAACAACATTTCCAAGACGTGGGCCAGGTGGAATCTGAATCTCTTCAAAGTCCAACTTGCGCATCTTGTCTGCTTCTGCAGCCATTTCCTCATAACGTGCAAGACGAGCCTTTGACTTTGCTTGGCGGCCCTTTGCATTTTGGCGAACCCAATCGAGCTCTTCTGCCAAACGCTTTGCACGCTTTGCATCTTTCTGACCTTCTACCTTCAGACGTGCTGCCTTTGTTTCAAGGTAGGTCGAGTAATTTCCTTCATATGGATATGCACGACCACGGTCGAGTTCAAGAATCCATTGAGCAACGTTGTCCAAGAAGTATCTATCGTGAGTAATCGCAACTACAGCACCTGCATACTTATTTAAATGCTGCTCAAGCCACAAAACAGATTCAGCAT
>CAZCDF010000032.1:0-8019 GCA_964497665.1 uncultured Candidatus Planktophila sp. | reverse complement strand
TCTCATGGAACTTCTTGGAAATTTCCAGATAAATAGGATCCTTGATCATCGCCATGTCTGCATCGGTCATCATTGGGTTGTAGCGAATTGATGGATCTTCAACATCTACCGGCTTGTCAGTTTCGGCAATATTTGTTGGCTCCCACTGATGGGCTCCAGCTGGTGACTTAACAAGTGTCCACTCATGCTTAAACAACATTTCAAAGTAACCGGCATCCCACTTTGTTGGCTCAGTGGTCCACGCACCTTCAATTCCACTTGTTACTGTGTTGCGACCTACGCCGCGCTTGGTGTGATTGTTCCAGCCCAAGCCTTGTTCAAAAATATCTGCCGCCTCTGGTGCTGGTCCTAGTAATGCTGCGTTTCCATTTCCATGTGCCTTGCCAACGGTGTGGCCACCAGCGGTTAATGCAACAGTCTCTTCATCATTCATCGCCATACGCGCAAAGGTTTCGCGCACATGTTGAGCGGTAAGTAGTGGGTTTGATACTCCATTGATGCCTTCTGGGTTTACGTAAATCAAACCCATCTGAACCGCAGCGAGTGGGTTCTCTAAGGTGCTTGCATCAGTAGTGTCGGCATAACGCTCATCACTGGCCATCATGAGTTCTGCTTCTGGACCCCAGTAAATATCCTTTTCTGGATGCCACACATCTTCACGTCCAAATGCAAAACCAAATGTCTTGAGCCCCATACTTTCGTAAGCAATTGTTCCTGCCAAAATAAAGAGATCCGCCCAGCTCAGTTTATTTCCGTACTTCTGCTTAATTGGCCACAGCAAACGGCGAGCCTTATCTAGGTTGCCGTTATCTGGCCATGAGTTAAGTGGTGCAAATCTAAAACTTCCGGTACCTGCTCCACCACGTCCATCAGCTACACGGTAAGTGCCTGCAGAGTGCCACGCCATGCGAATCATTAATCCACCGTAATGACCCCAATCAGCTGGCCACCACTCTTGTGTCTGTGTCATAAATTGATGCAAATCTTTTTTCAATGAGGCAACATCAAGTGTCTTGACCTCTTTGCGATAATCAAAATCTTCACCGAGTGGATTTGTCTTGCGATCGTGTTGATGCAAGATGTCCAGGTTGAGAGCATTTGGGTACACATATGTATTTGTCTCAGCGCCATGAGTGTTTGCACCGTGGGCTACTGGGCACTTTGCGTCCATGATTTCCTCCTAGGAATACAGTGAAGTGCCCTAAGTATGGGTTGCAGGGTGTTTGCTCGCAAATTATGAGAGATAGGCTTTGACCATGACCAAAACGGTAAAAAAGTGGAGCGCTAAAGATGCTGCCCGTTGCATCATCATCCCTTCCGATCTCGACCACAAATACAGTCGAGGAGTATTGGGTCTCATTACAGGTTCTGCGAAGTTCCCAGGAGCAGCAGTACTTACTACATCTGCTGCATCGGCAACTGGTGTTGGCATGATTCGCTTTCATAGCTCTTCAGGGCTTGCGCACCTGGTTTTGCATTCAACCCCATCGGCGGTTGTGCAACCAGGAAAAGTTGTGGCTTGGGTAGTTGGAAGTGGAATTGATCCAAGGAAGTATTCAGATTTCACAACCTGGCTGCGTCATCGTTGGTTTAAGTTGATTCACTTGCAATCTGTGCCAACTGTTTTAGATGCTGGAGCACTTTCATTAGCGGGAGCTTTAGAACAACCGACATTGATTACTCCCCACAGCGGCGAACTTGCACGATTACTCACAGCACGTGGCGTACAGGTAACAGCTGAGGCGATTGAAGGAGATCCTAAGAAATGGGTGCAGAACGCAGCCGATACTTTAGGGGTAACGGTTCTGCTCAAAGGCTCCACAACGTATGTTGCAAATGATGAAGTTTTGATCCAACTTCCAATTGCAACTCCATGGCTTGCAACTGCCGGTAGTGGTGATGTTCTGGCGGGAATTTTGGGAGCCTTGGTTGCAACGAATGCAATTGAGATTCTCAATGATTACAACCATCTTGCATACGTTGCTGCTTCGGCGGCTTTTATACAAAACCAAGCAGCGGAGAAAGCATCAGGTGGCGGACCAATAAGTGCTGAAGCAATCATTCAGGCGATCCCAGAAACGGTAGCTAAACTTCTTAAGCGGTAATCATGCAGGGGAAGCCCCACTTAGTGCTAACTCTCATACTTGTCTGGAGTTACTTCACTTTAAAGATTACTGAGCGTAACTTTTTCTCTATGAGTGATCGTGTTTTGGTGATCATTGATGATCCCTTCGAGCTATCTACCGTGGCAGCGGCGTTAAAGCTCCATGGCATCAATGTGGTTGGAGAGGCTCAAAAGAAAAGCACCGCACTCAATCTTTTGAGAAGTTTGCAACCCAATATTTTGCTCTTAGATATGCACAAATCACAAGAGAACTCCATAGATATTGCAATATCTCTACGAAAAGAGTCACCAACAATTGGAATTGTCATTCTTGTTCCCTGTGCAGATATGCGACTGATTGGTAAGCAACTTACTGAACTTCCGGTTGGCACATTATTGGTGTTAAAAGACTCTCTCAATAATTTAGCTACCTTGTGTGATGTGATCACATCCTCCCCTTCTTTCAGTGCCGATGATTCAGTCACTTGGGTAAATGGTGGGGTGAGCTTGAATAACAAGGAGTCACAGGCGTTAATGTCTGGACTTTCCGATATTCAAGTTGAAACCCTCCGATTTGCGGCGGAGGGATTTACCAATGCAGAGATTGGAAGAGCTCGCTTTGTTAGTGAAAAGGCGATAGAACAGGTGCTTTCACGAGTTGCAATCTCCTTAAACATTCAGCCGGATCACAGAAAGAACATGAGAGTTCAGCTGATCAATGAGTACATGAAGTGGATAGGCGCGCCGACTCACTAAGAAAAGCCAGTGCTGGGGTTGAAAGGTAAAGTTCAGCCCTATGGAGATAGAGCAGATACGCCTTCGATGGAATGATGTTCTAGATACTCTCGAATCACACAACCGAGTCGCCTGGATCGCCTACTTTGATGCGCGATTAATCTCATGTATCGATGGCGTACTCACCCTTGATTTCTCCGATAGTCGCAAATTTGCAACATCCCACGAGTACTCAGAAACCCGCCCAAACCTCAAGGCAGCACTTGTTGCAGCAATAGAAGAGGTCTTGGGAGTAACGATGGAGATAAAAGAACAATGAAGATAAAGGTATTTCTCTTATCTGTAGGGCTGATTATTGGAGTCGCAGGTGCACCCCAATCTCTTGCGGCAACCTCGATCTTAAGCATGCAAGTTCGCCAGACACCTAGCGCCTCTGAGACTTTATTGACCATGTATGGAAATCTCAAGCCAAATCGTTCAGGCACGAAGGTAACAATTCAAGTTGATACCGATGGTAAGTGGACTACAACTCGCTTCTCAACAAAGGTCACAAAGGTTGGTACCTGGAAGGTTACCGCGCTAGCTACTGCACTTAATGCGCAGGTTCGTTATCGCGCAGTATCTGTAATCGCGGGAAAGAGTTTGTACTCACCTATTCGTGCCATAACAATTAAGCAACTACCTGAGGTTGCAAATGCTGATCCTGCACAATTTATTGATTTAAAGGGACCAGGTGGAAGAATCCATGGCACCGATGTAAGCCGTTGGCAGCATCCCAACGACAAACCAATTGATTTTGTAAAAAAGTATGAAGCTGGAATGCGATTTGTTTTCATCAAAGCTTCAGATACTAGAGAGACTGCTGATCGGCTTGCCGTGAAGTATGCGGCGATGGATCATCACGCGGCACAAGCTGCAGGTTTATATACAGGTTTTTACCATTATGCAGTGCTGCCAGATGTCTCAACACCTGAGGAGATCAAGCAGGATGCATTAGCACAAGCGCAAAAAGTTGTCTGGCGATTGGCGTCAATGGGTGGGTACTCAGATAGAGATTTGCCTTATGCCCTTGATCTTGAAAACAAGTGTGTGCGGTACTCATCAGGAGGTGCCTGCCAAAAGTATGCAACCCGAAGTGCTGTGACTTTATGGGCGCTTACATTTCTTGCATCATTGAAAGAAAAAACAGGTCGCACTCCTATCTTGTACTCCTATCCAGCATTTCTGGAAGGTTCCATGGTGCGCTCACCGGAGCTTGCGCAGTACCCACTGTGGCTTGCTCAATATGGAATTGATCCAGCAAATCCGATTAACCAGCCAGGAGTTAAGCCTGGAGGGTGCTTTGTTCACTCATGGACCGGTGCAAACTGTGATTCGCAATGGACAGTTTGGCAGTACTCATCATGTGGAATTGCACCCAAGTATGGAGTTCCTGGAAATAGATTAGATCTCAACGTTTTCCGTGGCACTCCCTCATCATTTTTAGAGTTAGTCAAAGGTGTCTGGAAGCCAACATTGGTTGACTTGATGCCACAACAAGAAGTAACAGCTTTGAATTTGATAAGTCAAACATCTACAACAACAAACAAACCAGCCTCCTTCAGGGTCAATGTGACCCGACCATCTGGATCACCTGTTGTGACTGGAAATGTGAAGTTTGTATTTGATAAATCAACAACGCCTGCACTTAAGCCCGCTCAACGTATTGTGCGAGAGACAAGCGGTGTTTGGACGCTCGAGCTCAGAGGAGTTCCCGCAGGAAGTTTCAAGGGAAAGATTGTCTTTGAGGATATTTCGGGTACCCATGCAACATCAGCTTCAGAGGTAAGTTTTGATGTGATTCAAGGTCCAACACCTTCACCAAAGCCAACACCTTCACCTACTGCAACAAAGAAGCCAACAACAGATAGCTGCAGAGGTCAGATTAAGAATTAGCCTCTAAGAGTTCATCGAGTGCGGCTAGTTCACGATCTACCAGAGCTTCATAAACGGCAACTGATTCTTTGCGCTCCTTTGCACTCCAGCCAAGCACTGGTGCAATGAGAGTGCCTACCTCATCTGCAAGGTGTACTCCATGATCTTGTGCTTCAAAGGCCAAACGTGTGCGGCGAGAAATAACATCATCAACTGTACGTGCACCCTCATGGGTTGCCGCATAAACGATTTCAGCCTTGATGTATGGAAGTTCAGGATCTAACTTCTTGGCTAGCTTTGGCTCTTGAGAAATTAATTCAAGAATTTCACTAATGAGTGAGCCATAGCGATTTAAGAGATGAGTAACTGTTTCCACATCGAGCCCTGACTCCTGCGCAATTCGATCACGCTGTTGCTCCAAGGCAAAGTAGCCATCTGCACCGACTAGAGGCAACTTTTCAGTCACTGACTCTTGCGTGATGCGACGAAGCTCAATTACTGCGCGATCGACGGCATCCTTACCCATAACTCTGTAGGTCGTGTACTTACCACCGGCTATAGAAACAAAACCTGGAACAGGACGATCGACGGTGTGTTCACGTGAGAGCTTGGTCGTTGTTGAACTCTTGTTGTTTGCCACCAAAGGTCGCAACCCTGCATACACACCAATGATCTCTTCAGCCTTTAGCTTTGGCTCAAGAACTCGGTTAGCTTGATCAAGAATGTACTGGACATCTTCACGTGAGGCGTAAGGTTCCGCGCGATCACCATCGTACGGAGTATCGGTTGTACCAACGATCCACTTGTCTCCCCAAGGAATCAGGAAGAGAACAGAAACAGCGGTCTTCAAAATGATTCCGGCATCGGATTTAATTGCAGAGCCTGGCAGCACAATATGTACGCCTTTACTCATTGTTACGGTGTATCCCGCTGTTAGTTCAAACTTTTGATGAAGTTCATCACTCCAAATGCCAGCACACATAATTGTTGCTCCAGCTTTGATAGCAATTTTCTTACCTGATTCAAGATCGCGAGCGTTTACTCCAACTACTCGCTTGCCCTCACGGATCAAAGACTCTGCAGCAACACGTGTTGCGATGATCGCTCCGTGGCGTGCGGCGGTGCGTGCAACGGACATCGTGTGTCTTGCATCATCAACCTGTGCATCAAAATATTTAATGGCGCCGGTAACTATGTCATGGCGTAATGAGGGCGCGATCTCATTGATCTGCCTTTGACTCAAGTGCTTGTGCCACGGCAATGCACGCTGGAAACCGCGCAGTGCATCGTAGAGAGCTAATCCTGCTCCAACATATGTGCGCTCTTTAAATTTTTCAGTTAGTGGAAATAAAAATCCGACAGGTTTTACAAGGTGAGGGCACAGTGTTGAAACCATAAGCTCTCGCTCATGGAGTGCTTCACGGACTAATTTGAAGTCGTATTGCTCCAAGTAGCGAAGGCCACCGTGAATCAACTTACTAGATCTACTAGATGTGCCAGATGCAATATCTTGAGAGTCGATGAGGGCGACCTTTAATCCACGTGATGCCGCATCGAGTGCTGCACCTACGCCAGTTACTCCCCCACCAATAACCAGGATGTCGAACTGCTCAGCGCCTAATTGTGCAACAGCGGAGTCATGCTGGTCTGGGCCAAGTTGGGACAAGAACATATGCGTTGAATCTCCGTAACGACTGAGTACTCTAAGACTAACTTACGGCGAGAGGTTTTGTGCATCGTGGCATATATCGGCAGCTTGGATCAGGGAACTAGCAGTACTCGATTCATGATCTTTGATCATTCCGGCCAAGTGGTTGGACAACATCAACTAGAACATCGTCAGATACTGCCTCAAGCAGGTTGGGTAGAACATGATGCCGCTGAGATTTGGGAGAGAGTTCAAGAGGTTATCGCTGGAGCGCTCAAGCAAGCCAATATTTTGGGCTCAGATTTAGCCGCAATCGGGTTAACAAATCAGCGGGAAACCACAGTGGTCTGGGATGTAACTACCGGTCAGCCTCTCAGTAATGCCATTGTGTGGCAGGACACTCGTACTACTGATTTCTTAGCAACTTTGACGCAGGAGCAGCAAAGCACAATTCGGCACAAGACTGGATTAACAATCGCTCCTTACTTTGCTGGTAGCAAGATGAACTGGTTCCTCTCTCATGTTCCAGCGGCAAGCGGTAGTAATGCTCGCTTTGGAACTATTGATTCTTGGCTGCTTTGGAATCTTTCAGGTGGCGTTCGTGGTGGAGTCCATGCAACAGATGTCACCAATGCCAGCCGCACCCTTTTAATGAACCTTGAAACCCTGGATTGGGATGAGGAGCTTCTTACTATTTTTGGGGTATCGCGTTCTGCTCTTCCAGAAATCAAATCCTCATCCGAGATTTATGGGATGACAGATCCTCATGGACCATTTGGCACCGCTATTCCTATCGCCGGAATTTTGGGAGACCAGCAGGCGGCAATGGTTGGACAGGTTTGTTTTGAGCGCGGAGAATCCAAGACAACTTATGGAACTGGAAACTTTGCACTGTTAAACACTGGAACAGAGATTGTGAGATCAAAGAATGGTTTGCTCACAACGGTTTGCTTCAAGTTAGGTGATCAGCCAGCTCATTACGCTCTGGAAGGATCGGTTGCGGTCACTGGTTCTGCTATTCAATGGTTGCGAGACCAATTGGGGATTATCACAAATGCAGCAGAGACAGAAAGCTTGGCCTCATCTGTTACAGATACCGCCGGTGTTTACTTTGTTCCAGCTTTTTCTGGACTTTTTGCTCCTTACTGGCGTAGTGATGCCCGCGGTGTCATTGTTGGTTTAACTCGCGCAGCAACTAAGGCCCACCTTGCGCGAGCAGCTCTTGAAGCAATTTGCTATCAAACTCGCGATGTTATGGATGCGATGGTTGCAGATAGCGGGGTGCCGATGAAGGAGATGCGGGTGGATGGTGGAATCACCGCAAACTCATTATGTATGCAGATGCAGGCAGATGTAATGGGAATTGATATCACTCGCCCATTAATTGGCGAAACAACAGCCCTTGGTGCCGCCTATGCGGCAGGACTTGCTGTTGGTTTCTGGTCATCAACTGATGAGGTTAGAAAGCAGTGGCAACAATCAAGGCGTTGGAGTGCAACAAGTACTGAGCAGCAACGAACAGTTGGTTACGCTGGCTGGAAGAAAGCTGTTGAGCGCACCTTAAACTGGGTGGATTAAGCCTTAGTAATTTCAATCAAGAAAGCATTTGCAGGAGCAA
>CAZCDF010000031.1:0-8069 GCA_964497665.1 uncultured Candidatus Planktophila sp. | reverse complement strand
TTAAGACCCATTACCCGGCAGCATTTCTTGCAGGTGTTTTAACCCATGATCCCGGTATGTATCCCAAACGTTTAATTGTGGATGAGGCACGACAGATGGGAATCACCATCGCACCGATTGATGTCAACGCATCTGATGCGGTGTATCGAGTGGAAGATCATGGCAATGCGATCCGTATCGCCTTATCAACGGTTAGCGGAATCAGCGATGGTGAGGTGCAATCGATTATCGCCGGTCGTCCTTACATCGACCTTAATGATTTTGTTCGCAGATCAGGATGCAGCACACCAGTTACTGAAAGTTTGATTCTTACAGGTGGTTTTGATTCGCTGCATACCGATGTCAATCGTCGAGACCTGTTGCTGCATTTTTCTGATCTACAAAAATCACCCAGTGCTGCTGTCTCTGGTGCGCAGATGAACTTGGGGTTTGAACCACCGGCGTTGATCAGCAGTGGCTTACCCGCGATGACCGCATCGGAAAGTGTGAAGCATGAGATCGATCGCTTAGGGATTGATATGTCCCGTCACATGATCGAGTTTTATGGCGAGTTCCTTAATGCGATCGGTGCGGTTCGCTCTAGTGATTTGCTGAAACAGCGATCTCAATCATCGGTGCTCGTTGCAGGGATCAAGGTAGCGATGCAGACACCACCGGTGCGTTCGGGTAAACGTGTCATCTTCCTGACCCTTGATGATGGATATGGGTGCAGCGATTCAACATTCTTTACCGATGTTCAAAGCGAGTACGCCAATGTTTTGTATTCGACATCGCTACTGCTGGTTCGGGGCGTTACCCGTCGCACAGGTGCCAGAGGCATCTCTATCAGGGCTACTGGGGCTTGGGATTTACGTGCCGCTTACGAAAGTTGGAGCGCTAAACAAAGTACGCTCGCAATATGAGTGCAGAGGAAAAGCCAACCCAGGCAACCATTCTGCATGTTGATATGGATGCCTTCTTCGCATCGGTTGCGGAAAAAGATAACCCTGAATTAAAGGGCAAGGCTGTTGTTATCGGCATGGGTACACGTGGCGTTGTATCTGCTGCAAATTATGAAGCGCGCAAATTTGGAATTCACTCTGCAATGCCGGTGGGACAAGCACGCCGATTAGCACCGCATGCAATCTTCTTGCCGGTTGATATGGCGCGCTACCAAGAGGTCTCTGGTCACATCATGGAGATCTTTGAAAGCTTTACTCCTAATGTTGAACCGATCTCCGTTGATGAAGCTTTTCTTGATGTAACCGGTGCAAAAAAGTTATTGGGTACAGGACGTGAAATCGCAGCAGCGATTCGCGCAAAGGTTGAAGCGCAAGAGGGCATTACATGTTCAGTGGGAATCGCGCCATCTAAGTTCATTGCAAAGTTAGCATCAACCCATTGCAAACCAAATGGCATGCTGGAAATTACTAGCGATCGAATTCTTGAGTTCCTGCACCCGCTACCAATATCTGCCATGTGGGGAGTAGGGCCCAAGACCGCAGAGGTTCTAGAACGTTTGGGACTTCGCACCATTGAGGATATTGCAAAGCTCCCACGCACAACTTTGATTCGCGCAGTAGGTGAAGCCGCCGGTGCCACATTGCATGAACTTGCATGGGGTCGCGACTATCGCGATGTTGCACCGCAGGATGCGGAAAAAAGTATTAGCGCCGCCGAAACCTTTCCAACAGATCTTGATAACCCCGAAGAGATCCTGCGCGAATATTTACGGTTGTGCGAGCGCGCAACATCACGATTACGGGACAAGGGATTGTTTGCCAAGACGATCTCAATCAAGGTTCGCTTTGGAGATTTCTCAACCATCAATCGTTCAAAGACCTTGCCGCTTCCAATCGATAGCACCCATGATGTGTATGAAGTGGTTAAGGGTTTGTACCAAGCGCTTCGTATTGAACGAGCCCGTCTGCGTTTAGTCGGTGTATCCCTTGAGAATTTAAGTGAGGGCGCACCTGTTCAAATGATCTTGGGTGAGCGTGAAAAGGGGTGGCGTGAGGCGGAAGGGGCTATAGATAAGGCCCGCGAGCGTTTTGGCCATGGCTCGGTACGTCCCGCCCGGTTGATTAAGCCCGATGAAGAGAATGAGTAGCGAGCAGAGAAAAACTGTTCTATTGTGGGGTTATGCCTTTATCTGATCGTGAAAAGCGCCTCTTGGAAGAGATGGAGGCTGCTCTTTTAACTGAGGATCCACGCCTTGTTTCAGCTCTTTCATCAAAGGGCCCTGTTTCACCTTCACGTAACCGCATCATGCTGGGGGCGGGTCTACTTCTCCTTGGTCTCGTTACCCTCTTTGGCGGCCTCATCGCCCAGGTAACACCTATTGGAATCCTTGGATTTATCATCGCCCTGAGCGGTGTCATCACAGCGATCTCATCAATCTCGTCGATCTCACCTATGAGCCGCGGCCCACGTCAGGGTAAATCACGCTCAAATTTAAGCGCTCGCCTTGAGCAGCGCTGGGAGAACCGCTCCAACGAGGAGTAAATCTCCGCCTAGCTCCACGCCAAGCCCCTCCATGTGAGGGGCTTTTTTCATGCCAAAAAGCTGCTTTCTCAGTGGGGAGAGGTGGGGGCGAAAAGGGCTAAAAGTGGGAAAAGGTGGTTGAAAAAGGGGAAAAGTGGAGTAAAGTGGGGAATTAAGCGGGCAGGTTAGCTCGCGGCGAACCTGGGGAAGGGGGCGTCAAAGAAATGTTTCTAGGCACCCACGAGCCACGTCTTGATGACAAAGGTCGCTTAATCCTTCCCGCGAAATTCCGCGAAGAACTTGCTGCAGGTTTAGTTATTACTAAAGGACAAGAACGTTGTCTTTATGTTTTTCCATCACAAGAGTTTTCGGTAATTACAGAGACGCTAAAACAAGCGCCAGTCACTGCTAAATCAGCACGTGATTACAGCCGTGTGATGTTTGCTGGCGCACACGATGAAATTCCTGATCGTCAAGGTCGCGTAACAATTCCACAATCACTTCGCACATATGCAGGATTAGAAAAAGAGTGCGTTGTTATTGGTGCAAATACTCGCGTTGAAATTTGGGACGCAACTTCTTGGAATGAATATTTAGCAGATCGTGAAAAGAGCTTCGCTGATGTTTCAGAGGAGGTCTTTCCAGGTTTGTTCTAACTCTCATTTGTGGCCACTGCCGACCCTTCGAACGTAGCGACGCCCCTTCCCCGGCGCCGTTGCAACACAAAGATCCGTCGGCCGGCAGTGACCAGAGATGAGAGTCGCAAGGAAAGAAGTAGGACCAGAAGTAAGCGGTACATCAACTACTAAAAGTAAAGGGGGAGAGATGACAAGTACAACAGAACACATATCTGTAATGCGTGATCGCTGTGTCGATCTTTTATCCCCTGCAATTGCGGCTTCAACTAATCCTGTAGTCGTCGATGCGACCTTGGGTCTTGGTGGCCACACAGAAGCTTTACTTCAAAAGTTTCCACACTTAACAGTTATCGGAATCGATCGCGACCTTGATGCGATTGCAAAGGCCACAGAGCGCCTGGCACCGTTTGCTGATCGTTTAAAGACTGCACACTCAACCTTTGATGGCATTGCCGATGTAGTTGCTGGTTTTGGGTACAAAAACATCGACGGCGCTTTGTTTGACCTTGGTGTTTCTTCAATGCAACTAGATCAGGTTGAGCGTGGTTTTTCATATTCACAGGATGCGCCGCTAGATATGCGCATGGATCGCACCCAATCGCTAACAGCGGCGGAGATCATCAACACCTACGAGCCAGGTCAATTGGTTCGCATCCTTCGCACATATGGTGAAGAAAAGTTTGCTACACGCATCGTCGAATCAATTGTGAAGCAGCGTGCGATTGCGCCAATGAACTCAACAGCCCAACTTGCAACCCTTGTAAAAGAGGCGATTCCTGCAGCTACTCGTCGCACAGGTGGCAACCCTGCAAAGCGCACCTTCCAGGCTCTTCGTATCGAAACCAATGATGAACTAGGCACCATCACTCGTGCACTCCCAGCTGCTTTAGAGCTTCTCAATGTTGGTGCTCGTTTAGTAGTTATGTCCTTCCAATCACTTGAAGATCGCATCGTTAAGCAGCTCTTTGTTGCATCCACAACATCTGGAACTCCTCGCAATCTTCCATTTGATCTCCCTGAATTTGCCGCAAAGTTCTCAATGATCACTCGCGGAAGCGAGACACCGACCGATGCCGAACTCGAGGAGAACTCACGTTCTCAATCTGTGCGTCTTCGCGCTATCGAAAGGGTGGCCGCGTAATGGCTATGACCGCACTAGCTCCAGCGATTACTCGCTCAAAAGAAATTTTCGCCGAAAAGACATCGCAAGTTGCTCTCAAGCTTGTCCCTGATCTCTCCGACGGAAAGCAAGCCGATCGTAAATTCTTCGCCATCTTTGTATCTGTGATTGGAGGTATTGGTCTCATGCTTCTTCTCCTGATCAATACCTTGCTAGCTCAGGATGCATTTGAACTGACTAGCCTCAAACTTGAGGCGAAGTTAGTAAGTGATGAACGCGAAGCGATTGCACGTCAGATCGACAAACTCTCTTCCCCAGAAGCCCTTGCAAAATCTGCAACCGACTTAGGCATGAAGCCTTCAGAAAATCCAACTTTTCTCTCGCTAGATAAACCTGTGCTAGAAGAAGAAGTAATTGAGGTACCGGTGAAGAATGGGTAATTTCTCATTAGCGCATAACAGAATCAGAGCTTTAGTTTTCATTCTGGCTATTGTTATGTTTGTCTTTGGATTACGTCTTGTACAAGTCCAAGCTCTACAAGCCGGCAGTTATCGTGAACGCGCCGTCAATGAGATGGAAAAGGTTAAGACTCTGCAAGCTCCACGCGGTGATATCACCGATATCAATGGTGTTCCTTTTGCTCGCAGCGTTGCGGCAACAAGCATCGTCGTTGACCAAACCCAGATCACCAATCCAGCCAAGGTCGCAGCATTTGTTGCTCCAATACTTGGAATGAAGGTTGCAGAGGTTCAAGAGTCATTAACTGGAACTCGTAAATGGAACATGGTTGCACGCAATGCCAAACCTGCTACTTGGTTGAAGCTTTCCGCAGCGATCGACCGTTATAACTCACAATTTAAAGCTATGGCTCCAGAGCGAATTATCGGCTTCTTCCCAGAACGTAGCTACGTTCGCGAGTATCCATCAGGAAAGTTGATTGCATCCCTTATTGGCTTTGTAAATCATGATGGTGTTGGCGCAACTGGACTTGAATCCAGTATGAACTCAAAGATTAAGGGAATAGATGGTAAGTATTCCTATGCAAATGGATACAAGGCAGAAATTCCTGGCTCACAATCAGAGATTGTTCCTGCTCAATCTGGTACCTCAATCCGCTTAACGGTTGATCGAGATATTCAATGGGTAGCCTCAAAGGCGATTGCAGATGCCGTTAAATCCTCACGAGCACTGAGCGGAACTGTCATTGTTATGGATCCCAAGACAGGACATATCTTGGCGCATGCAACCGCTCCTACATTTGATCCTAATGACACTACAAAGGTTTCCTTGGTAGCTATGCGAAATCCTTCAGTACTAGATGTTTACGAGCCAGGATCTACAGGGAAGGTAATGACTATCGCAGCTGCGATGGAAGAAAAGAAAATCACCACAGAAACAGTTTTGACCATTCCAGATAAATTGAAGCGCTCCGTAAAGGTGTTTCGTGATCACGAGCCACACCCAACACAGCGCCTAACTACCGCAGGAATCTTGGCAGTCTCAAGTAATACTGGCTCGATTAAAATTGGTGAGATGATCTCCAATGATCAGTTGTACGACTACTTAACAAAGTTTGGAATTGGATCAAAGACTGGCTCTGGATTACCTGGTGAATCACGCGGAATTCTTCCTAAGGTATCAACGTGGTCGGGAACAACAGCACCAACAGTAGCTTTTGGTCAGGGCTATTCAGTAACTGCGATGCAGGCAACAAGTGTTTTTGCAACGATTGCAAATGATGGAGTCCGAGTATCTCCAACAGTTATCGCTGGAACCAGTGATTCAAGCGGAAATTACACACCATCTGCAACACGTGAAAGCGTTCGAGTCATTAGCCCAGAAACAGCGGCACAGATGCGTCTGATGATGGAGAGCGTAGTTTCAGCCAATGGAACCGCTCCATCTGCTGCTATACCTGGATATCGAGTCGCTGGAAAGACCGGTACCGCCCAACGAATTGATGACACTTGTGGATGCTACAGAGGATACACAGCATCATTTATCGGCTTTGCGCCCGCAGACAAGCCAGCATATGTAATCTCAGTAACGATTCAAGATCCTAAGGGGATGCACTGGGGTGGATACCTAGGTGGTCCGGTATTTAAAAAGGTTATGTCCTTTGTTCTCCAGTCAAAGGGAATCGCGCCAACTGGTACAAAGATTGAAGCGATTCCTCTCAATGAAAAACAGCTCCTGGCTCAGAGAAAGTTGATTGCAGATAAGAAGGCCGCAAGTGACAAGGCCAATTGAGGAGTTTAAGAGAACAGTTGAAGCTGTTGCAGCTATTGCTAACGCCGAATTACGTGGGGATGCTGCAACTGTAATTACAGGTCTGACGCTTTCTAGTAAAGATGTTCAAGCCGGGGATCTATTTGTTGCATTACCTGGTGAGAAAAATCATGGCGCAGATTTCGTTGAAGATGCAATCTCGCGTGGCGCCGTTGCGGTGCTCACCGATGTAATTGGAGCAGCAAAGGTAAAGGGTTTACCTGTCATTGTTAGTACTAATCCGCGCCGAGCAGCGGGAGTAATTAGTGCATGGTTCTATAGCGAGCCGATGCGTGATCTTTATAGCGTGGGAGTTACCGGTACAAATGGAAAAACCACTGTCACAACTTTGCTGCACCAGATCATGTCTGCGGCTGGTCGTGAGAGCGGCCTTATCGGAACCGTGGAAACTCGTATCGGCGAAGAGGTTATTACAAGCAAGAGAACTACCCCTGAAAGCACTGATCTACAAGCCTTATCAGCGGTAATGCGTGAGCGACATATGCGCAACCTAGTCATGGAGGTCTCTAGCCACGCTATCGCGCTAGAGAGAATTCGTGGAAGTCACTTTGCAGTTGTCGCATTTACAAATCTTTCTCAAGATCACTTAGACTTTCATAAAACTATGCAGGCCTATTTTGAGACAAAAGCTAAGTTGTTTTCCTACGAGTTTGCAGATCTTGCAGTAATTAATATTGATGATTCATATGGAATCAAGTTGGCAGAGCTAACGGAGCTTCCGGTCATGACCGTGTCACGACATAATCAAAGCGCTACCTGGCATTACACCTCGATCTCCAAGGATTATGTAGGGGCACATGTTGCAATTCGCGGAAGTGCAGGAATTCTCATTGAAGGAAAGGTCCATCTGCATGGTGGATATAACTTTGATAATCTCTTGATGGCAGTTGCCATTGCAACTGAAAGTGGAATTGATCCAATTGATATTGCGGCGATACTTCCTCAGTTAACTGGCGCTGTAGGCCGGCTTGATGCTGTGCGACTTGGACAAAACTTCACTGCATTAGTTGATTACGCACACTCTCCAGATGCTGTGTCACGAGTTCTGGAAACTGCGCGTGAGATCAGTGATGGTCGGGTTATTGCGGTTCTTGGATGCGGAGGTGATCGAGATACCTCTAAAAGAGCGCTTATGGGTAAGGCGTTACAGAAAGGTTCAGATGTAGCAATCTATACAAGCGATAATCCTCGGTCTGAAAAAGCTGATGCGATCCTGGTGCAGATGACCCTCGGGTTAGAAATCCACGAGCCAAGTGCGGTAATTGTGGATCGAGCAGAAGCGATCAGAGCTGCGGTCAATGAGGCACAAGAAGGCGATGTAGTTTTAGTTTTAGGTAAAGGGCATGAAAAGGGACAGGAAATTAATGGAACTGTGCACCCTTTTGATGATCGGGTAGAGCTAGCCCGGGCGATTGAAGATAAGAAATGATTACATTAACCGCGGGCGAGATCGCCTTATTAATCGGTGGAGAGCTTCACTGCGATAAGGATTTACTTGTATCTAAAGCGCCGGTTTTTGATTCACGCAAAGCAACACCAGGTTGCATATTCCTTGCACT
>CAZCDF010000030.1:0-9075 GCA_964497665.1 uncultured Candidatus Planktophila sp. | reverse complement strand
CGTTCTGCAGAGCGTAGATTTCCAGATCCGTAGTCAAGAATTGCTATCAAAGAGAGCCTTTTGTGGATGGGATTCCGGCAACTCTGCCATCAAGTGAAACGGCATCACGTAATGCGCGAGCGACCGCCTTGAACTGTGCTTCAAAAACATGGTGTGCGTTACGTCCTTCAAGAACGCGAATGTGCAGAGCGATACGAGCTTCTGCAACGATTGATTCCCAAATGTGTTTTCCGAGCGTTGTATCAAATGTTCCAATGAGTTCAACAATCTCTGGTTGACGGTGCACGAGGTATGGACGACCTGAAAGATCAACCGCAGCCTGAACGAGAACCTCATCAAGTGGAACCATTGAGTCACCAAAGCGACGGATGCCAGCCTTATCCCCCAACGCTTCGCGAAGTGCTTGTCCAAATGCAAGTGATGTATCTTCAACTGTATGGTGTGAATCAACATCAACATCACCGGTTGTCTTAACAGTCAGATCGAAACCTGAGTGCTTGCCCAATTGAGACATCATGTGATCAAAGAATGGTACGCCGGTGTCGACATTGATTATGCCTTGGCCATCTAGATTGATCTCAACGAGTACATGCGACTCTTTAGTCTTTCTTTCGACGCGTGCTGTTCTCATGGGTATCTCCTTTAAATGAGCTCTTTGAGGGCTGAAATAAACAATTGATTCTCGGCTTCATTGCCGATGGTGACTCTTAAGTACCCTGATAATCCCACATCTCGTATCAGAACACCCTTTTCCAGCAGGGCAGACCACAGTTGTGGCGCATCCTGCTTAAATCCTGTGAAGAGAATGAAGTTGGCGCTACTTGGGACAGTTTGTAGCCCCATCTCATGCAAAGCATTGATCAGATCTTCGCGAGCAGCAATCAGTGTTGAAACTCCACCTAATAACTCAGCACGATGATCGATAGCTACATGGGCGGCTGCTTGGGTGAGCGCACTGAGGTGGTACGGCAAACGAACAATCATCATTGCATCTTTAACCGCTTGATCACTTACAAGATAACCAACACGTGCTCCAGCAAAGGCAAAGGCTTTGCTCATGGTGCGAATAACGATGACATGAGGATTTTTCGAGATCAGAGTTACCGCAGATTGCTCTTGTGAAAACTCTGCGTACGCTTCATCGACAACCAACAAACCACCGACACTCTTTGCTGCTTCTGCAAGAACCGCGATTGCATCGATTGTTACCGCACCGCCCGTTGGATTATTGGGAGTTGTAATAAAGGTAAGGGTTGGCTTGTGCTTAATGATTTCGGCAACCGCATCTTCGGTGTTGAGAGAAAAATCAGGATTGCGTTTTCCATCGATCCATTGTGCGCCGGTAGTTTTCGCAATGAGTGGGTGCATTGAGTATGAAGGGGTAAAGCCCAACACTGGACCTTGGGCAAAAGCTAAGAAGATCGATTGAATAATTTCATTAGAGCCATTTGCCGCCCAGATATTGTCGGCGGTGAAATTAGTACCACTACCTTCATTAATGTATGTAGCCAATTTAGTACGCAAAACAGTTGCATCGCGATCTGGGTAACGATTTAGATCAGCTGCAACCTTTGCAACAGCATCGGTGATCGCCTTTTGTAAGGACGCTGAGGGTGAATAAGGGTTCTCATTAGTATTGAGTGCTGCTTGCGCCGGAACTTGCGGTGCACCATACGGTGACAAGGGACGCAGAGCTTCACGCAGTGGTAACCAACTTGGCCAACTCATTACATGTTCTCCAAACGAACCGTCATCGCCTCACCATGTGCTGGAAGATCCTCTGAATTTGCCAAGGTCACAACGGTGTCAACAATCTCGGCAAAGGCCTGCTGGCCATACTCAATGAAGTGCAATCCGCGCAGAAAGGTCTGAACTGATAATCCGCTTGAGTGACAAGCACATCCTCCCGTTGGTAGCACGTGGTTTGAGCCTGCGGAGTAATCACCTAATGAAACAGGAGAAAAACGTCCGATAAATACTGCTCCAGCGTTGCGAATCTTTTCTGCATCGCTGCGGGAATTTTTTGTTTGAATCTCTAAGTGCTCTGCAGCGTAAGCGTTAACGACATCTAAACCTTGTTTCATATCATCTACTAGCGCGATAGCTGATTGAACCCCTGATAGAGCGCTCTTAATTCGATCGGCGTGCTTGGTTGCTGCAACACGTACCTTTAACTCTGCTTCAACAGCCTGTGCCAACTCCACAGAGTCGGTTACTAAAACCGCTGCGGCGATAACATCGTGCTCTGCTTGGCTAATCAAATCAGCGGCAACATCGGCGGCGATTGCAGATGAGTCCGCTAAAACTGCGATCTCGGTTGGTCCGGCTTCAGAATCAATTCCGATGATTCCGCGAAGAGCGCGCTTTGCCGCAGCCACATAAATATTTCCAGGACCTGTCACAAGATCAGCCTTTTCGCAAACACCCTCCATGCCGTATGCAAAGAGTGCAATCGCTTGCGCTCCCCCAACCGCATAAACCTCGGTGATTCCAAGCAGTGCACATGTTGCAAGAATTGTTGGGTGGGGCAAGCCACCAAAATCCTTCTGTGGTGGTGATGCAACGGCGATTGATTGAACCTGTGCAATCTGTGCCGGAATAACATTCATCATCACACTACTTGGATATACAGCGCGACCGCCAGGGACATAAAGACCTACACGATCAACTGGAATCCACTTTTCGGTAACTGTTCCACCATCTACGACAGTGGTTGTTGTGCTAGTTCGAAGTTGGTCCTTGTGAACTTTAGTAATACGTGAAATAGAAAGTTCTAGAGCGGTTCTAATGGCGGGATCTAATTGAGAAAGCGCCGCATCTAGTGCGCTCTGAGGAACCCGAATACTCGGCGGCGTCACACCATCAAACTCTTGAGCCAAAGCGATGAGATCTGCTTGAGTTCCATTCTTTACTCGCTCAAGAATGGGCTCAATGAGTGTCATCGCCTCCGCGACATTGAGCGTTGCTCGGGGAAGTTCAGCGTTGTATTGAGCTTTAGACAGGGATCGTCCGCGCAGGTCTACGGTACGAATCATTGGGCAATTGTAACGGCAAGGTGGCAACCCCCGCCCTTTAATTTAGACCAGGCAGTTAGGTCCCAAAATGGATTTCAAATCAGCGCTCAAACTCGGTGATGATGTGATTAATGCATCCACCTTCATGACGGTGCTACTTCCATTATCAAGAAGCTGAAGATGAACCTCGCGCTTTCCGGGATGTGAGCGCAAGATCTCCTTAATACGATCTACGACTGGTGGAGTGCATTGTTGAATTGGAAGCGAGATAACCAAAGGACCGGTTGGCCCAGCGTTGATATCTGGCATCGACATTTCAAGTGCGGTAAATCGAAGTGCATCTTCGCGGCGATCTACCCGACCACGGATCGTGACAATGCGATCCTCAGTTAATGACATTGAGTATTGGTTGTAGGTATTTGCAAAGAAAAGAACTTCAAGGGCACCTTCAAGATCTTCAACAGTTACAACCGCCCACGATGCTCCTTGTCGAGATACTTTTCGTGTAACGCTTGTGATCAATCCACCAATAGTGACAATAGATTCATGCTGAGCACCATCGTCGACTAGCTCGCTGATTGACATATCTGTGTTTGCTCGCAACACATGCTCCACACCAAGTAATGGGTGATCAGAAACGTAAAGACCTAGCATCTCTCGTTCATATGAGAGCAACATCGCTTTATCCCACTCGCCAGTTGGAACTTCAATATCTAATCCAGATACTGCTGTAACCGCTTCTCCCCCGAAGAGATCAAATTGGCCAATAGCTTCAGCGCGCTTTGACTCAATGACAGAGTCAATTGCCTCGAGGTGTACTGCGATTAATCCTTTACGTGTTGACCCTAAGGAGCCAAATGCACCGGCTTTGATCAGTGATTCAATAGTTTTCTTATTGCACACCTGAGCATCTACCTTGGCGAGGAAATCACCGAAGGAGCTGAAACGTCCCTTGGTGTCTCGAGCGTTCTTGATTGATGCAACAACGCCTTCTCCTACATTTCGAATTGCCGCTAATCCAAATCGAATATCTACTCCACGCGGTGTGTATTCAGCATCAGATTCATTGACATCGGGAGGCAAAACTTTAATTCCCATGCGACGGCACTCTGAAAGGTAAAGCGCTGACTTATCTTTGTCATCGCGAACTGAAGTTAACAGCGCCGCCATGTACTCGGTTGGGTAATTAGCCTTGAGATATGCGGTCCAGTATGAAACAACACCATACCCAGCAGAGTGAGCACGGTTAAAGGCGTAATCGGAGAATGGAATCAGAACTTCCCATAGACGCTTAATAGCGGCGGTTGAGAATCCATTTTCCTTCATACCCGCTTCGAAGGGAACATACTCTTTATCCAGAATGTCCTTGTTCTTCTTACCCATTGCTTTACGCAAGAGATCTGCGCGACCAAGAGTAAAGCCCGCAACCTTTTGAGCAATCGCCATTACCTGCTCTTGATACACAATCAATCCGTAGGTATCGCCCAAAATTTCATTAAGTGGTTCAGATAATTCAGGATGAATCGGTTCAACAGGTTTACGCCCGTTTTTGCGATCTGCATAGTTATTGTGTGCGTTCTCACCCATAGGTCCCGGACGATACAAAGCGATAACAGCTGAAATATCCTCAAATGAATCTGGCGACATGCTCTTGAGCAATGCTCGCATTGGTCCACCATCGAGCTGGAACACACCCAAAGTATCTCCACGGCTCAAGAGTTCATATGTCTTTGGATCATCCAAAGTTAAATCTTCAAGAACTACATCCTTGCCTTGGTTGGCTTTGATGTTGAGCAAACAATCATCTAGTACGGAGAGATTTCGCAACCCCAAAAAGTCCATCTTGAGCAAACCAGTTGCTTCGCATGCACCCATATCAAATTGGGTGATGATCGCACCATCTGCTTCACGACGATGAATTGGGATGACATCTAATAATGGCTCGCGCGAAAGAATTACACCCGCTGCGTGAACACCCCACTGTCGCTTCAAACCTTCAAGACCGCGTGCGGTATCGACAACTCTCTTTGAATCAGGATCTGCGTTATAGAGAGAGCGGAACTCCCCCGCTTCGCCGTAACGATCATCCTTCGGATCAAAAACACCGCTGAGCGAAATATCCTTACCCATAACTGATGGCGGCAACGCCTTAGTTAACTTTTCTCCAACTACATAGGGGTAGCCCAGAACACGGGTTGAATCCTTGATCGCTTGCTTTGATTTGATGGTTCCGTAGGTAATGATCTGTGCAACGCGATCTTCACCATACTTATTGGTGGCGTAACGAATCATTTCGCTGCGTCGACGCTCATCAAAGTCTAAGTCGATATCGGGCATCGAGATACGTTCAGGATTAAGGAATCGCTCAAACAAAAGTCCATGTTCAAGGGGATCTAAACCTGTAATTCCTAGCGCGTAGGCAACAAGTGATCCCGCAGCAGATCCACGACCCGGACCAACTCGAATACCAACCTTCTTTGCGTGACCTACAAGGTCAGCAACAACGAGGAAGTAACCAGGAAATCCCATCTTCTCCATTACACCGAGCTCATACTTCAACCGCTCTTCATGTGCAGGTGTAATGCGTGCACCAAGTCGTTCTTTGAGGCCACGTTCTGCCTCTTTCTTGAGCCAAGAGTCTTCACTTTCACCTGCTGGAACCTCAAATTGAGGAAGCAAGTTTTCCCCTTCGCGCAAAGTAATGTTGCAACGCTCTGCGATCAGCAAGGTGTTATCGCAACTTTCAGGAATCTCCTTAAACAATTCACGCATCTGAGCTGCGGTCTTTACATAAAAGGAGTCATTGTCAAACTTAAATCGCTTCGGATCTGCCAAGGTGGAACCGGATTGAACACACAGCAACGCCTCGTGAGCACCAGCATCTTCTTGTCGTGTGTAGTGCAGATCATTTGTAGCAAGTAATGGCAGTCCGAGCTCTTTACCCAACTTCATCAAATCTGCCTTGACTCGGGATTCAATTTCGATTCCGTGATCCATCACCTCGAGAAAGAAGTTCTCTTTTCCAAAAATGTCACGGTAAACACTTGCTGCTTTGATCGCCTCTTTGTATGCACCCATGCGCAGTCGAGTTTGAATCTCGCCGCCAGGACATCCAGTAGTTGCAATCAATCCCTTTGAATACTGCGCCAACAATTCGCGATCCATGCGCGGCTTGTAGTAATACCCTTCAAGAGAGGCAAGAGATGACAATCTAAATAGATTTGCAAGACCTTCATTATTTTCCGCCAAGATTGTCATGTGGGTATATGCGCCACCACCTGAAACATCATCCTCGCCACCATCTGCCCACTGAACTCGCTTCTTATCAAAACGAGACTCGGGTGCAACGTAGGCTTCAATACCAATAATCGGCTTTATCTCCGCCTTTTTAGCAGCCTTATAAAACTCAAATGCTCCGAAAACATTTCCATGATCTGTCATGGCAATGGCGGGCATGCCCTGGGCTTTAACTTCGGCCATTAAATCGCCAACACGTGCTGCACCATCGAGCATCGAGTACTCGGTATGGACGTGAAGGTGGACGAAATTTTTCTCGGACATGATTGGCGAGATTAGTGGTTACGGCAGAACGGCGTCGGAAAGCAACGCCAGCGAGCGTGTGAGATCGGCTGGATAAGGGGCGTGGAAGTTGAGCGCCTCCCCTGTGACTGGGTGGGCGAATCGAAGCTCTGCTGCATGAAGCCACGGTCTGGACATCTGCAGACTTTTCGCTAAAACTGGATCTGCTCCATATGTGGTGTCGCCAACAAGCGGATGATGTAACGCTGAGAAGTGAACACGAATCTGATGGGTGCGACCTGTTTCAAGTTCGATCTTGACCATAGATACGCCACGATAAAACTCAATAACTTCATAATGGGTTATTGATTCTTTACCCGTTGCCATAACAGCAAATCGATGATCCTCTTTTGGATGGCGATCGATCGGAGCATCAATAGTTCCCGTGGTCGGATCCATGTGTCCCTGAACCATTGCGTGATAAATCTTGTCAATAGTTCTATTTCGAAATGCATCCTTGAGTACATGAAAAGCCTTATCGCTTTTTGCGACGATCATTAACCCACTGGTTCCAACATCCAAGCGATGAACAATTCCCTGACGTTCTGCTGGACCTGAAGTTGAGATCGTGTAACCAGCCGCCATCAAAGCACCTACAACTGTTGGACCGGTCCACCCTGGACTTGGATGTGCGGCACATCCAATTGGCTTATCGATAACAACTATGTCTTGGTCATCGTAAACAATAGTGAGACCTTCCAGCGGAGTTAAAGGAATTGGATCTGTATTTATAGGTGCCGGCATCAGGACATCAATAACCTGTCCTGCGGTAACGCGATCAGATTTTGGCATGGCTTTTCCGCCAGTTGTAATGTCTCCATCTTCAAGCAGCTTTACTACCGCTGTCCTTGATAATCCCAGTACACGTGTGAGTGCGCTATCAATGCGCTCTCCCGCGACTCCTTCTGGCACCGATAAGGTGCGCAATTCGCGGTTACTCATACTTGCGAGCCTACCTTTGTTATGGGTGGAATATTCCTCGCCGTTAAAACCATTGAAATCAAGGCTGCTGTAACGATTGCAGTGTCTGCGATGTTAAATACAGGCCAATTTGGAAGCTGTAGCCAATCAATTACATGTCCTCGTAAAACACCAGGTTCGCGGAAGATACGGTCAACCATATTGCCCAGAATTCCGCCAAGAACTAATCCCAAGACCACCGCCCACCCGCCAGATGTGATTTTTGGTGAGTAGTACAAGATTGCGATCATAACTACCAAGCTAAAGAGGGAGAGAAATATCGTTGCTCCGGATGCAAATGAGAATGCTGCCCCTGGATTTCGAACATATGTAAGTTGGAAAAAATCTCCAAACACCTTGATATTTGATCTGTAGGAGAGATTCTCGACCGCCCAGATTTTTGTTGCTAAATCAATGATCCAAACCGCCCAGGCAACACCAAACAGTGTGCGCCATCTGCGCACCTTTAGCGCCGTTCTTCCTTCTGCTTGCACAGCATGCAGAGAGTCGCGCGTGGGAAAACTTGGAGGCGAGCCTTACCGATTGGAGAACCACACTCCTCGCAGTTTCCATATGTCTTGTTATCGATTCGTTCTAAGGCACGTTCAGTTTGCAAAACCATGTCTCGGGCGTTGATAACCAAGGACATCTCATGTTCGCGTTCAAAGGTCTTGGTACCGGCATCGGCTTGATCATCGCCAGCACCTTCGCCAGATTCTTGAATCAATGCGTCCATCTCTTGTTCTACAACAGCGAGCTCTTTGCGAAGACGATCGAGCTCCTTTGAAATTTCAGCGCGAATGGCTTTGATCTCAGCTGCTGTCCATGGAGATTCATTCTCACTGACAACCACTGGTGTCGGAGCAACCTTTATCGGCTTTAATGGAGCCACCTTCTTACCACTCTTAACTGGACGAGGTGGAGGAGGCATTACCAAGCGACGCTCTTCAATAACTGGCGCAACTACTGGCGCTGTAATGGTTGAGACAGAAACTGTTTGTGATTTTTCATCCACGGTGAGAGTAGTTTTAGAGGGAAATGGTTTCCCTGGAGCCTTCTTCACGGGAATACTCTTTACAGCAGATTTCTTTGCAGGAGCTGCTTTCTTGGCAACCTTTTTCGCCGGGGCCGCTTTCTTAGCTACCTTCTTGGCGGGGGTGGCCTTCTTGGCCACTTTTTTTACCGCCTTCTTGACCGCCTTCTTGACCGCCTTTTTTACAGCAGCCTTTTTGACCGCTTTTTTAACAGCGGCTTTCTTGACTGGCTTCTTAGGCATGTCGCGAACCTTATGCCTTTGCAGCCACCGCTACCAACTTCGCCACGGTTATTTTTACAGGATTCAATCATCTACACTTAGAGCCTCGCGTAAGGGGCGTTGACGGGGCTATCACCTCACGAGCCGGCAGGAAGAAGTAGGCCCAGGCCTATGTAGAACCAGCACACGAGATTTTAAGTGGCACATATCTATGTGCAAGGCGGGTGGTACCGCGAAAGCTGTGAATGCAGCGATCGTCCCTCCAGA
>CAZCDF010000029.1:0-9122 GCA_964497665.1 uncultured Candidatus Planktophila sp. | reverse complement strand
TGATCGCCCCTTCCCCTGATTCTTCAACCTTGTCCCAGTTAGGATCAAAGTGTTCACGCTTCTTCTTAGGCAAGATTCCATCTGGACGAAGGTTCATCATCACAACAAGTGCGATACCAAATACCAAGATACGTGGCTGACTTAAGAAGCGAATACGTTCTGGAGTAAAGGCCAATAGCACCGCACCAAGAATAACTCCCCAAAGATTTCCGATGCCACCAAATACAACACAGGCCAGAATCAAGATTGAGATATTGAGGTTAAATTGATCTGGAACGATAGAAAGGATTTGTGATGCGTAAATAACTCCACCAACTCCAGCAACAGCTGCACCAAGGACGAAGGCCCACACCTTGTACTTACGTGTATTAATACCCATCAACTGGGCAACATCATCATCCTGGCGAATTGCATCCCATGCACGTCCGGGACGGCGTGCTGCCATGCGGCGAACCATCCAGATAATGAGCAAAGTAAAGGTGAGCAATAGCCAGTAATAAGGCTTTGGATCAAGAATGGTGAACTTTGCGTTAAATAGATCTGGAGGTGTTGGAATTCCAGCAACACCTCTCGCGCCACCAATAGCGTCGGTGTTGACCGCAAAGATACGGACAATTTCACCGAAGCCTAGGGTCACGATCGCTAAATAATCACCACGTAGTCGAAGAGTTGGTGAACCCAAAAGCACACCAGATAACATCGCAAGTCCGACACCAATTGGCAGAATTTCCCAGAAATTAAGTGATGTCTTAGTTCCGAGAATCGCCATTGTGTAGGCACCAATGGCAAAGAATGCAACATATCCAAGATCAAGAAGACCTGACTTGCCAACGACGATATTTAAACCAATCGCCATCAACACATACATGCCTACTGGATAAAACAAGACTGATTGGAAATCGGAGCCAGGTGTATTAATTAATGGATTATTTAAGAATGGAAGGGCGTAAAAGAAGGCGATAAAGGAGATAGCTAGGGTGACGCGTCTCCATTTCGGTGAACGCTCCCAGTAGGCAGCACCCTTCTCGCGCAGGTTGATTCCTGAGATTAATTTCAACATTAGACCCTCGCCTGCTGGATGGATTCTCCAAATAAACCTGTCGGCTTAATCAATAGAACCAATACCAAGATAACAAATGAGATAACCGCTTTCCAAGCGGTACCAAATACCGCTGAAGTCCAGGTCTCCATGAGACCCAGAGCAAACCCACCGAAGAGGGCACCCTTGAGGTTTCCGATGCCACCGAGAACAGCCGCGGTAAATGCGCTGATACCTAGGAAGAAGCCAACCTTAAATGAGGTGTTCTCGTATACCAGGATGTAGAAAAATGCTGCAGCACCGGCCATGAGTCCACCTGCAAAGAAGGTAACTGTGATAACTCGGTTGATGTTAACGCCCATCAATGTTGAGGTGTTTTCATCCATTGATACCGCGCGAATTCCCTTTCCGAGACGGGATTTTGTAATAAAACGCTCTAGGGCAAACATCATTAAGCCAGCCGCGATAATCACAATTACCTTGTCATTACGGATCTCTGCCCCTGCAAAGCTAAACAAGAATGTCTTATCCATTACGCGAGGAAACTCGCGAGGAAGTGAGTCTGTAATAATTCTGAAGAGTTCAACGAGTGAGATAGATACACCAATCGCTGAGATAAGGGTTGCGAGCTTAGTGGCACCGCGCTGACGCAATCGGCGATAGGCGACTATCTCCACAAGAACTGCGGTAATGGCTGAAGCCAACATCGCGATTACAAGGCACACAAGCAAGGTAAAGATCATTGAAGCTCCTGTACGAGGATCATCTTCAATATTGACGCCCATGAGGCCAGTTGCTGTTACCAGTGAGGCGAATGTGCCGATCATGAATACTTCTGAGTGAGCAAAGTTGATGAGGCGAAGCACTCCGTACACCAATGTATAGCCCAGTGAGATTAGAGCGTAAATCGCTCCAAGTGCGATGCCATCAAAGGTTAATCCCCAAAAGGCATCTCTTAATAATGCAAAATCCATTTCTCACCTTTACTTTATAAGGGACAGAGTGGGCGGGTATTCCCGCCCACTCTGTCCGTACTTATTTAAAGCGATACCAATTTCTTGGTAATTACGCCTTGATAGCTCCAAGAAGAACGATCTTGCCGTTCTTGATTGTGAAGCCGTTTACATCTGCGCCTGATACCTCACCCTTGTCATCAAACTTAAGTGTCTTTGAAAGACCCTTGTGTGACTTGGTTGATACGTACTTTTCAATTGTTGCGCGAGTTGTGTTTCCTGCCTTGATTGCCTCAAGGAAGAAGTTAGCTGCATCGTATGACTCTGTTGTGTACACACCAGGTGTCCAACCAGCCTTTACCATCTCAGCTGCAAGCTTTGGAGATGCTGTCTCCATTGGGATCGCTGGAGCTGAAAGTAGAACACCTTCTGCTGCCTTACGAGCTAGCTTGATGAACTGTGCATCTAGTACTCCGTCGCCAGCAGCAAATACTGCCTTTGATCCTGAGTCACGAAGCTGCTTTACAAACACTGCTGCCTGTGAGAAGTAACCTGTGTAGATAACTGCAGTTGCCTTAGCCTTCTTGATCTTTGCAATTGTTGCTGTGAAATCTGTAGTTCCTTGTGGTGTTGTGTCCTTACCTACTAGACGACCAGCAAGAGTGATATCTACAGTCTTTGCAAGACCAACTGAGTAATCTGTTGCATCGTTAACCAAGAACACCTTAGCGTTCTTAACACGTGATGTTACAAGGCGAGCTAGAGCTGGACCCTGGTAATCATCTGTCAAAACTGCGCGGTGGAAAACGGTCTTTCCGAAATCCCAAAGTGTTGGGTTAGTTGCTGATGGTGTGATGATTGGCAATCCAGCTGACTCGTAGATTGGCAATGAAACACGTGATGCGCCTGAGTATGCAGGACCGACAAGTGCTACTACGCACTCTTCAGCTGCAACCTTAGGTGCGATTGGGCCTGCAACTGCTGGATCTCCTTGGTCATCTACTTCGTAAACAACTGGGTCAACATTTGCTGACTTGTTTGCTGCAAGGAAACGCTTTAGTGCGAACTTCACACCGTTTAGCTCGTTAATTCCTAGTGCAGCTTCAGGACCTGTTAGCGGACCCTGGTATGCAATCTTTAGCTTGCTTGAGCAAGCAGCTGATGCTGACGGAGCGAATGCAACGAATGATGATGTTGCCATTGCTACAGCAGCTACAACCGCGAGAACGCGATTCTTCTTCATATGTAGTGCCTTTCCTGTTCTTGTGTCCCGGGACAGGGAGGCGTAAAGAGTAATGGCAGGGGTGAGCGTGTGACAAGGTGGATCTACGCTTAAAATGTCTCGGTTTCGTTATAAATGGGATTCTGATATCAATTATTGAGATTCATTTGAGCGCTATTTGTCCAGAACGGCGTTGGGGTTAACCACCGCTTCAGCGACCTCTTTCATCGTTAAACGACGATCCATAGCAGCTCTTTGAATCCATGAAAAGGCTTCCGGCTCAGAAAGGTTTAGGGCTTTCATCAATAATCCCTTGGCGCGATCGATTAATTTACGAGTTTCAAGGCGATCATGAAGATCTGCAACCTCTGCCGCAAGTGATTTCATCTGAGTATGACGGCTGATCGCTATTTCAATCGCCGGCATTAAATCGCCGATAGTAAAAGGCTTGACAACATATGCCATGACTCCCGCATCGCGTGCTCTATCTACCAACTCTTTCTGTGAGTAAGCGGTGAGCATTAAGACGGGAGCGATTTCAATAATTTTTTCAGCTGCAGAGATTCCATCGAGAACCGGCATCTTTACATCAAGAATTGCTAGATCAGGTGTGTGTTGCAGTGCAAGATCGATAGCCTCTTGCCCATTTGTTGCTTGAGCTACAACCTCGTAACCAGATGCTTGCAACATTTCAACAAGATCCATACGGATCAAGGTTTCATCTTCTGCGACGAGAATACGAACCGCCATCTTCGATTCACCTTCCAGAGGTTTTTGAGTAACGTGCCCCGAGTCGGATTCGAACCGACACTATGCAGTGTTTGAGACTGCCCTCTCTACCGTTGGAGTACCGAGGCTGAACGTGGAGCAATCTTAGCGGTATGCCTCGACGACTCCACCAACCGCATCTCCAACCCGGTGAACGCGCATAGCGTTAGTTGAGCCAGGAATTCCTGGAGGAGATCCCGCAACGATGACAACATTCTCACCCTCTTGCGCTCGGCCTGATTGAATTAACAAGGTATCTGCCTGCTTCACCATCTCATCGGTGTGCTTGACCATCGGTGTAACTTCTGGCTCAACCCCCCAAGACAAGGCAAGACGGTTGTAGGTTCCTATTTCAGGTGTGAAGGCAAGGATTGGAATTGGTGAACGCAACCGCGCCATTCGGCGAGCTGAATCACCAGATTGTGTGAAGGTAACTAGGTACTTCGCGCCAACAATGGCGCCTACTTCAGCGGCTGCGCGAGTGATCGCGCCACCTTTTGTCTTTGGAGTAGTACGTAGGGCGCGAATCATTTCAAAGCCACCTTCTTCGGTGCGAGCAATGATTCTTGCCATTGTTTTTACAGTTTCAATAGCAAAAGCACCTACAGAGGTCTCCCCCGACAACATCAATGCATCTGCGCCATCGAGAACAGCGTTTGCACAATCTGTCGCTTCAGCACGGGTAGGTGAAGAGTTTGTAATCATTGAATCAAGCATTTGAGTTGCAACTATGACCGGCTTTGCCGCCTCGCGTGCTAATTCGATACAACGCTTTTGAACTAGTGGAACCTCTTCGATAGGAAGCTCTACACCTAAATCGCCACGCGCAACCATGATGCCATCAAAAGCGGCAACGATCTCTTCAAGATTTTCTACAGCTTGTGGTTTCTCAATCTTTGCAATAACAGGAATTCGGAAACCAACCTCATCCATAATTGCATGAACATCTTTGATATCTGCCGCGTTTCTTACAAACGAGAGCGCTATGAAATCTGCGCCCGCCTTCATACCCCAACGAAGATCTTCCTTATCTTTTTCAGAAAGTGCAGGGACAGAGACTGCCACACCTGGCAGGTTGATTCCCTTGTTGTTACTGACCATTCCTGGCTGAATAACTGTTGTGACTACATCGTTGCCCTTCACTTCGACAACTTCAACAGTCACCTTTCCATCATCGATCAGGATGCGATCTCCAGGCTTACAATCTCCAGGTAAACCTTTGTAAGTAGTACCAACGCGATCCTTACTTCCTTCAACCTCATCTGTTGTGATGGTAAAGATGTCACCACGGTGCAACTCATGAGGACCGTTTGCAAAACGCGCTAAACGAATCTTTGGTCCTTGTAGGTCTACGAGGATTGCAATCGGCTTACCCGCAGCCTTTGCCGCTTCCCTGACCCGGTCGAGTCGGTTTTGATGTTCATCATATCCACCATGTGAAAGGTTCAATCGAGCCATATTCATGCCCGCATCGATCAGCTCTGCCACCTTTTCAGCAGACTCAACGGCAGGACCCATCGTGCAGACAATCTTCGCTCTACGCATGTCTCTACCTTAAACCATTAGTGGGCGGTCAGTTGGCGCTATCGGAGATGGAAGTTGAGTGCGCCCAGTGAGATATCTATCAACCGCCGCTGCTGCACTTCTTCCTTCTGCAATCGCCCACACGATCAATGACTGACCGCGTCCAGCATCTCCTGCAACAAATACTCCCTCTTCTGATGTTTGGAAATTCGCATCACGTTTAATATTGCCACGCTCATCTAATTCGACCTCTAATTGGGTAAGCAGAGATGACTTTTCAGGACCAGTAAAGCCCATCGCCATGAATACGAAATCACATGGGATCTCTTTCTCAGTTCCTTCAACTCGTTCAAACTTTCCATTAACAAACTCAGTTTCAACAATCTTGATTGCGCGCAGATTGCCCTGACCATCTCCTAAGAACTCTTCGGTGCTCACGGAGAAGATGCGATTGTCCTTCTCTTCATGAGCACTCGATACTCGATAAATCATTGGATATGTTGGCCATGGTTGACCTGATGGACGCTCATCGCTTGGACGAGGCATGATCTCTAATTGAGTCACACTTGCAGCGCCTTGACGTATTGATGTTCCCAAGCAATCCGCACCTGTGTCACCACCACCAAGAATTACTACATGCTTTCCAGATACATTAATTGGCGGGTTTTCAATCTCTCCCAATGCTTGCTTGTTGCCCCATGGCAAAAATTCCATCGCCTGATAAATACCCTTGAGCTCTCTGCCCTTAATTGAAAGATCACGCCACTGTGTTGATCCAACCGCCAAGACGACAGCATCATATTTGCGGCGCAAATCAGAGCCGGTCAACTCATTTCCCACATCCACGCCCGGACGGAAACGGGTTCCCTCTTTTTCCATCTGTTCTAAGCGGCGATCAAGGATGTGCTTTTCCATTTTAAACTCTGGAATTCCATAACGCAGTAGTCCGCCAATTTTGTCTGCACGCTCATACACGGCAACTGTGTGACCCGCACGTGTCAATTGTTGCGCAGCTGCTAATCCCGCTGGACCTGAACCAATGACAGCAATCGTTTTTCCGGTGAGACGATCCGGTGCAAGGGGCTTCACATTTCCGGCACCAAAGGCCTCTTCAATTGTGCGAAGTTCAATCTGCTTGATTGTGACCGCATCACGGTTAATGCCTACTACACACGCAGTTTCACATGGTGCCGGGCATAGTCGACCGGTGAACTCGGGAAAGTTGTTAGTAGCGTGTAGACGATCGATCGCTTCATTCTTATCCCCGCGATACATCAGGTCATTCCATTCAGGAATTAGATTTCCGAGTGGGCAACCATTGTGACAAAAAGGAATTCCGCAATCCATACAACGCCCAGCTTGCTTTTGAAGATGCTCAAAGCTTTGTGGCTCATAGACTTCACGCCAATCTTTAATGCGAACATCTACGGGGCGACGCTTTGGAGTTTCGCGTGGTGTGGTCATAAAACCCTTTGGATCAGCCATTTGCTGCTACCTCCATTACTAATGCATCAACTGGCAATCCTTCACGAGTTGCTCGCTCCATAGCTGCAAGCACACGTGCATAATCGCGAGGCATGATGAGTGAAATTCGCGCAACACCCTTGTCCCAATCCTTCAGCAATGCATGTGCGACTTCAGAACCGGTTTCAGCAAAGAACTTTGAGATGTGATCCTTGAGAAGCTCCTTTTGATCCTCTGGAACGGCAAGGACATCCACCATGTCGCTATTTACATTGGCGGTATCAAGATCCAAAACAAATGCTCGACCGCCAGACATACCTGCTGCAATGTTTCGACCTGTACGGCCTAGAACGACAACGGTTCCACCTGTCATGTACTCGCAACCGTGATCTCCGATTCCTTCAACAATTGCCAACGCTCCAGAGTTTCTTACGCAGAAACGTTCTCCGACAACTCCACGAATAAAGATTTCGCCAGCGGTTGCACCGTATCCAATTACATTTCCTGCGATCACATTCTCTTGTGAGGCAAAGGTCGCTCTTTCATCGGGGCGAACTACTACTCGTCCACCTGATATTCCCTTGCCAACGTAATCATTGGAGTCTCCATAAAGGCGAATTGCTACACCGCGAGGAATAAAGGCACCCAGTGATTGACCTGCTGAGCCATGCAAAGTGACATCTATAGTTCCGGTAGGTAGTCCTTCTGCTCCATACTTTCGTGTTACCTCTGCACCTAACATCGTTCCAACAGTACGGTTAACATTTCGAACAGGCAGATCTATTGTCACCTGTTCACCCTTGGTTAATGCCGGTTGGGCAAGTTCTATCAGCTTGTTATCAAGAGCGGCATCTAGTCCGTGATCTTGCTTAGTTGTGTTATGCAAAGCGCTTTCAACATCTGGACGGACCAATAAAGGTTCAAGGTTTAAACCAGAAGCCTTCCAGTGATCTACCGCCTTGCGAGTATCGAGATACTCAACATGACCAATAGCTTCTTGGAGTGTTCGGAAACCTAATTGCGCCAAAATTTCACGGACCTCTTCAGCGATGTACTCGAAGAAGGTTTCCACAAACTCTGGCTTTCCAGTGAACTTTTTACGAAGTTCTGGGTTTTGCGTGGCAACACCCACTGGACATGTATCTAGGTGACACACACGCATCATGATGCAGCCCGAGACGACTAGGGGCGCAGTTGCAAATCCATACTCTTCTGCTCCAAGTAGTGCTGCGATAACAACATCGCGCCCAGTCTTTAACTGACCATCTGCTTGAACAACGATGCGATCACGTAAACCATTGAGCAGCAAGGTCTGTTGAGTTTCAGCAAGACCCAGCTCCCATGGAGCACCTGCATGCTTAAGAGATGTAAGAGGTGATGCACCTGTTCCGCCATCATGGCCTGAAATTAAAACAACATCGGCATGAGCCTTTGATACTCCAGCAGCGACTGTTCCTACGCCAACTTCAGCAACAAGCTTTACATGCACACGGGCATTCTTGTTTGCATTTTTGAGATCATGGATCAATTGTGCAAGATCCTCAATTGAGTAAATATCGTGATGTGGCGGAGGGGAAATCAACCCAACACCTGGTGTTGAGTAACGTGCCTTAGCGATCCATGGATACACCTTGTTACCAGGAAGTTGACCACCTTCACCAGGCTTAGCACCTTGTGCGATTTTGATCTGAATATCATCACTGTTTACCAAGTAATTACTAGTTACACCAAAACGTCCCGATGCAACCTGCTTGATTGCTGAGCGCTTCGAATCTCCATTGGCCATGGGAATGTAGCGCTCTGGCTCTTCTCCACCTTCACCAGTATTAGATTTTCCACCGATGCGATTCATGGCAATTGCTAAGGTTTCATGAACTTCAGCAGAGACTGATCCATATGACATCGCTCCTGTTGAGAAGCGTTTAATGATTGCACTGATTGGTTCAACCTCATCGACAGAGATTGGTGGATTTACACCTTCTTTGAACTGAAACAAACCACGTAAAGTCATAAGTCGCTGGCTCTGCTCATTTACCCGATCTGTGTAGCGCTTAAAGATGTCGTAGCGCTTGTTTCGCGTTGAGTGCTGCAAAGTAAATACAGTCTCTGGATCAAATAGGTGTGGCTCACCTTCGCGGCGCCACTGATACTC
>CAZCDF010000028.1:0-10186 GCA_964497665.1 uncultured Candidatus Planktophila sp. | reverse complement strand
TTGTTAAAGATCCAGAGGCCTCACCTAATGATCGCTTTGTTGCGATCGACCTTTTGAAAAATGCCAATATTGCAGCTGGTGGAGTTCTGCCGATGTGCCAGGACACTGGAACCGCATTGGTTATGGGCAAGAAGGGCCAGTACGTTTTAACAACTGGCAAGGATGAGGTGGCTATTTCACAAGGTATTTACGATGCCTACACAACCTTAAATCTTCGCTATTCCCAGATGGCCCCAGTAACTACCTGGGAGGAAAAGAACACCGGCAATAACCTGCCAGCCCAGATTGAGATCTATGCAGATAGTGATCATCAGGATGAGTACAACCTGTTGTACATCGCTAAGGGTGGCGGCAGTGCAAACAAATCATTTTTGTATCAAGAAACTAAGGCTGTTTTAAACCCAGCATCCTTTATGAGCTGGTTGGATGAAAAGCTGCGTTCCATTGGAACTGCCGCATGTCCTCCGTATCACTTGGCAATTGTTATCGGTGGAACTAGTGCGGAACACACTGTTAAGACAGCAAAGCTTGCAAGTACCAAGTACCTGGATTCGCTGCCAACATCGGGAGATGCTGCAACTGGCCATGGCTTCAGAGATATCGAACTGGAGCAAAAGGTTCTTGAATTAACCCGCACCTTAGGAATCGGTGCGCAGTTTGGTGGCAAGTACTTCTGCCACGATGTTCGCGTTGTTCGTCTTCCACGTCATGGTGCATCGCTTCCCATCGCGATCGCGGTTTCCTGCTCGGCAGATCGCCAAGCAAAGGCGAAGATCACCAAGGATGGAATCTTCCTCGAAGAGCTAGAGCGGGATCCTGCACACTTCTTGCCAGAGACAACTGATGAACATCTCAATGACAATGTTGTGGCGATTGATTTGAATCAGCCAATGACCGCAGTTTTGGCAGAGCTTTCCAAGCACCCAGTGAAGACCCGACTTTCCTTGACCGGAACCTTGGTTGTAGCCCGCGACCTTGCCCACGCCAAGATCAAGGCGATGATGGATGAGGGCAAGCCAATGCCTGAATACATGAAGAAATACGCTGTTTATTACGCAGGTCCGGCCAAGACCCCTGAAGGGTATGCATCAGGATCCTTTGGTCCAACAACCGCAGGTCGCATGGATTCTTATGTTGAATACTTCCAGGCCAATGGTGGATCCATGGTGATGCTGGCAAAGGGCAATCGATCAAAGGCTGTTACCGATGCTTGTAAATCACATGGTGGTTTTTATCTGGGATCAATCGGTGGTCCAGCTGCTCGTTTAGCGCTGGATTGCATTACCAAGGTTGAGGTTTTGGATTTTGAAGAGCTCGGAATGGAAGCGGTCTGGAAGATCGATGTTGTTGATTTCCCGGCATTTATCGTTGTCGATGACAAGGGCAATGATTTCTTTGCCGAAACCAGCAAGCCGATGAGTATTGGAAAACGTTCCGAGGTTTAAAACTGGGTTTTAGAAAAGCAGGGAAAGCGACTTAGTACCAGTTGCTGCGCTTGTGCTTAGCCCAGGCCTTACATGGGGTCTCATAGCGAATGCTGATGTAGCGAAGTCCCCAACGGATCTGTGTCACCGGGTTGGTGCGCCAATCAGTTGAGACAACATTCATCTTGCTAGCTGGCAGCGCTTGCGGAATTCCATGAGCGCCAGATTTCTTGTTACGAGATTTGTAGTTCCAATTACTTTCCTGGGTCCATAACTGGTTCAAACATTTGTACTCTTTTTCTGGAAAGCCATACTCTTCAACCAAAATACTCTTGGCAACCCTCTTGGCACCGATCGGGGTTCGAGCTAACTCAACCTGGCGGCTAACGGCAGAGACCAAAGCCATCTGAGTTGAGAAGATCGCACCTGCTGCGGTGGCGGTGAGGTCATCCTCGCCAAACAAGGCGGCAACGGTTTCTGGTTCAACAATCGATGCGCTCTTTGGTGCCTCAACCTCGACCGTGGAAACCACTGGGCTCTCCAAGGCGTTGGCCGCTGGAAGCAAGGTCGCGATCAGAAGCAGGGAGGATGAGGCGCCAAGGATCGCTATCGACTTTGCTGTCTTGAAAACAGGTTTCACTGTGGTGCTCCTTTCCTCATCTGATCACCCGCGGATACTCACCCGTGGTTTCTTCCCATGGCCAATCAGCCTCAAATGAGGCTCAATAACCTAAGGGGAATGCCTTTATGGTGCGGTAGATGAGGCGCATCGGCAAATCAAAGTACGCGGGAGTCGGAAATTCTCAGAAAATCATGATCCTGTGGATAGGTAAAACCGCAGGTCAGAAAGGGGGATGTCCGATATGTCCGAAATGTGACTGTGAGATAGATTCTGGCCCTTCAAAGGCCATGTCGCTACCGGTTAGTTTCCCACCGGTCCTTCCAACATCTCTGTCACCAGAGCTGCGATTGGCGAGCGCTCGCTTCGGGTCAAGGTGACATGGGCAAAGAGCGGATGGCCCTTCAAAGTTTCAACCACCGCGACTACTCCATCATGGCGGCCAACCCGAAGGTTGTCCCGCTGGGCGATGTCATGGGTCAGGACGACTCGGGAGGCGGTTCCAATTCTGGAGAGCACCGTCAGCAGGACTCCCCGTTCCAAGGATTGGGCCTCATCGACGATCACAAAGGAGTCATGAAGTGAGCGGCCTCGGATATGGGTCAGGGGTAGGACCTCGATAAGTCCGCGGTCGATAATTTCATCAATCACCGGCTGACTTACCAAAGCACCCAAGGTGTCAAAAACCGCCTGGGCCCATGGCGACATCTTTTCGCCCTCTGAACCTGGAAGGTAGCCCAACTCTTGGCCACCAACTGGGTAGAGCGGACGGAAGATGACTACCTTTTTGTGAAGACGCTTTTCCATCACCGCTTCTAATCCGGCACAGAGAGCAAGTGCCGATTTTCCAGTGCCA
The DNA here is from genome assembly GCA_964497665.1 of uncultured Candidatus Planktophila sp. Taxonomy (GTDB): domain Bacteria; phylum Actinomycetota; class Actinomycetes; order Nanopelagicales; family Nanopelagicaceae; genus Planktophila. The sequence continues at coordinate 7,287 of CAZCDF010000028.1, read as the reverse complement.
GCTCGGCCTCCCAAGGAAACGATGCCGATGTTTTCATCCAGCAAAAGATCGAGCGCGATCCGTTGTTCAGCGCTTCTGCCATGAAGACCAAAAGCTTGGCGATCTCCGCGGACCAGCTTCAACTGTTTGTCGGCGGTGACTCGGGCTAGGGCGGATCCTTTTTCAGAGTGCAGCACTACCCCGGTGTGAACCGGCAGTTGGTGGGCGGCTTCATGATCTGCACAATCACCAGAGTACAAATCATCGATAACACTGTGGCTGACATCGAGCTCTTCAATTCCGGTCCAACCACTATTGGAGACAAGCTCTGCCAAATACTCCTGGGCTTCCACACCAACTGAGGATGCCTTTACTCGCAGTGGCAGATCCTTAGTTACAAGAACAACATCCTTGCCATCTGACATCAGGTTTTTCGAGATCGCCAGAATTCTTGAATCATTGGTGCCATCACGAAGAAAGCCGTGAGGCAGGGTTGAAAGATCGGTGTGGTTGAGTTCAACTGAAAGGGTTCCGCCTTCAGGGGTAATGGTGAGCGCTTTGTCGAGGCGGCCATGGCTCACCCGCAGATCATCAAGGGCGCGAAGGGCGGCGCGGGCAAAGTAGCCCAATTCAGGGTGATCCCGCTTACTTTCTAGCTCACCGATAACTGCGATCGGGATGATGACTTCATGTTCGGCAAATTTATAGAGCGCCCCGGGGTCTGCGAGCAAAACGCTGGTATCTAAAACAAAGGTTTTCTTAGCTTTTTGACCCTTAACAGCCAATGCTTGCTCCTAGATTTAATTGTTCTCGCCGGAAAGTGCTTCGAATAGCAAAAAGGTAGAACTGATAGTGATGAAAAGTGCGCAGACACGCGAGATACGCAAGTTAAATTTTGGTACCGATTAAATCTTGGTATCGATTTATGAACCGAAGCGGCGTTGTCTCACAGAGTAAGAACGAAGGGCGCGTAGGAAATCAAGGCGACGGAAATCTGGCCAGTACGCCTCGCAAAAGTAGAACTCAGATAAGGCGCTTTGCCATAACAAAAAGCCACCAAGTCGTTGCTCTCCCGATGTTCGAATCAAAAGCTCTGGATCTGGCTGTCCTGCGGTGTATAAGAACTTTGAAATATCTTCAGTTGTTAGCTTCTCTTTTGCATCCTTGATGGAATGGCCAGCCGACTCTTCTTCAGTTAAGTAACTCTTGACCGCATCAACGATTTCACGACGGCCGCCATAACTAATGGCGACATTGACCTCAACGCCATCGTTGCGAATCGGCTTGAGAGAGCTGAGTTTTTCTTCCAACCAAGGTGGAAGTAAATCGAGCGCACCTACAGCTTTGATATTCCAGCGGCCGGTGGCAGCTAACTCATCGACGGTGTTGCCAATAATCTTTAGTAGCTCATCGATCTCTTCCTGCGAGCGCTTAAAGTTATCGGTTGATAGCAACCACAAAGTTACGACCTTGACCTGGGCATCATCACACCAGCCCAAGAAATCAATAATCTTGCTCGCTCCAGCCTTATGGCCATGAGGATCATTGTTTGTCGGATTGGATTTTGCCCAGCGCCGATTTCCATCGAGGATGACGCCGACATGGTGAGGGGTCTTGGAAAAATCAAGGGATCGAACTAAACGCCACTCATAGAGTGGGTAGATCAAGGATTTAATGAGTCTACGAATACTGTCGAACAACTCTGCGCTCCGCAGCGATTGAGGCAAATGGAAGTGTGCCCGCTAAAAGTAGCCACACAATCTTCTTGATGGGCCAGTTAGCCTTTACTGAAAATTGAAGGGCGACAAGCACATAGGCCAGATAGATCCAGCCATGGACAAAGGGAATCCAAGCAACGGCAGCTTTCCAATCGGGGTTGTTAAAGAGATACACCACAGGCAGATCTACAAACCACAACAGTAGGGACATAACACCGGCGATAAGGGCCATAAATCTAAATCTCTTCACTGCGCTGCTCATGGGGTAACTCTACGGCGATAGAAGGGTAGGTAAAGCACAACTAGGGCCATAAGCCACCAAATGACCACATAGGAAATGTGCTGCCAGTAATAACCAGGGATCTTGGGGTTGATCTTTTCCTCGGTTACGCGGGAGCGCTCCAGAACCTGGCCATCGCTAGATTCAGATCGAGCCAAGATGTAGCCATCATATAAATCAAGATCGGTTAATCCGACAATAACTGCACTATCTAATCTCGAGATCACACCTGGCGTATTTTGGGCACGATCTCCAGATTGGCTCGCAACTAAAACTCCAGTGATATCGATATCCATGGATTGTTGAATCTCGGGGTTGAGTAAACGTTCCGACCATAACCCGCGAACAACCAGAATCGCTGATCGCTCATCAACTTGAGCTAGTGCAACCTCCCAATCGGCGACAACTCCATCACCATCATCTTGATTGGGTGCTCTGAAATTAGCGATGTACTTTCCAGTTAAGGACACTGTTCTATTAAATGCTTGAGCGCCTAATGCCTGCCGAGGTTGTGCAACTGTCTGCAAGGCAACCACATTTGTATCAATTGTTCGTGCGATCTTTAAACTTGCTTTTAAATCTGCAGCACGTTGAAGCTGCCAAAAACCTAATCCAACACAGAGAGCAGCGATTGCTAGAACCGCAACACCTTGGAAAATCCTGGTAGGAAGATTATTCCTTTGAGTCATCGCTTCGATCTACGCCCATGAAGCGCTTATAAAAACTGCGCATCAAAAAGACAACAGCGATAAGCAATATTCCAACCGTTAGCGAGCCGGCTGATCCCATAAAGATTTCTTCTTGTTCCATGCGATAATCATGTCATGCAATCACCAGAGCCGTTCAACTATGAAGAGCGATACGGCGTTGCCAAGAGCACACGATGGCCCTTTATTGCCCTTGTTGTCGCGGTTCTGGGTATTGGTTGGTTGATGTGGTCTGCGCTGTATCACTCCAACCCACCGCTTCGCTCGCAGCTAGTTTCCTTCACAATCACCAATGATCGTGAAGCAACTGTTCGTTACTTCATTGAGCGAACCGATAGCCAGCAGGCTGTGGTGTGCACGCTGATCGCCCGTGACTACGACAAAAACATTGTGGGCCAAATTGATCAGGAGATTCCCGCTGGTAAAGCAAAGGTTGAACTGGTCACCGTTGTTCCTACGCGTAGTGAATCGGTTAATGCCGATGTATCCAGTTGTCGCACCGCGTAAATAGCCAGTACCGTTACCTCTTATGACACAGACATGGTTAACCCAAGAGGCCGCAGATCGTTTGCGTGCTGAGCTGGCCCATCTCGAAGGTCCAGGGCGCAAAGATGTCACAGCCAAGATTGAAGCAGCACGAGCTGAAGGCGACTTAAAGGAAAATGGCGGTTACCACGCAGCACGTGATGAGCAAGGCAAAATGGAGGCACGCATCCGTCAGTTAAAGCAGATGCTTGAGAACGCACATATTGGAACTCCACCAGCAAGTGCTGATGGCAAGGTTGGTGCAGGAATGGTTGTCACCGCAATCATCGCTGGTGATGAGATGAAGTTCTTAATCGGTTCACGTGAAATCTCTTCAGGTGATCTCGATGTCTACAGTGAAAAATCACCATTAGGTTCTGCAGTGCTAGGTCAAGATATTGGCGCAAAGGTTTCTTACACAGCACCTAACGGTCGCGAAATCTCAGTAGAGATTGTTGCCGCCGAGTTTTATTCATAATAAAACTCTTAGCAATTTCTAGTTAGAGTAGTTTTTGTACTTACGAATACTCAGTGGAATAAAAATCGCCATCAAAATAACCATGTAGAGCAGCGATGTCTCTAGTGGATGCTGACTTGGCCATGAGTTAGCGGTTGCACCGAACTCATTTTCCAGACCAAAGAGTTGGCGGCACGCTGCAACCATGGTTGAGACTGGGTTCCACTCAGCAAAGTACTGCAAAGCTCTAGGCATGCCAGTTGTTGGGGCAAAGGCATTAGATAAGAAGGTCAATGGGAAGGTAACCAAAAAGCCAACGCTTTGGACTGTGCGGGCCTCTTTGACTGACAGACCAACCAAAATTCCAATCCATGACAATGCGTAACCAAACATGAAGAGGAACAAGAAAGCCAAAGTAGTTTGGAAGATTCCAGATGTTGGACGCCAGCCCACCGCATACCCAGCGATAGCCATAACAGCTAGAACCAAGATATTGAGGAGTGCATCTCCAAAGGTGCGTCCAATAATTACCGCGCCTCGTGAGATTGGAAGTGATCTGAAGCGATCAATTAATCCCTTCTTCATATCTTCAGCTAAACCAATTGCAGTTGATGCCAAGGTGAAGGCCACTGTCTGAACGAAGATTCCGGGCATTAGTAGCTGCACATATCCGCCAGGTTGACCTGTATCGATTGAGCCACCAAAGACATAGCGGAACAGCAACACAAACATCACTGGTTGAATGGTTGAGAAAACAAGCAGCTCAGGAACACGAGCTAACTGAAGTAGTTGGCGCTTTGTAATGACAATCGCATCAAAGATCGCATTTCTCATTTCTTGCCGCCTCTCTTCTTCTTAGCCACTGGTTCTTCTACCGTCTCCTCCGCAACATGTCCTGTAAGTGAAAGGAAAACATCATCTAACGAAGGACGCTTGAGACCAATATCCAAAGGATGAATCTTCGCATCATCCATAGCGCGAAGTGCATCCATTAAATCCTTAGAACCATGGAGCACTGGCGCGCTCACTGTTCTTAAATCAACATGGGTTGCATGCCCACTAATTTTTGCAACGATTTGATTTGTCTTTTCCAAATCTGCAGGCTCTACAGTGATTTCTAGCCGCTCTCCACCAACCTGCTTTTTCAAAGCATCAGAGGTGCCACGGGCGATTACAGTTCCACGATCAATAACTGCGATTTCATCAGCTAATTGATCTGCCTCCTCTAGGTATTGGGTGGTCAAAAGCAGTGTTACACCGCCCTTTACGAGCTCCTGAATTACCTGCCACATATCTTGGCGTCCACGTGGATCTAAACCAGTTGTTGGCTCATCTAAAAAGAGAATCTTTGGCTTAACAATTAGAGATGCTGCTAAATCAAGGCGGCGACGCATTCCACCTGAATAAGTCTTAATGGGGCGACGCGCAGCTTCAGTTAAATCAAAACGCTCCAGTAATTCATTTGCACGATCTATAGAGCTCTGGCGACCCAGGTGATACAAACGTCCAAACATCACCAAGTTGTCCCAACCCGTTAATGTCTCATCAACAGCTGCATATTGACCTGATAAACCAATTTGTTCACGAACCTTGTCAGGATGCTTAATGACATCAATTCCTGCAACGGTTGCTGAGCCAGAATCAGGCTTGAGCAGAGTTGCGAGAATTCTCACAGTTGTGGTTTTTCCGGCACCATTAGGTCCAAGCACGCCTAAAACAGTGCCCTCTTCAACATCTAATGACAAATCATTGAGTGCTTTGACCTCGCCATTGCGATAGGTCTTTACTAAGTGTTCGGCTATAACTGATTTCACTCCTGAATACTACCTCTAGCACACCCTTGAACCAAACATTTTTAATCCTTAAACAAGTAGACTCGACAATCTATGAAGATGCAATCACCATTTAGGGATCTGCCCCGCGAAGTTTCATCCCTTATTGCAGCCTCTTTTTTTGTTGCTGTTGGCTTTGGAATCGTGATGCCGGCGATACCAGTTTTTGCAAAATCATTTGGAGTTAACAATGCAGCGATTGGATTGATGGTCTCCGCCTTTGCGATTACACGTTTTGCATCAGGTTTAATCTCGGGTGTTTTAGTGGATAAATTCGGTGAAAGAGCGGTATTTTCCACTGGAATTTTCATGGTCTCTGCCTTTACATTCTTAGCTGGTATTTCACAAAGCTATGAGCAGTTACTTTTCTTTAGGGCTGCTGGTGGTCTTGGATCCTCGATGTTCTCAGTAGCAGCAAGTTCAGTCATATTGCGTTCTGTCAGTGATGATCAACGTGGCCATGCGCAATCGGTGTATCAAGGCTCCTTTATTGTGGGTGGAATCGCAGGACCAGCGGTTGGTGGCCTCCTGTCTGTGATCTCACTACGGGCGCCATTTTTTGTTTACTCAGCCTTGTTGCTCTGTTCCGGATTAGTTGCACTCTTTTTCCTCAAGGGAGATTCAATCGGTGCAAAGAGTAAAACCATTTCCAACGATGGAGCCACAACAGTTCGAGAAGCACTTGCAATGCCTCCCTACCGAATCGCTTTAGTGCTGGCCTTCATCGGTACCTGGGTCTTCTTTGGAATGCGTGCGTCGATTCTGCCTGTCTTTGTTACAGAGGAGTTAGGCTCAACAACTGCAATCGTGGGTTATGGATTAGCAATTTCTGCGATGGTCCAAGGGGTGGTGCTATTAAAGGCTGGCCGTTATTCCGATCAAAAAGGCCGAAGAGCCGCTTCGATTATTGGTGCAAATATTGTCTTTCTAGGAATTTTAGTTTTGACCTTTGCCATTAATTCCTGGATGTACTTACTGTCGATGATCATCCTGGGCCTTGGAGGAGCTTTTCTATCAACAACTCCTGCCAGCATTGTTGGTGACATCATCAAGGGCAAGGGCGGCAAGGTAATCGCTATCTTCCAGATGGCAGGAGATGCGGGAATGATCTTTGGGCCAATCATTATTGGTTGGATCTCTGATTTGTATTCATATAGAGCAGCCTTTGGAGCATCTGCGGTTATCTTCTCCATAGTCTTGCTGTTGGTCTACCAAATTCCAGAGACCAGAAATGTCGAAGGGCCCCAGGTTAATAACCTGAAGCCCCTCGATGAAGATCTTTAATTATTTAGATCTAATTAGTCATTTCCACGCAAGATTGAAAGAACGCGTAGAACCTCTAGGTACAACCAAACGATTGTCACCATGAGACCAAATGCTGCTCTCCATGACTCATTCTCTGGAGCACCAGCTGCAATTCCCTTTTGAATTGAATCAAAATCGAGGATCAGGAAGAAGGCTGCAAGAACCATTCCACCTGTCGCGATGATTAATCCAAGTCCACCGATGCTGTAAATGCTTGTTCCAGTGATGAATGAAGACACTAGTGAAACAACAGCTAGTACAAGGTAACCGATGAGCGCTGTCATCAAGACCTTAGTGAACTTAGGTGTTACACGAATGCGACCACTCTTGAATGCAAACAACATTCCAGCAAATGCACTGAGTGTTACCAAGATTGCTTGGCTGACAATTCCGTCGTACATGGTGTTGTACAGGTTGCTGATTGTTCCAAGTGCAAGACCCTGGAAAGCTGCGTAAGCGATTGCTAGCGCTGGCTTAACTGTCT
>CAZCDF010000027.1:0-10388 GCA_964497665.1 uncultured Candidatus Planktophila sp. | reverse complement strand
CTGTATCAATTTTTACCGCTGGATCCCAGAATCGAACACCCATGATTGGTTGAACCAGTTCAACAGATGTGTCTAGGTTTTCAAGGCTTTTTGCTTCATGTGTAGCACCCAAAATGTTTGCATCGGTTGAGTAAGCCTTTTCCGTGCTGTCGCGATATGGAAGACCATGTGCAACTAGCCACTCAGACATTTCTTTGCGCCCACCAAGTTCGGTGACGAAATCTTGATCAAGCCATGGCTTATAAATTCTTAAGTTTGGATTTGCAAGTAAGCCATAACGATAAAAGCGTTCGATGTCATTACCTTTATAGGTAGAGCCATCGCCCCAGATTTCTACTGAATCCTGGTGCATGGCACGAACCAGCATGGTTCCAGTTACTGCGCGACCTAGTGGAGTGGTATTGAAGTACTGCTTTCCACCTGAGCGAATATGGAAAGCTCCACATGCAATCGCAGCAAGACCTTCCTCAACTAAAGCGCTTTTGCAATCAACTAAGCGTGAAATCTCTGCGCCGTATTCCTTTGCGCGGCCTGGGACTGAATCAATATCTGGCTCATCGTATTGGCCAAGATCTGCGGTGTAGGTGCAAGGAACAGCACCCTTATCGCGCATCCATGCAACAGCTACAGATGTGTCGAGACCGCCAGAGAAAGCGATTCCGACCTTTTCACCAATTGGAAGCGATGCAAGGACCTTAGACATGGCTTAAGTCTAACGGATGTTAAGAGTTGAAAGTTTCTTCTCTAGCGCAGGCTTAACACCCCATTGAGCGGTGATTTCTAGATATCTATCGATATCTAACTGCTCCGGCTTTGCGTCGGTCTTTACTGCGCGAATCATCAAGTTTCGTGGCGTGTGTTCTCCGCCTACAAATTCAATTACTTCAACTCGATATCCGACAAGGCGTAATAGCTGTGCTCTTAAAGAATCAGTTAAAAGATCACCTAAACGTTCCTTCATTAATCCAAACTTTGTAATTGCTCCCCAAGGTTCTGGTGCTGCATCAATCTGCTTTTGAATATCGTGGTGGCAGCATGGTGCAATAAGAAGAAGCTTTGATCCCCCATTAACCGCCCACGCGATCGCATCATCTGTAGCGGTATCGCAGGCGTGCAGTGCTATAGCAATATCTGCGGTCTCTGCAGTAGTTTTTGAAATCGCTTCAGCTTTGAAATTAATAGTATTCGTGATTCCCAGTTTCTCAGCGATCTTGTTATTGCGATCTCTAGAATCTGGTCGGAGATCAATTCCTGTGACAACAACTGGAATTCCAGAGTTAATCAAGAATTGATGAGCAGCAAAGGTTAAATAGGCATGTCCGCAACCAAGATCTGTAATACGTAATGGGTTCTCTTTTGTTGGCTTATGAATCTGCCCCGCCTCAATGGCCGAATTAAGTGCTGGAGATAATAAACGTAAAAACTCTTCTACTTGCTTGTACTTATCTTGACGAGATGGCTTAATAACTCCCTTGGCATCTGCAATTCCTACTTCGCGTAAGAATGGATCATTGGAATCTAGCAATCTTTCCTTTTTCTTATCATGCGAAAGATTCTGCTCTGATTGACGCTTTTCAGTATGTACCTGAGCATCCCCGCTCTTAGTCACTCTTATTGAATACGCCTCATCGGTGCTCTCCACCATGATGTTCGCATAACCACTGTTGAGTAGCTGATCAACTTCAACCATAGATGGCAAAAGGTTCTTTGTAGTTGTGGCACGTCCATCATTTTGCATTAATTGCAGATGCAAAACCCCTTTGATTTCAACTAGTCGAATATCGATACGTTCGAAATCCACGGTCATGTTTCGACGTCGTCCGGACAAGACTGCACGAACAAATGAGTTTGTATTGAGGATCTTTGAGGCAGCCTCTGTAAAAGCCTCTTCGAGGGTTATTGGCATCTACTTAGCGAGGGGAAATAACCGCTGTGCCCTTTTCATGATCAAGGATAGTTAAGGTGTGATTTGGCAAGGATTTAGCGAAATCTTCCGCCAACTTTCTTTCGCCATCTCGCTTAACATCGTCAATAATAATTACAGCCTTTGCTGACAACTTATCCTTGAACTCTTTGAGCGCTGGGTATCTCGACTCTGGATTTTTAGATCCTGGCGGACCATCCACAATAAGTAGATCAATCTTCTTTAGATCCTTAATAATTGAAACGTCATACCAATCAGAGCCATTGGCATATGGGCGCAATGGAGCGATTCGAATCTCAACTCCACGAACTTTATGCTCCTTCAAAAGCTCACGGGTCTTGGCACCAAACTCCTCAGAGTTATCAATGCTAACAACCTTACGTGCTCCAGATTTGGCTGTCACTAATGTTGAAACGCCGGAACCTAGTTCCACAACAAGTGAAGGTTTATTTTTCTTAACAGTTTCGGAAATCAAAAGTAGTAAATCAGGTGATGCTGCCCAACTACGAGTTGGAGGAATCGCCGCCTTGAACTGAAGCAAGTTACTTAATTGAATAAATGCCTCTGTTTGTCGGTAAGCCACCATCGACAATTTTTTGCTATCAACCGATGCTTTGTGAATCTCTCGGGAGATCTGTTCACTCTTCTTTGAGACTTTTCCGTGCAAGGCTCTCAGAGAGCGAATGCAGTAAAGGGTTCCAAGCAAGATTGCGAAAAGTAAGAGTGAATAGAGGATTTCCATGCTTAAAGTGTAACGGAATGAATAAACGTTATAAAAGAGAAACATACAAGGGTGAGTTACATCCTTTTTACATTGTCTCGACAATGCTCAATCCGTAGCCTTTCGCCATGAAATCTTCGCCGTGGTGGAAAGAAGCCACTATCTATCAAATCTACCCACGGTCTTTTTTTGATAGCAATGGCGATGGCGAAGGTGACCTAAAGGGAATCACCTCGAAGCTTGAGTACGTCCAAGAATTGGGTGTAGATGCGATCTGGTTAAGCCCTTTCTATACATCACCAAATAAAGATGGTGGATATGACGTTGCAAATCCTCGCGATGTGGATCCACGATTTGGAGATCTGGCTGATGTAAAGCAGCTCATTGATGTGGCGCATTCTTTAGGTATGAAGATCCTTGTTGATGTTGTCCCAAATCATTTCTCCGATCAACATGTGTGGTTCCAGCAGGCGTTAAAAGCAGGCCGTGGTTCTGCCGAGCGAGCTCGCTTTCATTTCTATGATGCCAATGAGGATGGAACTCCCCCAAACAATTGGATTTCTCTTTTTGGTGGTCCTTCCTGGACACAAGTAGAAGATGGTCAGTACTACCTGCATTTATTTGATGCATCGCAACCTGATCTCAACTGGGAAAACCCAGAGGTCGCAGAAGATTACGAAGTTACCTTGCGTTTTTGGTTAGATCTTGGAGTAGATGGTTTCCGTATCGATGTTGCACATGGATTGGTTAAAGAGAATCTCCTCACTAACCACCCCGACCCACAAGGAATCAGTGATGCGCTTCGTCTAGATGTTTCCATGGATCCTGAGATTCGATACGCCTTACTTCCGACAGTTCCATACTTTGATCGACAAGGAGTCCATGAGATCTATCGCAAGTGGCGAAAACTCTTTGACTCTTATCACGATCGCGAAATTATGGCGGTAGCTGAAGCATGGGTACATCCTCCGATAAATGCAACGAGATATGTGCGACATGATGAACTACATCAAGTTTTCAACTTTGATTTACTGGATGCTCCATTCAAAGCTGATTTTCTCTACGAGGTCGTTAATCGTTCGATTGAGTTAATGGATTCTGTTGGGGCTCTTCCCACTTGGGCATTAAGTAATCATGACTCTCCACGTGTTGCTTCCCGTATAGGTGAGGTTCAGGCGCGAGCACTTGCACTTTTTGTTTTGGCGCTACCAGGTTCTTGTTACATTTTTGCAGGCCAAGAATTAGGTCTACCTGATGGGGAAATTCCAGATTCTTCGCGTCAGGATCCGATTTACTTCAGAACTAAGGGAGCGCAAAAGGGTCGTGATGGTGCACGAGTTCCACTTCCATGGAGTGGTGAATCCGCACCATTTGGATTTACATCTGGAAAACCTTGGTTACCTCTCACCGATAAGTGGAAAGAACTAACAGTTGAAAAGCAAAGTTCGGACCCAAAGAGCACATTAAATCTCTACCGCACCGCCCTAAAATTGCGTGCAGATCACTTAATCTCTCAGGGCTCAATTATTTGGCTTGAATCTCCACACCATGGAATGAAAAGTCAGGCCCTGCTCGCAGTGCGTCGAGGTAATGTTTCGATTTATATGAATCTGTCCGATTTGCCAGTTGAGGTTGAAATAAGTGGAAAACTCTTGATCGTGAGCGCGGGAACAGTTGATGCACGAGATGGAAAGATGACAATTCCAGCCATTTCAACCATCTGGGTTCATCACTAACTGACAGAATACCGCCATGGAATCTACGACTACATGGCTATTGACCCTTGGAATTCTCTCTCTAGTAATTGTCTTTGACTTAACTGTGGCGATTATCCGTCGTAACAAAGAGACGACAATGACTGAGGCAGGAATCTGGACAGTTATCTATGTAGCAGCAGCTATCGCATTTGGAATCTTGATGCCTAATTGGACAACAGATGTAAATGCGCAAAAAGAGTTTTTTGCAGGTTGGTTAACTGAGTACGCACTATCAGTTGATAATATCTTTGTATTCGTGATCATCTTGAGTAGATTGCAAGTTGAGAAAACCAAGCAACAGCTTGTTCTATTGCTTGGCATTATTATTGCCTTGCTACTCCGAGGAGGCTTTATTGCAGCTGGAAGTGCGATAATTGAAAAGTTTTCAGGCGCATTCTTCATCTTTGGAGCGTTTCTAGTGTTCACCGCTTATCGCTTACTTGTTGAGGATGATGGTGAGGAGGAGTGGAAAGAGGACCGAGTAATCACCTTCATGCGCTCAAAGGGAGCAACTACTTTTTTTATCGCCCTTGTCTCTCTTGGATTTACGGATTTAGTTTTTGCATTAGATTCAATTCCAGCAATCTTCGGAATCACTCGAGATCCATATATTGTGGTGTGCGCAAATATCTTTGCCCTTATGGGACTTCGTCAGTTGTATTTCTTATTACAAGGGTTGCTGCAGCGCTTGGTTTACCTATCTAAAGGGCTCTCATTCATCCTGGCATTTATTGGCTTGAAGATGTTTATTGAAGCCTTCCACGGCGTTGGAATCCATAATATCGCTGGCATCGAACTCCCTCACGTGCCAATCGAGGTCAGTCTTTTTGTGATTGTTGCAGCCCTCACGGTAACTGCAGTGGCAAGCCTTACAGCTACACGAAAGGATGGAAGCGAGATCGTTTAGATCTCCGTTTTCATCTTTCGTAGAGTTTGACGGTCGTAATCCTTTGATTTTTCATGGATCTTTCTGATCTGTAATGCAAAGGCTTTAATCGCTGTATCAAATGCTGCCAAGTCATTGAACTCTGCTGCCTCAGCACGGATCAATGGTCCTGAACCATGTGAAGTCAAAACCACCTTGTGCTTGTGTTTTCCCTGATGGGGATTAGCTTCGTGAAGAACTTCAACTTCGACGCGATCAATGACAACACTAAATCGCTCCATACTGTTGAGTTTTTCAACTGCTATCTCTTTGAAATCTTCTGCTAAATCTGCGTGACGAGTATGAATTTGAATCTTCATACTAAAAGGGTAGTACTAAGACCACCGCTGTCGCTAGAGCTGCAAGAACAAAAGATTTTCCAAGGATTACTAGAGCAGTCCTGCGATCGGCTGCCCTATCTTCCTTACTAGTGACCCGTCTGATATCACCCATCTTGCCCACATTGAAGGTTCCGGCAAAACCGTACGCCAAACAAAACTTTGAACGCGATTGTACAAACCCTACAGATGCAACCATTAGTGGAAAGAAAATACCTAAACGTATTTCAGTGGGAGCATCTACTGTATTAAATGTCAGCAAGGTGGAGATTGAGAAAAATAAACCAACAAGTGCAACTAGCTGCCTTCTGCGAACTTCACCTTTTCCTATGTTGCAACTTCCAGGAATGTATTGAACCTCAGGCATCTTCAAACTCATCTTCATCGACCCAGGTATCAGCAACAGATTCATCCTGATGCTCAACCCATGATAAAAATGAGGCAACTGCGCGAAAGGCAAGGACTGTCACCGTCAGAGCTGCGAAGGTGCGGCGAATAGCTTTGAACATAGGATAAAAATACTCGCTATTGCTGGGAAATTCTCTATAGAGAGGCAAGTGCCTGCTCTATATCCTGCCAAATATCCTCTACATGCTCACAGCCAACTGACAATCTAATGAGCTGTTCTGGAACTGAAGGACTTTCCAGCGCCCATCGGCGTCGACGTTCCCAGAGAGACTCAACCCCACCAAGGCTTGTTGCATGTGTAATCAAATGTGAGGATTCACAAACCTTCTCTGCCTGCTCTGCGCTTCCATCAATCTCAAATGAGATCACGGCACCAAAACCTGGGTAGCGAACCTTGGTTATCTTTGTATGTGCTTGAAGACGAGAGACTAATTGTTGTGCATTCTTTTCCGCGGCTCGAAAGCGAACAGGGAAGGTGCGAATTCCACGGAGCGCAAGCCAGGCCTCAAATGGCCCAGGGATTGAACCATTAAATCGTCGAGATTCATCCAAGCGCTTTAAGAGTGCGGTGTCAGATGTTGAAAGTGATCCAAGAACAACATCACTGTGGCCTGCCAAAAACTTTGTTACTGAATGCATAACAATGTCAGCACCCATGGCCAATGGCTGTTGGACCAATGGTGTTGCAAATGTGTTGTCTACTCCGACTCCGATGGTTTGCTTCTTTGCTGCTGCAATCAGAGTTGGGAGGTCAGCGATATCAAGACAAGGGTTGGTTGGAGACTCGAGCCACAACAAGGCAGCACCTTTCAGAGCAGCAATTACCTCATCAGTCTTTGTGATGTCTACAAAACGCACTTCAAGTCGACCAGATGCGTGATGTTGATTGAGCAAACCCATGGTTCCGCTGTAACCCTGATTGGATGCAACCACGGGTGCACCGATTGGAAGAATTGAAAAGACCGCACTAATTGCAGCCATCCCTGATGAGAATGAAAGTGTCTGCCCGCCCTCAAGTTCTGAGATTGCAGCTTCTAGCGCGCTCCAACTTTCATTCCCATAGCGACCATAACCCACTGGGCCACCTGCATGATAAGTTGAAGAAAAAACTAATGGAGGATTCAACGAAGCATCAGGTGCAACTTCAGGACGTCCAGCTGTAATCGCCGATGTTTCAGGATGAAGACTCATGCCTCAATCTTAATTGTTAAATGGCTTTAATTGTTAGACAGGATTGCCATAGCCGCATTATGGCCAGGAATCCCACTTACTCCCCCACCACGAACAGCGCCCGCACCGCATATGAAGATACGGGGGTCATCTGTTTCAACTCCCCACGATTGATCTGTTCCATCCTCACGAAATGGCATTGATAAATCCTTGTGGAAGATATTTCCTCGTGGAAGCGAGATTGCATCTTCAATATCAAGAGGGGTCTTAACTTCAATAGCTGCGATCACATCTTCAATCGGCTCAGCTAAATAATCATTGAGTGATGCCAAAGCTGATTTAAGGGCTGCATCACGAGCAGCATCGTTATCTCCATCAAAGAGAGAGGCAGGTGTATGTAAACCAAATAAGGTGAGGGTCTGATAGCCAGCATCTTGTAACTCTTGTCCCAAAATTGAAGGGTCGGTCAATGTGTGGCAGTACATCTCGATCGGCATCTTTGCTGGCATCACCCCATTTTTTGCATCTTTATACACAGATTCAAATTGCGTAAAGCTCTCATTTGCATGGAAAGTTCCAGC
This sequence comes from uncultured Candidatus Planktophila sp., assembly GCA_964497665.1. Lineage (GTDB taxonomy): Bacteria > Actinomycetota > Actinomycetes > Nanopelagicales > Nanopelagicaceae > Planktophila. The sequence continues at coordinate 2,564 of CAZCDF010000027.1, read as the reverse complement.
AAAAGCAAGGCGTGGATCAATACCAGATTTCAATACAGGCAATCTCTTCAACAAAATGTTGATCTTCATTTGTGAACCATCAAGGCTCTTGGGAGCAGAGACTCCTCGCAACTTTGCCAACACTTGTGGTGCTGCATTTGAGAGAAGATAGTCAGCTGAAACAACTTCGCCATTTTCTAGAGCAACACTTACACCAGCAGAAGTAGATTCGACCTTTACCGCTTTCGAATTCAGCGATATATCTACTCCGCTTTCTGTTGCTACTCGCACCAGTTCATTTACAAGAGCGCCCATACCGCCTTTAGGAACCTTCCACTCTCCTGTTCCATTTCCAATCAGATGGTATAAAAAGCAAATATTGGCTTGCAGATCAAAGGCTGATGAAAAGGTTCCAATAAGTGCATCTGTAAGTACTACTCCCCGCACAACATCATTACTAAACCTTTCAGTAATAACTTTCCCTATTGGCTCCTCAACTAAGTACTGCCAAATAGGATCTAAGTCGATTAGTTGTCGAAGCTCGCTGCGGGTTTTTAGAGGCTCAAGCAAAGTTGGAGCGATGCGCTCAGCAAATTGAGCAACCTCAGCATAAAAATCTTGCCATGCACCGCCTTCTTTACCTGAAGGGTCTAATTCTTTGAAAGAGTTTTCAGTCGCTTTATCCCAAACTCTTGAAACATAAAGACCCTTGTTTGCTCCATAGGGCGTATAGCTAGAAACCTCACGAGAAATGCACTCAAAAGATAAGCCCAGGTCATTGATGATTTTGTCGGGTAAAAGTGCGATTAAATATGAGTATCGTGAAAGATTTGCATCATATTCTGGAAAGGTACGTACGCTTTGTGAAGCACCGCCTATTTCGGAGTTGGCTTCAAGAATTCTGACTGACTTTCCTGCACGAGCCAAATATGTTGCTGCAACTAGGCCATTGTGTCCCCCACCGACGATGACAACATCGTATGCATTGCTGGACATTTAAATGGCTCGCGCGATGCGATGAATTGCTTCTGTGATAATTGTTGGGCTAGTGGCAAAGTTCAGGCGAACATACTGAGAGCACTGCTTTCCATAGGTGTGACCTGCATTTAAAGCAACACGTCCCTTCTCTAGAAGGGTTTGCGCTGGATCTTCACCAAGGTTGAGTGCTTCGAGATCTAACCAGGCCAAATAACTATTGTCAGGTATGTGATAACGAACTGATGGAAGCTGAGAGCCCAACAACTCTTTAATCATCTTTCGATTGTTATCAAGATTGTCTAGTACTGAATTCAACCAAACCTCACCCTCGGCAAATGCGACAGCGGTTGCAAAACCCCCCAGCAACGAGGCGCGATAGTGAACCGCCAATGGCATGGTTGCCAAACGAGCGTTGATTGCCTCGTTTTGAGAAACTATTATCGCGCACTTCAAACCAGCAATATTCCAAGCCTTTGATGCTGCGGTAACTGTCACTGCGACAGCCTCAGCTTCTGATCCAAGACTGAGCACCGGAACAAACACTTTGCCTTTAAAGGTAAGCGGTGCATGTATTTCATCACTAATGACCAGTACGCCATAGCGCTTTGCTAAAGCAACAATACGAAGGAGCTCTTCCTTGCTGTAAATACGACCTAACGGATTGTGTGGACTACAGAGAATGTGCGCCTTTAGTCCTGATGCATAGGCCTTTTCAATACCCTCCCAATTAATCTCCCAAGGGTTAGCTGACTCATCACCAGTTCGCTCAAATGGAACATCAACAAGATTTAACTTTGTCTCATTAACCCAGTTATAAAAGTTGTGATAGACCGGTGAACTCAACAGGATTGAATCACCAGGATTTGTGAAGACCCGCAAGATTTCTACAACTGCAACTCCTACATCAGTTGCAGCTCGTACTTGTAATGGGTCGACCTCCCAACCCCAACGTGTTCCGGCAAAGTGGGCAAAACCTTTTCCAAGCTCTGGAATTGCGCCTAGGTAGCCAAGATCGGATTTTGCAACCATTTCGGTAAGGAGATCGCGAATGGGTTGTGCAACGGGAAAGTCCATTTCAGCAACGGGCAACGGGAGTACATCATTAGGAAATCCTCGCCACTTTTCACTTCGATGCGTCTGCAGTTCGGCTAAGTTCGGTGCTGAAACTGAATGATCGCTCATACCCTAAAGGCTACCTCAGAGAAGTTGTTCTTCGGAAGACAATCGACGGGTGGAGTTTCTAACAACGAGCGTAGTAGGCAATACAAGTGAGGGCGGATCAAGAACTGGTTTACGCAATCGCTCCATAATTGACCAGGCAGCCATCTCGCCCATCAAAGTAACAGGTTGTTCAATGGTGGTTAGCTCGGAAAACTCCGCCATCTCATGTCCATCAAAACCAATAATGGAAATATCATCTGGTGCTTTTAATCCATGGCGACGTAACGCTTGCATCGCTCCTATGGCCATTTCATCTGATTCACAAAAGATCGCTGTAGGACGATTAGGTCTGGCTAACAAATCATCCATTGCGCGTGATGCTGTATGCATCGTGAAATCTCCATGAATTTCTCGAGATGGCAACCACTCCAAACCATTTTCTGCAA
>CAZCDF010000026.1:0-10449 GCA_964497665.1 uncultured Candidatus Planktophila sp. | reverse complement strand
AAAGCTGTGGTGGCGGGTGAAGGATTTGAACCTTCGAAGGCAGAGCCGGGGGATTTACAGTCCCCTCCCATTGGCCGCTCGGGCAACCCGCCAAGGTCGAACAAGTAGTGCGGCAATTATGGATAGTGCGAGGGGAAAGGATACCTTAGGCAGGTACACGCACAAAATGCGTTTTTAGAGTGAAGGAGCCATCACCATGGCAGCAGATAGCAGTTTCGACGTAACCTCCAAGATCGACCGTATGGAGCTCGATAACGCCATTAATCAGGCGGTCCGTGAGATCGAGACCCGCTTTGATTTCAAGAACACAGGTTCAAAGATTGAACTTGAAGGCGACAAGATTTTGATTGAAGCCGACACTGAAGAGCGAGCAAAGGCGGCTCTAGATGTTGTGAAGGACAAGATGATCAAGCGTGGAGTTTCACTAAAGCACCTTGATGCTGGCGCTCCTCAACTTTCAGGAAAGATTTACAAGATCGCTGCCCCTTTGAAGGAGGGCATCTCGACTGAGAATGCGAAGAAGATTGCAAAGAAAATTCGTGATGAGGGTCCAAAATCTGTGAAGACTCAGATCCAAGGTGATGAACTTCGAGTGAGTTCCAAGAGTCGCGATGATCTACAGGAAACAATGGCCATGATCAAAGATGGTGGCTGGGACTTCGCTGTTCAATTCACGAACTTTAGATAATTGAGTAAAAACAAGCTCGGTCTTTTATTTGGCATAAGTGCATACTCTTTATGGGGTGCATTTCCTCTGTACTGGCCGCTGCTTGAACCAGCCAATCCCCTAGAAATTGTTTCTCACCGTGCGGTGTGGACATTGGTTTTTTGTTTAATTGTTTTGGCAGCAACTAAAGCGCTGAAATCAACCCTTGCTACATTAAAACGTCCAACAGTTGCAGTAAAGCTCTTCCTATCCTCCATGTTGATTTCAATTAATTGGTTGGTTTACATCTGGGCTACCAACAATGAGCATGTTGTAGAAGCATCGCTGGGTTACTACATCAACCCTTTGATCATCATTGGCTTCGGCGTAATATTCCTGAAAGAAAAGATGCGTCCTTTGCAATGGGCAGCGGTCACAATCGCATCTATTGGAGTTTTGGTTCTGACCTTTGATTACGGTCGCCTACCCTGGATCGCTCTTGCCTTAGCTGTTTCATGGGGAAGTTACGGGCTGATCAAGAAGCAGCTAGGGCTGGGGGCTCTTGAGGGGCTTGCAATAGAGACCCTCATTTCATCTATTTTCTACCTGGCATACCTGATTTATATAGGCAATCAAGGCACGGGACAGTTTGGGCATGGCTGGGGCTTAACCGCATTGCTCATTAGCGCAGGTGCGGTAACCGCTATCCCGCTTCTGCTTTTCAATGGTTCAACCAACAGACTTCCATTTACAACTATTGGATTACTTCAATATATAACCCCAACGCTTCAGTTTTCTATTGGTGTTTGGGTATTGAATGAGGATATGCCAACAGCTCGCTGGATTGGATTCTTGATTATTTGGGCAGCGCTTGTGACCTTAGCGATTGATTTGATTAAATCAAGCAGAACGGTCAATAACAGCGTCGCATAGCGACATCAACGCACCTGTTGCATCATTGATTGGAAGTGGACCCAATGCACTGCGTGCTTCCTTCGCAGTCATAAATAATTGTTCGCGCGATTCATCAAGTGCTTTGTGGTTTCGTAGCGCAACCAAGACCTGTTGAACCGTGGCTTCATCCTCGATAGGCGCACTTAACAGCCGCTTGAGATCTGCATCTCCTGGATCATTTGATTTCATGACATTGAGAGTTACAAGGGTAGGAACGCCTTCGCGGAGATCTGTGCCAGGGGTTTTACCAGATTGATTTGATTCGCTAGCAATATCAATAACATCATCTGCTAATTGGAATGCAACACCGATTTTTTCACCGAAGATAGTTACTGTGTCGGTAATTTCTGCCGGTGCGCCCGAAATCATTCCGCCATAACGAGCAGAGGCTGCAATGAGTGAACCAGTTTTATCAGCCACAACCTTTAGGTAATGCTCCAATGGATCTTGTCCGGGGTTAGGCCCTTGTGTCTCCATAATCTGTCCGATTACTAAACGCTCAAAGGTGCGCGCTTGTAAGCGGACAGCTGCAGGGCCAAGATCTGCTAAAAGATCTGATGATTTTGCAAAGAGAAAATCTCCAGTCAGAATTGCAATTGTGTTACCCCAACGCATATTTGCACTTTCAACTCCACGACGAAGTGGTGCTTCATCCATAACATCATCGTGATACAAGGTTGCGAGATGGGTTATCTCGCAAGCCACAGCTGCGGCGATAACACCTTGACCTGTTGGATCCCCGTATTGAGCGGTCAAAAGGGTCAACAAAGGGCGTAAACGCTTTCCGCCAGCTGCCACAAGGTGGTGGGCCGTCTCATCTACAAATGGGTACTCGCTCCGAGTGTGGCTACGAAGTAAGGATTCAACCTCGGCCATTTGGCTAACAAGTTGCGTCGCTAATGCGGGCGCAACATGGGGAATGCCAAAAGTGGACATTAGCGAATGAAAATCGCTAAGTCTGTTATGAAATCAAGAACCGGCGCTGGATAGATACCTAACGCTAAGGTAATTACCGCTGCGATAACCACAGTTGCACGGGTAAGAATTGATGGAACCTCAACCGCTGTTCCATCTTCAACCGGATCTGTGAAGAACATCAAAACAATAACTCGAATATAGAAGAAGGCTGCAATCGCGCTTGAAAGCACACCAGTGATCACAACCGCTGTTGCGCCGTTTTCATATGCAGCCGAGAAGATTGAAAACTTTCCAATGAATCCGCTTGTGAGTGGAATACCAGCAAAGGCCAGTAGGAAGAGCGCAAATGCAGAGGCGGCAAATGGTGAACGCTTACCAAGTCCCTTCCAACGATTGAGGTCGGTGACTTCTCCCGATGAATCACGAACTAAAGTCACGACCGCAAATCCACCAACTGTTGCAACTCCGTAGGCAAATAAGTAGAAGATAGATGCATCTAATCCAGCCTTGTTAAGAGCGATGATTCCAGAAAGCAAGAATCCTGCATGAGCGATGGATGAGTAAGCCAACATGCGCTTGACATCGCGCTGAGCAATCGCAACAAGTGATCCCAAAATCATGCTGACAATTGCGATAGCTGAGATAACAGGAATCCAAGACCATTCTGCATTAGCAAACACTGTGTAGTAAATGCGAAGCATCGCGCCAAATGCAGCAACCTTTGTCGCAGCTGCCATGAATGCTGTAATTGGAGTCGGAGCGCCTTGGTAAACATCTGGTGACCAAGAGTGGAATGGAACTGCGCCAACTTTGAAGAGCAAACCAATGGAAAGAAATGACATTCCAATCAGAAGGAGAACATCATTTCCGGTACCGCCAACTACCGCTGCCTGAATACCTGAGAAGGAGATTGAACCAGAGAAGCCATATAAATAAGCGGCTCCGAAGAGGAAAAAGGCTGATGCAAATGAGCCTAAAAGGAAGTACTTGAGAGCTGACTCCTGTGATGCCAGGCGACGACGACGTGAAAGTCCGGCCATTAAATACAAGGGCAATGACAGTACTTCGAGTGCAACAAATAGCATGATCAAATCAGTTGCCACTGGGAAGATCATCATTCCTGAAACTGCAAATAATGTAAGTGGGTAGACCTCAGTTACCTGATTGCCAGCTTGCGTCGCTTCACGCTCTTCAGCAGAGCCTGGTAGAGAAGCGGCAAGAGGTGTGAATTGTTCAGTGTCTGCAATCAAGAAAATGGAGATGATTGCAATGATCAGGATTGATCCTTGAATCAGAACTGCAGCACCGTCAAACACCAAAGAGCCCATAGCGGGAGTTAGTGATTGTTCCCCTCGGATTCTCCAAAGCTGCATCAGAGCAATAATTAGAGTTCCAAGTGAAAGGGTTAATTGAATTACCGGGCGACGTTCCTTAGATGCAAATGCCTCAACTAGAACACCAATCAGCGCTCCTGCTAGCAGGATCAAGATGGGTGAAAGTAATGTGTAGGAAAGAACTGGTGATGTAAATGTCATTACTTGCCCCCATTGGTTGGTGCAGGATCAGTGAAACCCATCTGCAAGACAACTTGTTTTGCCGCCGGATTGATTACATTCAACAAAGGTGATGGGTAGAAGCCCAAAACTACGATGATTGCAATAACTGGTGCGATAACAATTTTTTCGCGGAGGTTAAGATCCTTAAGGTTTTCATTGCCAGGTGTTGTAGGACCATGCAGCGCTTTTTGAACTGGAATCAAAATGTATAGAGCAGCTAATACGATACCGAAGGTAGCAATAACCGCGTGCACTGGGTAACGAGTGAAAGTTCCAACTAGAACTAAGAACTCGCTCACAAAGCTTGATAGCCCTGGTAGCGCTAGCGAAGACAAACCTGCGATAAAGAAGCTCCACGCCATAATTGGAGTGATTCTTTGAAGGCCACCAAAATCTGCAATCGTTGAAGAGCCACGACGAGAAATCATCCAGCCAGCTACTACGAATAGCGCTGCGGTTGAGAAACCATGGTTAAACATATACAAAATCGCACCACTTTGAGCCTGGCTAGTCATGGCAAAGATACCTAAGGTGATGAAACCAAAGTGAGAGATAGATGTATATGCGATTAAACGCTTAATATCTTTTGCACCAATTGCTAAAAATGCACCATAAAGAATAGAGATAACGGCAAGAACCATAATCAAAGGAGTAAATGTCTTACTTGCTTCAGGGAACAAGGTAAGGCAGTAACGGATCATTCCGAAGGTTCCGACCTTGTCGAGGACACCAAGTAGGAGTACCGAAGTACCAGGAGTTGCTGACTTTGCGGCATCTGGCAACCAGGTGTGGAATGGCCACAACGGTGCTTTGATTGCAAAAGCGATAAAGAATCCAAGGAACAACAGGTTCTGAGTTGTTGAACTCATCTGAAGTTGTGAGAGTTTGTCGATATCGAAGGTATGTCCACCTTGATTGCCAGACATTACATAGAGCGCAATGATTGATGCCAGCATCAATAAACCGCCAAACAATGAGTACAGCAAGAACTTAACCGCAGCTGCGGCGCGCTCACCTGTTCCGTACCCTCCTATAAGGAAGTACACCGGAATCAACATTGCTTCAAAGATTACGTAAAACAGGAAGAGATCTGTTGCGGCAAACACGCCGATCATCATTGTCTCTAAAACAAGGATAAGGATGTAAAACGTCTTCACACTCCAACGACCGCCATGAGCCTCATCCCAGCCAGCAAGAACAACGATTGGCGCAAGGATTGTTGACATTAAAATCAAGACAAGTGCAATTGCATCTATACCTAAGGAAAAGTTGATTCCAAAGCTTGGGATCCACTCGTACTTTTCAACAAACTGAAGATCAACATTGTCACGTTGGAAACCGACAGCCATTGCGATGGTTGCGGCCATTACAACAAGTGTCGTACCGAGAGCTGCCTGCTTAGCAGCCTTTTCATTACTCTTTGGGAGCGCAGAAATAATTGCTGCACCAGCAAGTGGTAGAAGCATTAACAGTGATAACCACTTCATTACTGAACCACCACCCAAATAGCTCCGATTAACGCAATTGCGCCAACCAAAATCATTGCGGCATAGCTGCGAACATAGCCATTTTGTAGGCCACGTAGCGCAGAACCTGAGCTCATGGCTACTTGGCCAACACCGCGAACTGCGCCATCTACAACAGCCTCATCAGCTGCAACTAAAGTCGTTGTAAGTGCCTGGCCAGGTCGCATAAAGACAGCCTCATTGAAGCGATCCTGCATCAAATCTTGGCGTGCAACCTTGGTAAAGATTGAAACATCTTCAGGGGCAACTGAAGGAACCTCTCGGCGCGCATACTTGAAGTAAGCGATCGCAACACCGATTGACACCATAGTAAGCGCCATTGCAGAAACAACAATTGGCTCAATTAAATGCTTTTGGTACTCATCGCTGTGATTAAAGAGTGGGTGTAGCCAGTTTTCAAGAGCATCACCACGTGAAAGCAAGTAACCAGATGAGACTGAACCGATTGCAAGGATCGCCATTGGCAACCACATCAACCATGGAGACTCATGTGGATGTGCATCATCATCCCAACGCTTTGTTCCTGTAAATGTAAGAATCATTACGCGGGTCATGTAAAAAGCTGTGATTGATGCACCTATCAAAGTTGTAATACCCAGAATAATTCCCTTGGCACCACCTGCATCAAATGCTGTTTCAATAATCAAATCCTTGGAGTAGAAACCAGCAAATGGTGGAACACCCAAGATCGCCAGATATCCAAGTCCAAAGGTTACGAATGTAATTGGCATGAACTTACGAAGTGCGCCGTACTTGCGCATATTTACTTCATCATTCATTCCATGCATTACAGAACCAGCACCCAAGAACATTCCTGCCTTGAAGAAACCATGTGTAAGTAAGTGCATGATTGCAAATGCATATCCGACTGGGCCTAATCCGGCAGCCAAAGTCATGTATCCGATCTGAGACATAGTTGAAGCTGCTAACGCTTTCTTAATGTCATCTTTAGCGGTACCGATTAAGGCACCAAACATCAAAGTAATTGCACCAACAATTACTACAACAAGTTGTGCGGTAGGTGCGGCATCAAAGACAAAGTTGGAGCGAGTTATCAAATACACACCGGCGGTAACCATTGTTGCTGCGTGAATTAGCGCTGAAACAGGTGTTGGTCCAGCCATCGCATCGCCAAGCCATGCCTGTAATGGGAACTGGGCTGACTTTCCAGCCGCTGCTACTAAGAGCATGATTCCCATCGCTGTTAGCGCAGCTTCAGAGGTGTTGTTTACCTGCTCTTGAACGCCTACAAAGGAAACCGTGCCCATGGTTGCAAAGGCGATCATGATTGCAAATGACAAGCCCATATCACCGACACGGTTCATAACAAATGCTTTTTTCGAAGCTGTTGCATAAGCAGGCTTTTGGTTCCAGAAACCAATAAGTAGGTAAGAGGCAAGACCCACGCCTTCCCAACCAACATACAAACTGAGGTAGCTATCACCGAGAACCAAAAGCAACATCGCTGCAATAAAGAGGTTCAGGTAAGCGAAGAAACGTCGGCGATCTTTATCCTCAGACATGTAAGAAATTGAGTAAACATGGATCAAGGTTCCTACACCGGTAATGAGAAGCACAAAACAAATTGAAAGTTGATCTAACAACAACCCTGCATCAACCTTGAAATCCCCTACGTGGATCCACTCAAAGAGTTTTTGCGTGATGGGACGTTGCTCTGTTGGGCGGTCGAGCATCAACATCAATTGATAAAGACCCACACCAAATGAGGATGCAGACATGACAGTACCAAGTAGGTGTCCCCACTTATTTGTGCGACGTCCACCTAAAAGAAGAATCGCTGCACCAGCTAGTGGAAGCGCAATTAAGTAAATGAGCGAAGTTGAAGTTGTCATAACTATCGCTTCAACAAACTAGCATCATCAACAGATGCTGATCGGCGTGATCGGTAAATTGTCACGATAATTGCAAGACCAACCACAACCTCGCAGGCAGCTACAACCATCGTAAAGAAAGCCATAACTTGACCATCGAGATTTCCGTTGATTCGAGAAAAGGTCACAAATGAGAGGTTTGCAGCGTTGAGCATGAGTTCGATACACATAAACACAACGATTGCGTTACGTCGAACAACTACGCCAACAGCTCCGATAGTAAAGAGGAGCGCTGAGATATACAGGTAATTGGAGGCGTCCATTACTTCTCCTCCTCAATCTGAGTATTAACTTCAGCAAGGTCAAAGCTCTTGTAATCCAACATATCTCCGCGTGCCTCAAGGCTGGCGTTAACAGAGGTTGGAGCCGGGGTTCCATCTGGAAGAAGAGCTGGAACATCTACCGCGTTATGGCGAGCGTAAACACCAGGACCAGGGAGTCCAGCTGCACTGGCCAACGACTTACCTCGGAAACGATTGATGGAAAGTTGGCGTTGAGTTGGTCGAGCAGTTGTGCGTTGGCTATGTGCAAGAACCATCGCACCCATAGCTGCAGTGATCAATAGCGCTGAAACTACTTCAAATGGGAACACATATGTTGAGAAGAGTTCAAATGCGATACCTTCAACATTTCCATTTGAATTTGCACCAGATAGTCCCACTGCTTGGCGGCCCAAAGTTGCCCGTCCTAGTAGCGCAACCATTAATCCTCCGAAGCCAACTGCGGCTGTAATGGCGATTGGTCGTAGTCCAGCAATAGTTTCAGTTAATGAATCGGATGTATCGACTCCAACTAACATCAAAATAAACAGGAAGAGCATCATTACCGCTCCGGTGTAAACAACTACTTGGACAATTCCAAGGAAGACCGCATCCTGTGCGATGTAAAAGATTGCCAATACAACCATTACAAATGCCATCAAAATCGCAGAGTGGACAGCTTTCTTTACAAGCAACATTCCAAGGGCTGCAATAACCGCCATTGGACCAAGAATCCAAAACATAACCGCTTCAGGTTTAGCAGTTTGCCCAACCTCTAGTGCTAATTGCATCATGGCTGGACATCCTTAGCCTGTGATGGGTGCGCACCCTTCACGTCACCGTTGTAATAGTTGGTATCAGTCATATCTGGATACATTGGATGTGGTGGCATAAGCATTCCTTGGCGCAATGGAGCTAGTAGATCCTGCTTTTCAAAGATCAACTTGGCACGAGAATCATCTGCAAGCTCGTACTCGTTTGTCATGGTTAACGCTCGAGTTGGGCAAGCCTCAATGCATAATCCGCAGAAAACACAACGTAGGTAGTTGATTTGGTACACCTTGCCGTAACGCTCACCTGGAGACATACGATTTTCTTCAGTGTTGCTTTCACCCTCAACATAAATCGCATCTGCCGGGCATGCCCATGCACAAAGTTCGCAACCAATGCACTTTTCTAAACCATCTGGGTGACGATTCAGTTGGTGACGACCATGGAAGCGCTCTTGCGTTGGCGCCTTAACCTCTGGATACTCAACGGTTAATGGCTTTTTGAAAATCGTTGAGAAGGTAACCCAAAACCCTTTCATAGCACCAAAGAAACCAACTGATGGTGTCTGCTCTACTTCATAAAATTCAACATCGTTAATTCCAAGATCCTTGGGCTTTAACGGTTCGAGGTTTTCAGCCACGGTCGCCTCCTATGCTCTTTGAGACATTAATAGTTGAAACCTCCATAGGTAATGAAGGGACAGCAAAGGAAGGTGCTTCTTTATTGTCACCATCGGCAACAGCAGCTTCCTTTTTCTTCTTCGAGTTTTCAAAACCAATATTGACCGCCATGATGAGAACCACAACAGTGCTTGCAAATGCAATAACCACTGAACGTGGAGCTCCCTGGAGTGAGAGAACGCGCAATGTTGCAACTACCAAGATCCAAAGAATTGAAATTGGAATCAAAACCTTCCAACCAAACTGCATGAACTGGTCGTAACGAAGACGTGGAAGTGTTCCACGTAGCCACACAAAGACGAAGAAGAATGTAATTACCTTGGCGAAGAACCACACCGCCGTAAACCAGCCACCGAGCCAGGCTTCAGTAAAGCCAAGCCCTGGAGGCGCTTTGTAACCACCCAAGAACAGGGTTGTTGCAAGTGCTGATACAGCAACAATATTGATGTATTCAGCCAGGAAGAAGAGAGCAAATTTGAGTGATGAGTACTCGGTGTGGAAACCACCTACGAGTTCACCTTCTGCTTCTGCAAGGTCAAATGGTGCACGGTTTGTTTCGCCAACCATTGAGATCGCGTAGATCGCAAATGATGGGAATAGCACTACCGCGTACCACCATGAAGATTGAGCAGCAACGATCTCTGATGTTGACATCGAACCTGCATAGATAAAGACGGCAACAAGTGAGAGTCCCATAGCGATTTCATATGAAATAACTTGGGCGCTTGAGCGAAGTCCACCGAGCAATGGATATGTTGATCCCGAAGACCATCCAGCTAAGACAATTCCGTAGACACCAACAGATGCAACAGCCAGAATGTAAAGAACTCCGACCGGTAAATCTGTTAACTGCATAGCTGTCTGCTGACCAAATAAATTAACTTCGCCAGTAATTGGAATTACTGCAAAAGCCATAAATGCTGTTGTTGCGCTAATGATTGGAGCGATTACAAAAACAATCTTGTCAGCCGCTGTTGGAATGATGTCCTCTTTAAGTGCAAGCTTCACACCATCGGCTAATGATTGAATTAAACCAAAGGGACCTACACGGTTTGGTCCTGGGCGTTGTTGCATGCGACCCACGAGGCGTCGTTCTCCCCATACCGCCAGCAGTGTTAGTACTACGCATCCTGCAAATACCAGTAGCGCTTTGACGAGAATGAGCCAGCCTGGATCTGCTGCAATTAGTTGTGCATTTGTCATGCCTTCACCACCGTAACTACTGCGCCATGTGCGACGCCTAGGT
>CAZCDF010000025.1:0-10645 GCA_964497665.1 uncultured Candidatus Planktophila sp. | reverse complement strand
CATATGTATGTTGGGGTGGCCGTGAAGGTGCTGAATCAGATGGTGCCAAGGATGCCTACATCGCTTTAGATCGATTCCGCGAGGCTTTCAATACCCTTGGTGAGTTTGTTACCGACAACGGGTATGACATTAAGTTTGCAATTGAGCCAAAGCCAAATGAGCCACGTGGAGATATCTTCCTACCAACAATTGGTCACGCACTTGCCTTCATTAACTCGCTAGATCGCCCAGAGCTTGTTGGATTAAATCCAGAGGTTGGCCATGAACAAATGGCTGGACTTAACTTTGTGCATGGAATTGCACAAGCGTTATGGCACAAGAAGTTGTTCCACATCGACCTCAATGGCCAACACGGTCCAAAGTTTGATCAAGATTTAGTATTTGGCCATGGTGATTTGAAGTCAGCCTTTTTCTTAGTTGATCTTCTAGAACGTTACAACTACAGCGGACCAAAGCACTTTGATTACAAGCCAGCACGCACAGAAAGTGACAAGGGTGTGTGGGAGTCAGCGACTGCAAATATGCGCACCTACCTTGCACTTAAAGAGCGCGCAGCTGCATTCCGTGCTGATCCTCGTGTAATTGCAGCGATGAAGGAATCAAATATTCCAGGTCTTGCAGAGCCAACACTTGCAGCAGGTGAAACATGGAAGGATCTTGCAAAGGATTCCTTTGATGTAGAAGCAGCGGGCAAGCGTGGCTACGGCTATGAAGCGGTAGATCAGCTCGCTCTAGAACACTTGATGGGTCTATAGCCTGCTACGTGGCACTTGCTCCGCGGCGTGAGATTGCATCAACTCCTGCCGAGATCAGCAATACAAGTCCGGTAACGATGAACTTGATTCCCGCTGCATACCCCAAGAGACCCATACCGTTATCAATAACGGCAACTACGAGCCCACCTAGGATTGCATCGCGCATCTTTCCTTTGCCACCAAAGAGTGAGGTTCCACCAATAACAGCGGCACCTACTGCATAGAGAAGTGTTGAGCTTCCACCAGTTGTTGGTGAGATTGAGTTTTGTCGTGAAGCAAAGATCAATCCTGCAATCGCCGCTAAGCCTGAGCAGATCATGAAGGCAGAGATTCGAATTCTCTTCACATCAATACCTGCTCGGCGTGCAGCCTCTGCATTTCCGCCTACCGCATAAATGTGGCGACCAAATGCTGTGCGACCCAATACAAATGTTCCAATAACTAGGAGCAACAAAATAACTGGAACCACATATGGAATTCCCTTAAGGCTGACTAGATCTGGGTTATTACTTCTTTCAAGGTTAAGTGCAAATACTGCAAGGCCTGTAATCAACAAAAGCCCAGCGGTTTTGATAATCCATAACTTCTTCAGCTCCGTTTTCAATCCCGCTTTACGGCGGGAGTTCATTGAAGACAGACCTGATAAAACATATGCAACCGCAACGACTATGAAGAATATCCAGCTAACCGTTGGCGACATATTGGAGTTCTGCACAGCGAGCACCGTTGGATCTTCAACTCGAATTGTTCCGCCTTCACCTGCCAGCAGGAGAAGGATTCCTTGGAAGGCCAAGAAGGCTGCCAAGGTAACAACGAAGGATGGAATACCAAGTCGTGCAACTAGTGTGCCCAGAAGGAAACCAAGGAAAACACCAACGGCGATACTTGCAAGAAGAGCTACATACCAAGGGTGACCTTCATTGGTAATCAAAATAACTAAAACTGCGCCAGTAACGCCGGCGGTGTATCCAGCCGATAAGTCGATCTCGCCCAATAAAAGAACAAAGACCAGACCCATTGCAATCACGATTACCGCCGCCGCCTGTGTAATGAGGTTTGCAAAGTTGCCCGGAGTTAAGAACACATTGGACATTGATCCAAAGACCAAGCAGAGCACAACTAAACCGAGAACAGCAGGGAGGGAGCCGATATCTCCAGCCTTTACTCGTGCCCAGTAATTGACTGCGGCACCCTTAATTGTTGGAACTTCAACCTCGCTGCTCATGCTCATTTTTTCGCTCCTGTGTTTGCAGTTGGAGCTTCCACTCCAGCAGATTTACCAGTAGTGATTAACTCAATTACCTGACGAGGAATAACCTCACTCTTATTCACCTGTGCCGCCATATTTCCAAGATAAAGAGCGGCGATGTTGTCAGCCACCTCAAAAACATCGTTGAGGTTGTGGCTAATTAAAACAACCGCTAAGCCATTATCGGCAAGGCGTCGAACTAGGTTGAGAACCTGTTCCGTTTGGGCAACACCGAGTGCTGCAGTTGGCTCATCGAGGATCACAACCTTGCTATTCCACAAAACTGCACGCGCAATCGCAACGGTCTGACGCTGTCCACCAGATAGCGATGAAACTGTTTGACGAATTGATTTAACTGTACGCACACTCAAGCCATCGAGAGTTTTACGGGCGAGTGCTTCCATTGAGGTTTCATTTAAGACTGGTCCACGCTTTTGCTCGCGGCCCAAAAACATGTTGTGGACAATATCCAAGTTGTCGCAGAGCGCGAGATCTTGATAAACAATTTCTATTCCAAGAGCGGTTGCATCACGCGGTCCACCGATTGACACCTTGTTACCTTCAAAGAGGAACTCACCCGCTTCAGGTGTGTAGATACCTGCAATGCACTTGATAAGCGTGCTCTTACCTGCGCCGTTATCACCAACTAGCGCGGTTACCTGGCCAGCATGAACATCGAAGTTCACATCTTTAAGTACATGAACGGGTCCGAAGGATTTATTGACTCCCCTTAAGGACAGTAGCGGTGTTGTCATGAACTCCCTGTTTCTTTATTAAGCGATTAGTTCTCTCGAGAATTTTCAATTAAAGAAGTTGCGGCTCGGAGTAAATACCCCGAGCCGCAACCTATATCTGTTACTGCTTAACTATCGGAAATTAGATTCCGTTAGCTGTGCAGAGGTCTTCGATTCCTTCGCAAACTGCTTCGCGAGTCTGGAATCCATCAGCGATTACGTCCTTGACGTTTGCCTTTGTGATACCTGTTGGAACCAAGAGAACTGAAGGAACATCAACTGAACCGTTGTTAACTGATCCAGTAGCTGTTGTTGCTTCTTCTCCGCGTAGAAGTGCGATAGCAAGTGTTGCTGCAGCTTCTGCTTCAGCCTTGATCGCCTTGTAAACAGTGTTTGACATGTCTCCTGTTAGAACTGCGCGCAGTCCGTCAACAGTTGCATCCTGACCAGATACACAGACCTTGCCGTTTAGCTTGTTCTTCTTAAGAACAGCGATAGCTGCAAGTCCAAGACCTTCGTTAGCTGAAACAACTGCATCGAGCTTTCCGCCAGCCTTAGTTAGCTGCTGTTCGAAAATTACTCCACCCTTTGCGTTATCCCAGTCTGGGACAGCTTGGTCATCGACAAGTGTGTAGTTCTTTGAATCGATCAAAGGACGTAGTACTGAGTCGTAACCAGCCTTGAATAGAGTTGCGTTGTTATCTGTTGGTGAACCGTTCAAGTAAACGATACGTGCATTTGTCTTTCCTGCTGCATCAAGACATGCCTTGATACCTTCACCCTGTAGACGACCAACTGCTTCGTTATCGAATGAAACGTAGTATGAAGCTGAACCATTAAGTGTTAGACGGTCGTAGTCGATTGTCTTTACACCCTGTGCTGCAGCCTTGTCCTGAACAGCCTTAGCTGAATCTGAATCTAGGTTTACAAGGATAAGAACCTTTGCACCAGCTGTAAGCATCTGGTCTGCAATTGTTGCGAATTGTTCCTTGTCACCGTTTGCGTTTTGAATATCAACCTTAACTCCGGCTGCATCAAATGCTGCTTGTAGGAATCCGCGGTCAGCAGTTTCCCAACGGTTTGATGATGCTGCATCAGGAAGGATTACACCGACGAAACCATCGCCAGCTGAATCTGATGAGCTTGAGCAACCTGTTAGTACGAGTGCGAATACAGCAACGAGTGCTGTAAGCGCGTAACGAAGCTTCTTCATATATCGAACCTTTCAAAGGTGTCTTGCCCCTGGCCGAGCTATTTCGGTCAGATGTGGAGGGCACAACGTGAGTAAAAAGTAGTCCGATACCGGCAAAAGGTCACTAGATTTGCTCAGAAATCTCACCCCTTTATCTAACGATTCGATAACGCCTATGCGGGTGCGCGATAACCTTGCCCAATGTCCACACAGGTAGAACAGCTCGAAGCCGCCCTTAAGGCAGCGATCAGCCGTGCCGTGGACTCAGGCTCTCTCACAGGTGCAGCCCCGGCTGCAATCAAGCTAGAGCGTCCGAAGGATCGCTCACATGGTGACTATGCATCTTCTATTGCATTGCAGTTAGCCAAGCCGGCAGGCATGAACCCTCGCGAGGTTGCGCAGATAATTGCCGATCAATTACAAGGCGTAGCTGGAATTTCAAAAGTTGATATTGCTGGCCCTGGATTTATCAACATTACTTTGAACCGTGCGAGCCAAGCTGCACTTGTCGAAACGATTCTGAAGGCGACCAAGGATTATGGAAAAGGAAATGCGCTCGCAGGTGTAAAGATCAACCTTGAATTTATTAGTGCAAACCCAACAGGCCCTCTTCATCTTGGACATACTCGATGGGCTGCTGTTGGTGATGCCTTAGGACGGGTTCTAACAGCTGCAGGTGCTCAAGTGACACGTGAGTTTTATATTAATGACCGCGGAAACCAAATGGATTACTTCGGTCAATCCGTTGAAGCGGTTGCACTTGGAAACCCAGTTCCTGAAAATGGTTACCAAGGTGAGTACATCAAGGATTTAGCAACCGAGGTTGTGGCACAAAATACTGGAATCAAAGATTTACCTGAGGCAGAACGTGTCATCGCTTTTCGCGAGGCGGCTTATCAGTTGCAGCTAAAAGATCAACAACGTGTTCTCGATACCTTTAATACCCATTTTGATGTCTGGTTTTCAGAGCGATCGCTGCATGATCAAGGCGCAGTTGAACATGGCATGGAAAAGTTGCGTAAACAGGGTCATGTCTTTGAGGTAGATGGCGCGGTATGGCTACGAACCACTGATTTTGGTGATGATAAAGATCGCGTCATGATAAAAAGCGATGGCTCACTTACCTATTTCTCCTCAGATACCGCCTATTACATCAATAAGCGTGAACGTGGCTTTGATATATGTATCTATATGTTGGGCGCAGACCACCATGGCTACATTGGCCGCTTAAAAGCAACCGCTGCTTGCGCCGGAGATGATCCTGAATACAACATTCATGTATTGATCGGCCAACTTGTAAAAATTATGGAGGGTGGCGAGGAGATAAAACTTTCCAAGCGAGCCGGAACAATTATTACTCTTGAAGAGTTAGTTGAAAAAGTTGGAGTGGACGCTGCTCGTTACACATTGATTCGCTACCCAGTCGATACTCCTATGGTGATGGATCTCGATGTGTTGAAGCGCAATACCAATGAGAATCCTGTGTACTACGTTCAATACGCGCATGCACGAATTGCTGCGGTGTTACGTAACGCGCAGGAGCTTGGTGCTGCACTAGAACTTCAGGATTTTGACCCTTCTCAGTTAGCGCATGACCGTGAGAACGAGTTACTCGGTGCTTTGGCAGAGTTTCCACGAGTCGTTGCAAGTGCAGCTGAATTCCGGGAACCGCATCGCATCGCCCGTTATCTTGAAGAGTTAGCCGGTACCTATCACGGCTTCTACAACGATTGTCGCGTGTTACCAATGGGTGACGAGAAATTATCTGCGCTACACACTGCGCGTCTATTACTGTGTATGGCAACTAAGCAAGTGATTAGTAATGGACTTGACCTATTGGGTGTAAATGCACCGGAGAGGATGTAACCATGTGGTCCTCCTCTGTTCAAACCGGTAGCGAACTCTCAATCGCTGGAATTACTGCCAAACAATTAGCTAAGGATTTTGGCACACCAGCCTTCTTTATTGATGAAGCAGATTTTTATGCACGAGCTGCCGCATGGAATACAGCACTTCAACAATCTTTTGGCCCTCATGCTGGAACTGTGTATTACGCTGCTAAAGCCTTTATTTGCACCGAAGTTGCCCGCTGGATTAAGGATGTCGGAATCGGCATCGATGTGTGTACAGGTGGCGAACTCTCCGTTGCATTAGCTGGTGGCATTGATCCAGCAAAGATCGAACTACATGGAAACAACAAATCTGTTGCTGAGATCGAAAAAGCAGTTGCGAGTGGTGTTGGAACAATTGTGATTGATTCACTGTATGAAATCCAAAGAGTTGCCACCGCTGCAGCTACAGCAAACAAGGTTCAACGAGTCTTATTGCGACTAACACCCGGAATTGAAGCGCACACTCACGAATCAATCGCCACCGCACATGAAGATGTGAAGTTTGGTTTTTCAATTGCAAGTGGTGCGGCTTGGGATGCGATCGCAGCAGTTAGTGCTCACTCATCATTAGAGCTTCGAGGTTTTCACGCACATATCGGTTCGCAAATCTTTGGTTATGAATCATTTGAGCTCTCTGCACAACGATTAATTGGCTTGCTTGCACGTTATCGCGATGAGTTCAAAAAGGAGCTGCCTGAATTAGATCTTGGTGGGGGATATGGAATTGCTTATCTTCCGGGTGATGCTGCAGTTGTTCCAGCCGAAGCCATGCAAGCCTTGTCTGCGGCAGTTGAGAAAAACTGCAATACACACGGATTAGCGATCCCAACTATTTCCATTGAACCGGGTCGAGCAATTGCAGGACCAACCATGTTTACCCTGTATGAAGTTGGAACAGTTAAAGATGTAACCCTTGAAAATGGCTCACACCGACGTTACATATCTGTCGACGGTGGAATGAGTGACAACATTCGACCCTCTCTTTATGGTGCTGAATACACCACTGTTTTAGCTAATCGCACCAGCACCGCCCAAAATGTTTCCAGCCGTCTAGTAGGAAAGCATTGCGAAACTGGAGACATCGTCATTCGTGAAATAGATTTGCCAGATGACATCATTCCGGGGGATTTATTAGCTGTGCCGGCAACAGGTGCATATGGAAGAAGTATGGCGAGCAACTACAACCATGTTCCTCGCCCGCCAGTTGTTGCAGTAAAAGATGGAAAAGCTCGTGTAATTGTGCGCAGAGAGACCGAAGATGATCTTCGGATGCTCGATATTTAACGCCGATCAAAGCATCTGTGAAAGAATAGCCTCATGAACTCGGGCGCTAAACAACTCTCTATTGGCATGCTCGGCTGCGGTGTTGTGGGCAGTCAGGTTGCTCGCCTGTTGCAAGATGATGAGCAGGAACTTTCCGAGCGATCAG
Source organism: uncultured Candidatus Planktophila sp. (assembly GCA_964497665.1). Classification (GTDB taxonomy): domain Bacteria; phylum Actinomycetota; class Actinomycetes; order Nanopelagicales; family Nanopelagicaceae; genus Planktophila. The sequence continues at coordinate 3,394 of CAZCDF010000025.1, read as the reverse complement.
GTGCGGTACTAAAGCTCTCAAAGATTGGTATTCGATCAGCTGGGGTACGTGAAGGCATAGATCCATCGCTGCTCACAACTGATCTTCAATCAATTGTTTCTGATCCAAAGATCAATATCGTTATTGAGGTCATGGGTGGGATTGAACCAGCTAAATCTTTAATTCTTGAAGCAATTAAGAATGGCAAATCTGTTATCACTGCAAATAAGGCCTTGCTTGCAACTCATGGACATGAACTCTTTAATGCTGCAGATGCTGCCAAAGTAGATCTGTATTACGAAGCCGCCGTCGCTGGTGCGATCCCAATTATCCGCTCAATGCGTGAATCACTAGCGGGGGATCAAATTACTCGCGTTATGGGAATTGTTAACGGCACCACAAATTACATTCTTACAAAGATGCATGAAGAAGGTCGCGCCTTTGATGAGGTTTTAAAGGAAGCACAAGCCCTGGGTTATGCAGAAGCCGATCCGACCGCAGATGTTGAAGGCCATGATGCAGCGGCAAAGGCTGCTTTACTTGCCAGCCTTGCATTCCACAGCACTGTGGTTATCGACGAGGTTTACTGCGAAGGTATTTCAAAGATTTCATCAGATGATGTTGCGGCCGCAAAATCAATGAACAGTGTTATTAAGTTACTCGCAATAGCCGAACTTACTGTTAAGGATGAGATCTCAGTTCGAGTTCATCCAGTTATTTTGCCCGCTTCGCACCCTTTGGCATCTGTGCGTAACGCCTTTAACGCTGTTTACGTTGAAGCTGAGGCAGCGGGACAGTTGATGTTCTACGGTCGCGGAGCTGGCGGTGCTCCAACAGCATCTGCAATCCTTGGCGATCTCGTTGCCGTTGCCCGACATGCTGCTTATTCAACCGTTGGGTATGGCGAATCGGATTACGCCGATCTCGATATTGCTCCAATTGGTGCAGTGAAATCACAGTTCTTTGTCCGCCTACATGTGGCTGATAAATCAGGTGTTTTAGCATCCATTGCACAGACCTTTGCCAGTGAAAATGTATCTATCCAAACCGTTCGCCAAGCAGGTTTAGGTGAAGATGCTGAACTGGTTGTCGTAACTCACGCAGCATCTGAGGATGCACTTGATGCATGCATTGAGAAACTAAAGAAGATGGACATTGTGAGCAAGGTTGAAAGTGTTATTCGCGTCGAGGGGGCCCAGAACTAATGGCGTTGTTTCCAAAAAAGAAGGCAGTCGGCGCACATCAGTGGCGTGGAGTTATCGAGGAGTATCGCGATCGTCTTCCAGTAAGTGCCAAGACACCGATCGTTTCACTGCGCGAAGGTGGAACACCACTTATCTATGCATGCAACCTTTCAGAGCTTCTTGGCAACAATGTTTGGATTAAGTACGAAGGTTTAAACCCAACAGGTTCTTTCAAAGATCGCGGAATGACAATGGCGATTTCAAAGGCGGCTGAAGATGGCGCAAGAGCGGTTATCTGCGCGTCAACTGGAAATACATCAGCATCAGCGGCTGCCTATGCAGTTAAAGCTGGAATGCGTCCAGCTGTGCTTATTCCTAAGGGCAAGATTGCCATGGGAAAGCTTGCCCAAGCTGTAATCCATGATTCAACAATTTTGCAGGTCAACGGAAACTTTGATGATTGTTTAACTCTTGCACGGGAACTTTCAGAAAATTACCCGGTTGCACTTGTTAACTCGGTAAACCCATTCCGTATCGAAGGACAAAAGACCGCAAGCTTTGAAGTTGTTGACATGTTGGGCGATGCTCCAGATATTCACGCACTTCCAGTTGGTAATGCAGGAAACATCACCGCTTACTGGAAGGGCTACAAGGAGTACAGCAAGGATGGACTCACAACAAAGCTACCAATGATGTACGGCTTCCAAGCAGCGGGTGCTGCGCCAATCGTTAAGGGCAAGGTTGTTAAGAATCCAGAGACCATCGCAACAGCTATTCGTATTGGAAATCCAGCATCGTGGCAGCAAGCCGTTGAAGCACGCGATACATCAGGTGGCGTTATTGATTCAGTTACAGACCGCGAAATTCTTGCTGCATACCGCTTAATTGCAGCTAAAGAAGGAATCTTTGTAGAGCCATCATCTGCTGCAGGTCTTGCAGGTTTGATCAAGTACAAGAAGGCGGGCAAGCTGCCAAAGGACAAAACAATTGTTATTACTGTGACAGGACATGGATTAAAGGACATTCCGTACGCACTTGAAGCGGCGAAGAAGCCTGTTGTGGTTCCAGTAAATGCAAAGATCGCAGCTAAAGCGTTGGGACTTGCCTAAAAATGAAGCCAACCTTTAAAGCTCAGCCAATGCAGGTGCAAGTACCTGCGACAAGTGCAAACTTGGGTCCTGGCTTTGACTGCCTTGGTTTAGCGTTAAATATGCATGATCGCTACATGGCTCAAGTTATGGATGAAGCCGGCGTTGATATTGATGTCACTGGCGAAGGTGCGGATGCAGTTCCAACGACAGATAAGAACTTAGTAATCAAAGCGATGTACAAGGGTTTTGATTTCTTAGGCGGACGTCCTCGTGGAATCGCATTACGACAACTCAATGTGATTCCACATGGCCGCGGACTTGGATCATCTGCCGCAGCAATTGTTGGTGGCTTAGCACTTGCTCGCGCACTAGTTCTTGGTGGCAATGAGCGTATGTCTCATGAAGATATGTTGAATATCGCCAATGAGATGGAAGGTCATCCCGACAATGTTTCTGCAGCTATTTATGGTGGTGCAAATGTTGCTTGGCAGGAGAGCCAACGCGGAAAAGTAATTGCGCAATCACTCAACATTGAAGTCGACCCACGTATTTCTGCGCTTGCCTTTGTTCCATCAACTGAGCTTTCAACCTCCAAGGCACGCAAGATGCTGCCTGAAACAATTCCTCATCAGGATGCGGTTCGAAACTCAATAAATACAGCGGTTTTAGTGCAAGCCTTACAACACCGCCCAGATCTATTGCTCAGCGCAACTGAGGATTACCTGCATCAGAGCTACCGCGGTGATGCGATGCCTCATAGCTTTGCTTTGATGACAAAGCTTCGCAAAGCAGGAGTTGCAGCATTTATTTCAGGTGCAGGTCCGACCGTTTTGGTTCTTCACACAGGCGCAGATGCGGAGGCGGCGGAGTTAGAACGGGCCGCAGGGGAGAAGTTCCAAATGATTCCTCTAGGCGTTTCACGCACAGGCGTTACCGTCGTCACAGCCTGATTTTGCAGATTCCCGCTCACCCCTGCTAACCTTTCCTCATCTGAACGGCTCATCTAGTAGCCAGTAACACATCAGGTAAATTCCAAAAATCCAGGCTTTTTAGGGTTCAACACTTAGTTTAAAAGCGAAGTTTAAAATCCAAAGCCAATAGCGAAAAGATATACATGACAACAGAAATTGAACCAGTTCG
>CAZCDF010000024.1:4576-11575 GCA_964497665.1 uncultured Candidatus Planktophila sp. | reverse complement strand
ATGGGTCTTTTTGATAAGAAGAACGGTTCCAATGCACTTAACACCAAGGTAGCGAATCTGCTTCGTGAAGCCTTGCCGGATGTCGATTTTGTTGACGAAGGTCCCGGTAATTGGGGTGCTCGTAACGAGTCTGTTCTTATTAGAGTAGTTGTAAATACCGAAGATTTTCCAGACCGACCATTCGTAGATGTGATCGCATTTGTGCTCTTGGGTGTTAAGGATGATCTCAATCTTTATAAGTATCTAATGACTGAGAAGTCTTACATCTTCAATAAGTGGGAAGTTGAGGCGGGTGAAGAAAATGGAACTATCAATCTATTTCTCACAGCTCGTGTCTTAATTGATGATCTCGATGCCTCAGAATTGGGATTTGCAATCATGTCTACAGCGGTCATCGCTGATGATATTGATGAAGAGATCCAAAAGAAGTTTGGCGGAAAGCGCTGCCTCGACTTCTTCGGCTGGGAGGCCTAACTCTTAACGGCGGAAGAGCCCCTTCTTCTTTTGGGGCTCTTCCCCTAATAGTTCTAAAGAAGTTTTAGCTATTCCAGCAATCCATTCATGCTGATTCACTAAAGTTTGGAAAATCTCTACCAATTCGGTGCGTTCATTTTTATTCAATAATGCAATTCGTGACTTGACCTTTTCAGCGTTTCCTTCGAGGTGGTCAAGCACTATTGGATAAAAACGTGACTCTAAGTGGTTCTCTTGGAAATGAGCATCCTCCCAGATTTCTCTCAGCTCATCATGAGATGCGCCAAGAGCAAGGCGATGGAGGGCATCATTACTTCGGCAATTTCCACCCTGTTCATAATCATTTTCAGTGTCCCTAGTTGTCATGACTCTGTAATAACACTCATCAAAGATTCTTCGGGCCTCTTCGTGCTGACCTGTAGTGAGATATTCCCAGGTTATGTTTGAGAGGGCGTTACCGCAGCCAAGTTGGGCTGAGCGGGTGTAGGCCTCAATAGCTTTCTCTTTCTGCCCAAACTCATTGTATTTCCAGCCGATGTTATTCAAGGCATCACGCACCTGAGAATGGTTTTCCTCGAGTTCTGCATCTTTCAACATACAACGTGCAACTTGATCGATGTTTGACTTTGTAATCTCTATCGTGTCTAACATGACACGGTTTGCAACTCGCATTCCACTTTCAGAGAGAGCAACTAATTTTTGAAGCCTCTTATCGTGGTTAGGCTCCTCATAAACCATAATGGCCTGAGCGGTTCTACTTCCTTTTTTAGCCAATTCGCTGTATTCGACCAAATTAGTATTGAAATCAAATTGTGGTGGGGTTTGGTAATCGAAGATCAAATCAAAGATTTCAGGTGATTCTGTGTACATCGAGGAGATTAAGTCCAGCATTCCTGTTATCGACCCTGCGATTCCTCTGACTGCAGACTCAAAATGGTCAGATTGCAATGAGAGATCTACTCCATAACCAAATTCAACTTTCTCAAATTCATGTTTGGTTGGTAGAGCCTCGCAAAACATCGCAGCTGGTGAAGATCCGATGAGTGACCAATACTCTTTTGAGGTTGTTACATTGAGGAAGGAGTTTGGTTCACTACCCTTTGGCAAAGAATTAAATATTGTTCCCAGGTCCATCATGGCCATCCCCGGGAAAATCACCTCTTGGTTTCTTACCAAGATCTCCAAGACTCGTGATTGAACTCGATTAAGTCCATCTATTTTGGTTTTTGGGACGCCATTACTATCAAACTGTGAAGTAAGAAGGCTGGTGTAAATGAGGGCTAAATCCTTGCCATCATCCTCAATTAGCTCACAGAAGATGACGAAGCCACCATTTACTGAGGAGAATGGTAAAGCAATTAAATTTTCATCCACCTGGTTATAGATAAACCCACACTTTTCAAAAAGATCCTTCATCTTGATTATTGAAGATTCATGTCCTGGCTTTAATGTTTCACCAGGAACAATCGGCATACCGCCATACGTTGAACGCACGTAGTTAACTTGATTTGCAGATAAAACACGAGTCATCCTGTGAATCGGCCCGCGCCCAGGACGATGCTCACTTGCACCAATTCCCTTGGCAAGTGCTGACCATGCTTTGTCCTCACCACCTTGAGCGCCTAAAAATGTCTGAACAATTCCTAACTCAGCACAAAGTGCGACGCCGAGATTGTAGAAACAATTCTCATCTCCCAGTTCAATGCCTTCAACCCAGGCAGAGATCTCACCAAAAGCATCTCCCTTATTTTTAGCAGCATCTGCCCTATCAAATATCGCTTGGATCGCATCACTTGATTCTAACTTTTTGGTGTTAGTCCCGTAACGTGCTCCAGCCGTGATTCGTAAGTTGTCTAAGGATTCGCGGTAGCTGACCTCTTCCAGAAAATCATTCATTCCATACTCTTCGACTAAGCGTAGAAGCTCTGTGTCATCCTGGATCTCATCGCGGAAGAAATCGGCAAAATGAATTGCCATCACTAGGGAGTCCCCGCTGCCCTGATGTGCAGCTTCCAAGAAAGATTGATAGAAATCATTAGGCGAGTACTCACTAAATATATCTAGATCTCGAGCGGCCGAATACTTGGCCCCAATATCTACTAGAGCCTTTGGCTCACCCTCTTTAAAACCTTTCTCATTTACATGCATGAAGAAATTAAGTGCATCTGACTCGGTCACTATTGGCCCCAAAGGTGCTGGGATTAAATCTCCAATTTGCATGTAACGGGTCAACATAATGTTTGCGATATTGCGGTTGATAATCCAATGCTCATCCAAGATCACATCTGCCCAAAACTCGAGTGCCTCTGGGTATTCTCCTGCCGCCATATGGAGATTTCCGAGACTAAAAATGATGTCCACATCTCTGGCAGCAAGACCCGTTTGCAATTGAGCTTTAAGTCTTGGAAGTTGCGGATCATCAGGACGGTGATTTGTAAGCAGTTCAACTAACCACGGAAGTGACTTTTTATCTCCACTTTCAACCGCTTTAGTAAAAGCCATAATTGAGTTATCCAGGTCGTCGACATCGGAGTATAAAAGAGCAATGCTGCGCCAGACATCTGTTAGCTCAGTACATTTTGAGTAGTACTCGATTGCTTTCCAAGTATTACCAAGTGACTCGTAGTATGCGGCACGCCCAGAATGACCCAATTGGACCTTATTCATCACTTGAATCCCTTTCTGGTAATCCGAGAAGTGTCGCTGCGGCTTTGCTTTCGTTGGAAGTATTTGGATTTTCAACAACGGCTTGACGAACACTTTCATTTGAATCTAGAGCAAGGACCGCTAGATCTGCTTCTGTTAAGAGGGTATTGCTTGCCACATATCTACGTACGTAATGACTTGGATCATTGATTAACTTTTGAATCAATGCTCGCGTTAAGTTTGTTCGTTGAGCTATTGCCTCTCGAATATTTGTGTCGCCTTTAATGTCATCGTCCCAGGATTCTTCCTGATCCGGTTGGAGTTTGAGCGCTTCATCAATTGCTTCTAAGAGAAACTCTTCTGAGCAACTAGGATTTTCAACCACTGTCCGCCTAGTGCCTGGAAAGCTATTCCATAGGTTTGTTAAGGTATCCATAGCGGTGGCTGGATTTGCAGCGACTGCTAATTGAATTTCTGGAATATCCTCGGTGGAAAGTTGATTAAGTAGTTCCTTGGTAACATTTAAATTTGAAGCAACACTCCGGCGCACGCCCCATTCGGAATCTCGGGCCAGTCTTTCTAATACCGCTAACGGAGCCTTGGAATTTCGCGCAACTTCATTTCTCACTATGTAACTTCTATGGTTTGCAAGCTCAGATAAACGTTCTGGCTTCAAGTTTGGGTTAGAAGCTGCTGCTGAAATCACAGCTAAATTTGAGTCTTGTGACAACTCATCAATAATTTTTGGATCAATCGACTGATTCTGCGAGAGGGCTTCTCTTACTGATGGCTCTATGTCTTTAGCCATCCATTGGGCAAATCTTGTGGGCAACTTTGGATTTGAGGCAACTACCGCTCTTAGTTCAGTTTGGGAGCTTAGAACGCAATACTCCATATCCTTTTGATCAAGTTCTGGGCCTGAAACTTCCGCTCGCACTTCATCGGTAATTTCAATGAGGCGATGATTACTCATGTTTATCTCCCCGATCCATCATTTAGTGACTCATCATATCTACGAGAAGATTGTCTACGGCGTCAACCTCTTTAACGAAAAGGTAAAGCATAGATTTCAGTTCGGGGCCTGATAGAAAATCTGCATAGAGAATCATTCCGGCACGGACTAGATGGACCCCTTTTTCTATTTGCTCCACAGGTACAAACTTCGCTGTTAGGCATGAAAGATTTCCTTGGGCGGCAATCAAAGTGGCTTTTTCAAAAGAGACACCGGGAGCCCTCAAAAATGAGTTGATCTCCAAAATACGATGACCATCCATTTCAACAAGGTTGATGACTATGTCTGGTGAGGCATCACCAGAGCCAACTCCCACGCCTGAAAGCTGAATGACATCGCCCTTTTTCTTTGGTGAGAATCCAAAGCTGACCAAAAAGTCAAAGACTTCGGCTTCAAATTTTGGATCCGAAATGTCATTTCTTTCAATTGCCATATTCTAAAGTGTTCCCTAATTCAATAATTTAAGCAATAATCGCGACATAAAATTGGAGGAATAATTGAGTAACTTCGATGAGTATTCGGCCGCGTACAAAACTCTCATTACCTGTGTAGCTGCACGCGTTCCCGTGGTCTTATGGGGTCCTCCAGGTCAAGGAAAGACCTCTGTCATTAAGCAAATAGCTGCTGATCAAGGAAGACATCTAGAGGTAATCCTTGCGAGCATTCGAGAGCCGCAAGACTTTGCAGGACTTCCGATGTTGTCTCAAGGAACTGCAACTCTGATGCCACCAGATTGGGCAAAGCGTTTGGCTGAAGTAAAAAATGGAATCTTGTTTACAGATGAAGTTAATACCGCGCCGCCAAGTGTTCAGGCTGCACTCTTACGTGTCTGTTTAGACAAGGTTGCTGGTGATTGTCATCTTGGTGATGACACCAGTGTGATTGCCGCAGCAAATCCACCGGAGCAAGCAGCAGATGGCTGGGATTTGGCACCACCTCTTGCAAATCGTTTTTGTCACATAAATTGGGATTTGCCAGCCGAGGTTGTGCGTGATGGATTAGCCGGAAACTGGGTGAGCTTCACAATAAAAGAACCCGATAGCAAGAGATTGAGAGATTCTCTGATTGCTGAACGTGCAGCACTTGCTGGTTTTCTAGCATCGCGCCCAGATTTAACAACAGTTCTTCCAAAAACCTCCTCTGAACAAGGTCGCGCTTTCCCGACACCTCGTTCATGGGAGATGGTTGCAATTCTTTCAGGTTGGATCACCGCTTGTGATCTAGAAGCAAGTGTGCGGAGAGTTGCGGTCATGGGTTGTGTCGGCGCTGGCCCAGCAGCCGAATACATCACCTATCGAGAGAATATAGATTTACCAAACCCTGAAGAAATTATCGCCGCTCCAAAAAACTTTGTGCTACCAAATCGGATGGACAAGATTTACGTGATTGGTGCATCGCTTATGGCTGTTCTTCGAAACAATATGACTGTAGAGCGTTGGAATGCGGTGGGAGTGGTTCTGGAGAGAATTGCATCGGGTGGGCATCCAGATTTAGCGGTTACCTTTGCCAGAGATTGGCTTAAGGAGCGACCAAAAGGTGCGACCCCTGATTCGGCCCTGCTGAAGTCGCTGATTCCGCTCTTAACTGAAGCAAAAATGATTTAGGAATGCAGACCACTGTAGAACTCCTAAATACCGAAGAAGCTCGGTTGAGGGTTATGGCCGCAAAAATCATCGCGCAAGCAAGATGGCCATATCTTTCCACTTTGATTTTCTCTCTAAGAATCGTGGAAACCTCAGATCTTCCTACTCTCGCAGTTGATGCTGGTTGGCGAATGTATTACAACCCGGAGTTTGTACTAGAACAAACTCCAGAAGTTCTGGCAACTATGGTTTTACATGAAGCTATGCACTGCGTATCAAAACATAGTGAGAGATTTAAAGCTCTTGGTAGAGATAATTCAAGTCATGACACTTGGAACCTTGCGGGTGATGCAAATATTAATGAGATCTTGGACCAATCCAAGATGCCATGGGGTGAATTCAAACCGGTTCGATATGAAAATTTGGCAGAGTATGGCGTTGAAAAAGGGATGACAACAGAAATTACCTTTTTTACAATGGTTAAGTATTTTGAGGAGAATCCATCAAAAGAAAAGCAACAATCAGAGTGTGGCAGTGTTACTGGTGGACAAGCACGAGGTTATGAAATTCCGCAAACAGATGCCCAAAATCCAGCAATCAAAGGTGATCAACAAGATGTGATTCGTGATCGAGTTGCCCAAGATGTCATCAAACATGCGCGTGAAAAAGGCATAGGTTCAGTGCCTGGTGATTTATTACGCTGGGCTAATGAATTATTGAATCCCCAAATAGATTGGAAACGAGAGCTTGCGGGCCTCATGCGAAGTTCGCTTGCAACTGTTCTTGGAAGAAAAGATTACACATTTGCGCGACCTTCGAGACGGCAAAGTTCAATGGCTGAACGGGATCCAGAGTTTATTTTGCCAGCCATGAGAAAGCCTGCTCCCCCAACAATTGCCATTGTTATTGATACCAGTGGAAGTATCGGTGAAACAGAGATCACCGAATTCCTCTCTGAGATTGATGGCATAGCAAAGGCAAACGGGATTGCTCAGGGTATGTCAGTTATCCCCTGTGATTCTGAGGTTGGTGAGATTCAAAAGATTCGATCCGTCTCCGGAATAGCAGAGATCAAGTTACGGGGCGGCGGAGGCACAGATCTGCGCGTTGGAATCACCGCAGCTGAAAATCTCAAGCCAACACCAAAGATTGTCATTGTCCTAACCGATGGGTATTCGCCTTGGCCTGAAATGATCGATCCGCAGATTGAGAAATTGATAATTTGTTGTAGCGTCAAAGATGCAATCGAAAATGTTCCACAATATGCCGCTGCTATAGATATGA
>CAZCDF010000024.1:0-4476 GCA_964497665.1 uncultured Candidatus Planktophila sp. | reverse complement strand
GCTTTCCACCCAATATTTGAATCTTCAAGTGCTTCATCGGAATCCATTTCGGCATTCGCACTTCTAATTTCATGGCGGATAGAGCACTTATCAATTTGAGTTAATCTCTCCAAGAGTTCACGTGGAGTATTTGAGTTTCCAGCCAGCGATCTCAGCATCATTAATGACTCATACTGTTCAAACTCGTTACTACTATCCAAAAGGCTGAAGGCAAATTCTGAGCACTTGAGCAAAAGTTCTCTGGAGCTGGTTTGATCTTCACAAATGTACGCCTTCGGACCTAGCCAACCATCGCCGACCTCGTTACAGATATAGCACTCTTCAACGAGAGCTCTCTTGGCAAACTCTTCGGTGAAACTTTTATTGGATCGTCCTTCAGTCAGGACAAAGCATCCAAAATGAAGATCACTTTCCATAAACTTAATGCAATAATCCATAAATTCGGAATTTTCCCAAACCCAATCGATCATTCCGATCTCATATTCAGCGAATAACTGGCTTGAAATTTCGGCAAACATTCCAGCATCGGGCCAATAATCTTGGACTAAAAAATTGGCTAGCCGATAGAGGGATTCAAAGTCCTCAAAATTCTCTTGTTGAATCAATTCAATAAAATGCTCAAAAAGTTCGCCGGCCGCTTCGAGTTCATCATCTGTTTTAGCCAGTAATGCTGCATCTACTTGGGTGGTAAAGGTCTGCACTTTAAATACGATCAATCAATAACTTCTTCTTTTCATCGAATTCTGATTGACTTATGATCCCTGCCTCTAAAAGTTCAGCCAATTTTTTTATTTGATCAATAGGATTAATTGGCTCATGGGATACATTTTTACTTGATTGATTTGAACTACTTTCGCTCATCAATTTCTTCAGGGTGTCTACAAATTGATGCGCTCCCGCCTCATCACATTTTAGAAGGGCGTCGATATTTGCCGCTCTAGAAAATTCAATAATCCACCCAAAGGAGAGTTTTCTTTTGAGATCAATGCCTGTAATTGTTTGAAATGGAATGGTCTCATGTGTCCGATTAACTGACTTCATCATTCCTCTAGAAAAAATGTGAATAGTTTTATCTGTTAAAACCGCGGTGCAGACTTCACCTCCGCCAAGTTTCCCCCATTTTTTTAGGCATTTAAGAACCACTAAAACCTTCTCAGAGGAGTCTAACGACGGTTCTATTTCTTCTGGGTTTGGGTTTTTGTAAATGGTGCCATCAGTTTTCTTTGCTTGGTCCCATGCCGTTTGTAAGTCAGTTCTCATTCCTAAATTTTGATCAATCTTGGGTTTACTGTCAATAGATTAATCTGACCACCGGCGGAGATGGCTATAAAAAGCGAAACACGTCATTTTCACACTTCTATGGATTCGACTTTAACTCTGCTATCTTTTCCCTAGGTCAAGAACTAAGCGCCAAGCCCTTTAGCTTGCTTAGTACCAAGCCGCGCAATGCTCGATCCGCGTACGGTGGTTCTAAAGGAAGACCTGCTGGCGATGAAAGACACCGCCAGAAGTAGCGGGTCTCTTTTTATGTAAGAGCCCAGTTTGGGTTGGTTTGTTATGTCATCACATGGATTGTTTGTTTGTACTACCTGTTTCTCACTTACTTCAATGGGCCTTGGTATGCAGCGATGCAGCTGCGAGGAGTACAAGGCGTATGCCGGGGTTGATTGCCCTAGCGGGTATCACCTTTGTTACATGTGCGCTGCGACTGTCGTAGGTGGAACAGGGCGTTACTCGTGGAATGCATGCGAGAGCTGCTTAAAGTTCAATAGATCGTTGCAAGGAAAGTATGGATTTAGTCTGCCGTTGGGGCGGCACTCGATTATGAATTCGATCTCGGTGCCGTTGCGTGCGAGTCTGGAGGTTCAGGAAAAGGCAATTGCGGAGATGCTGAAGTTCGTGGAGGTCTCTGGTGCGATCTCAGATTGGGGGTTACTGCAGGCGCGGACTCTTTATGAAAGTGCTCCAACGTTGAGTGTGCTGGGCATCATTCCAAGAGAGAAGTGGGAGGCGAAGTTTCATCTCTCAAAGGTGAAGGCGACTAGTCGGTCTGTGCAGGCGTTTAAGGATTACCTGCGAGTGAATGATTTCGAGGAGTTGGTGAGGTGAAAATCATCTGGACTCTTCCAAAAAATACATAAGAGTGTTATTTTCATTACAAAAAGGGAGGTTTAAAAATGGGTTTGTTCAGTAAGAAGCAGATTGAAATTGGTGAGCCTTTCTACATAGACATGCGAATTGCAGAGGAGCAGTTACCACAAGAGCTAACTGACCATTTAAGAAAACAGATGTGGTTTATGGGATATCCCGAGTTACTCTCGCAATGGGCTATAGACACTTTTGGAATGAGTAATCATCCGGAACATCGAGTCATACCTCAAGAAAGAGATCCAGCTGAGGTTGAAAAAGGAAAGATTATTCATCCCATCCACATACCTATCGAGTTAATGGATGCTTTGATTGGTCGAGGTGACCCAGAGAATTTACTTCTTCAATTTGAAAATTGGGAGCGAACTGGTTGTTCACTCATGGAAGGTTGGGCTGGTTTCCTAGGCTTTTTAATGGATAAAGAGGGTGTGACAGAAAAAGATTTTCATGCATTAATTGTCCCTGATTACACCGGAGAGAGCGGAATTCCAGGGCACGATTTTTATTGGTACGTAATTCTTCATCCAGATCAACACAATGGATTGGATTACTTTGTATTCGCCCGAGCTCCGATGATGGGTCAGGCACAACTTGGTGGTTATGAGATAGCGGTTGCGCAAACCCTTGAACTCTTCAATGCCGGAAAAGCAATTCCAGGCCTAATAAAGGCACACAGATCACCCGAAGGTGTGCATACTCGCTACTACCTACCGTACGAAGTTGTTGAAGCGACTGGATGGTGGGTTGAAGAGGATGAAGGTATTCCTTCATCAATTCCAAGAAAAGCGAATTGATGCCTTATTTCGGTTGGTGTAAAACTTCAATTTTGCGGTGATTTGTCAGTCACTCACAGTAAGTTTCAATCATGAAACAAGATGCCAATAAGTTCATCGCCTACCTCGCCATCATCGCCACCCCCTTTGCTTTGGGAGCTTTTGTTTTGGCCTGGTCCCCTGCTCAGCAATTTAGTAATGAGGATCCTGCAGGTGATGGCTATGTGCCACCCCGAAGTATTGAGCGGCTCGTGGAAAGAACTCAGGAGTCAACGGTGACTGTGTGGTGTGAGCCTGAGGATGACAAGGGATCGCAGGGAACTGCGTGGGCAATAGAGCTGCCAACAACTCAGTCAAAGAATTATCCAACGACTCTAATTACGAACCATCATGTTATTGATACATGCATTGGTCAGGATGAGTCGGTGGAGATTGCGCTTCCGGGTGAGGAGCGTTCGGCGGCTGTGATTGTTAAGTGGGATAAGGAGAATGATTTAGCGGTACTGGCAACAGGCCGTAAGTTGCCGGCTTTGGAGCTGTCAGACAATGCGCCATGGCCTGGTTATTGGGTGATGGCGTTGGGTACTGCCGATGGGTATGAGGGATCTGTTTCCTTTGGAAATGTGATTAACTTCTATAACAACGACATCTTTATTACCAACAACATTTCAAACGGTAGTAGCGGTGGGCCGCTCATTGATAATGAGGGTTTTGTTATTGGCGTGACTTCATGGGGTCATAAGGTTCAGCAATACAACGGGGCGATGTCGTTGGATGGATTCTGCGCAAAGATCCTTGAGTGTGATTATGAGCTCAAGGGTGAAAAGACTTGGTGGGATTACTCAAACTAAGGATTCTTGATTGAGTTGTTGATCGAGTGCTTATGGCAGCGGGGGCAGTTCCAGCTTTGGTTTATCTGTAGTTCCCTCATTTAGCTCATCCTGAATCGCTTTGATGGTGGCGGGGATTCCGTTTTCATAGGAGTAAAGGCCCATGGCAAATAGGTGGGCAAAGGTGTAACCATCTTCGGGAGAGAATCTAAGGCCAGAGGATTTCTGTCGGTTTGAAACTCCAATTATGAAATCTGTTCGATCTGGATTTGAAAAGGTAGAGAGTATTTTTGAAAATGCCCACTCGGTTGTTGCAATGGGGCCGGCGAAGATAAGTCTTTGATTGGTCAACTTCACCATTCCTTGATCCTTATCCATCTGCATCTCTTCGCCTGGAATCATCGTGCCTTTGAATGAGCCGACTCGGTAACGAATACCGGCGACTAGTGGAATAGAAAAGCCTTGAGAGCCGCCGCTATATGTGGAGGGCGTTCTACCTGCTACGTGATAAATACCTTGGCCGGTCCATAGGACGAGCTCGCCTTTTTTCTGCACTAAGGATTGATCATCGGGTTGTTGGCCAGATTGGGCTGCTGTGAAGATCTCTAGCGCTTGGTTGAGGACTTTATTTTCTTTCTCCCAATCCAGGAGTGCTGATTCATAAACAGATTGGGCGCGCTTTGCTGCTCGCTTGGCTTTGAAGTTGGCGATAAATCCCATGGGTT
>CAZCDF010000023.1:0-11870 GCA_964497665.1 uncultured Candidatus Planktophila sp. | reverse complement strand
TGGCGGGATCACATCACTTTTGTTAAGGAAAATTCTGCAATCAAGTAGCGCTTAAATCCCCAAAAAGTATCACCCCTTCCTTTAGATTTACCCATCATGACTTCGGGACTTATCTATATTGCGATCATTGGAATGTGGGTCGCTTATTTTGCACCCCGCTGGATCCATGATCGAAATGAGTTCTCCGGAAAATCAGTTGAACGTTTTAAAGGTGCACTCCGAGTTGTCGCTAACCAATCTCCACATGCCGCAGTCAGTGGCGGTGCGATAAATATTGATCTAGATCAAGAAGCAAAAAACCGCCAGACATTACTTCGTCGCCGAATCACTTTTTTACTTATTACATTCTCATTAGTAACAACGGTTGTAGGTGGAGCTATGAACACAATGCCATTTATATACGCGCTAGTTCCAGCATCTGGTTTGTTAATTTATATTGCAAGTGTTCGTCGCCATGTAGTTAGTGAACAACTTCAAAAGCGTCGAGTACAACAACTCAATCGTCAAAGTTCAGGTGTATCAAATACAAATCTTGCCGAGGTTGTTCAGCCCAAGCCAAGTACTGAACACTGGATTCCATTGTCAGAGCGTGAACTTAAAGGTGTTGTCATCTTGCCTCAAGGTACTGCAGCAGTTCGTAACGCCTGGGAGCCAACAGAAGTTCCAGTACCCACCTATGTAAATGCACCAAAGGCGGTTGTTCCAAAGCGGGTAATTGATCTAACTATTCCGGGACAGTGGAGTGAAGAGCAGGAGCGCTTGGAAAGAGAAGCATTGGCGGCAGCATCACCATCTAGGGATCAAATATTTGACCAACAACTTGCCGATGAAGCGGTAGAGCGTCTAAAACAAGCTCGGGCTGCTAACGAGTAATTAAATCCACGAGTCAAACCACATACGCATTTTCCAATCATCATATGTGATGGTTTGACCTGTATATAGCGGCAAGAAATACAGGAAGCACAGCACAACTAGGGCGAATAAGCCCCCAACAATGGAGTGCGAAACCGCAGGCTTTAGATCACTATCTAGCAATAACTTAGCGCAGTAAACAATTGCCACAATCATGAATGGCTCAATAACTATCGCGTAAAAAGAGAACATTGTGCGCTGTTGCATTGCAAACCAGGGCAAGTATCCAGCCAGGATTCCTACAACCACAATTGTTGCTGCTGAATCAGTCGTGCGATTAACTAATGACTTTATCCAGAAACCAATAATGACTGCGATAGCAATAGTTCCGATCCACCACAAGATTGGTGTACCTAGAGCTAAAACTTCTCGTGCACAATTTTTTGCACCACAATCGGAAGGTGAATCGTAAAAGAATGATGTTGGTCGGCCCATAACAAGCCAGCTCCAAGGATTTGCTTGGTATGGATGTGATTCAGTTAAGCCCGTATGGAAGTTGAGCATCTCAGAGTGATAGTTCAACCATGCAACAAATGGATTTGAAGATGATTGTCGATCCCAGCCTCGATCAGACAAAAACCAACCTAGCCAAGTCGTTACATAAACAGCAATTGGAAGCAATCCATACTGCGCAAATTTTTTTGCAATTAAATTAAATGAGTCACGTATATCCATATTAACTAAAATTCGATACACGGCAATGATGGCAATTACTGCGATGAAGTAAATTGCACTCCATTTGCACCCAAGTGCTAAACCGAATGCGAGCCCTGCCCACCAATGCCGATCTCGATGCCATAACAAAACACCAACAAGCACAAAGAATGTTAAAAACAAATCTAACAATGCGGTACGTGAGTGAACTAAGAGCAAACCATCTAGCGCCATAAGCGCTGCACCTAAACCAGTTAATACTGGGGAATAGAAGAGAACATGTATTAAACGAGCAAAGACAAGTATGAGAAGTGTTCCAACAAGTGCTGTTGCAAAGCGCCACCCAAATTCGTTATCTCCAAAGATCCATATTCCCCCTGCAATTAGCCACTTTCCAACGGGTGGATGAACAATAAACTCAGGGTTACTTCCGGTTACCTCTACGCCATATGCCAGTAAGTCACGGGCACCATCTACGTAATAGACCTCATCAAAGATGTATCCCTTGGTAGCGCCAAGATTTACAAGACGTAGAGCAAATGAGGCTAATGCGATCAGAAGCGGAGCGATAGCTGCGGCCATAGGAGAAGAGTATGCGCGTTTGCCCCCAATTTCGAAGAAGATTAGGTTTACTGAGAGGATTACTCCATGACGCTCATTTTGGCCGCAACCCCATTGGGCAACCCCGGTGATGCAAGCACTCGCCTGAAGAGTGCGATTGAAAGCGCATCAATCATTGCGGCTGAAGACTCTCGACGATTTCATCGCTTGTGTGCCGATATCGAAATCACCTTTACGGCACGAGTTGTCTCATTCTTTGAAGGAAATGAAGAGGACCGTACCCGCGAACTTTTAGCAGAGCTTAAGAGTGGTGCAACAGTATTAGTTGTTTCAGATGCTGGTATGCCAACAATAAGCGATCCAGGTTTCCGCCTAATGCGCGATGCAATTGCAGAAGGTATTGATGTTTCAGTTATTCCGGGACCAAGTGCTGTGACTATGGCGGTTGCTTTGTCTGGATTACCAACAGATCGTTTTTCATTTGAGGGTTTTCCTCCTCGTACAGCAGGTGCCCGACTTGCCACATTTGAAAAACTTCGTTTTGAAGAACGGACTATGGTGTTCTTTGAAGCACCACACAGACTCGTTGATTCATTAACTGATTGTGTAAATGTATTTGGCGCCGATCGACGTGCAGCAATCTGCCGTGAAATGACTAAGCGGTATGAAGAAACAATTCGCGGTACTTTGGCTGAACTTTCAACCTGGGCACACGCAAATGAAGTCCTAGGTGAAATCACGCTAGTAATCGCCGGCGCTGTAACCGACTCCGCAACTTTGACCGCAGCGGATATGGTCGCTCGTGTCCGCGAGTTTGAGTCTGCCGGAATGGATCGCAAGGCTGCGATTGCAACTGTTGCTGAAGAATTTGGCATCGCAAAGCGCCTCGTTTATGCCGCTGTGGTCGATGCGAATAAGATGAGCCAGTGACTAAGTCTTTCTACTTAACGACGCCAATCTATTACGTCAACGATGCCCCGCATATTGGGCATGCCTACACAACCGTTGCCGGAGATGTGTTGACCCGCTGGCACCGTCAAAAAGGGGAATCAGTCTGGTTTTTAACTGGAACCGATGAGCATGGTCAAAAGGTTATGCGCACCGCAGAAGCTAACAATGTTGCCCCACAAGAATGGGTAGATAAGTTAGTTGCAGATGCTTGGAAGCCAAATTGGGAGCATCTGAATATCGCCAATGATGATTTCATTCGCACTACCGAAAAACGTCACACTGAACGTGTGCAAAAGTTTTTGCAATCACTTAAAGACTCAGGCCATATTTACGCTGGTAAGTACGAAGGGCCATACTGTGTTGGTTGTGAAGAGTTCAAACTCCCAGGCGATCTGATCGATATCGATGGAGCCAAGTGTTGTCCAATACACAGCAAGCCAATCGAGCTTGTAAATGAAAATAACTGGTTCTTTAAACTATCTGCTTTTGTTGAGCCATTGCTTGCACATTACAAAAATAATCCAGATGCTTGCCAACCTGAATCTGCGCGTAACGAGGTTGTCTCATTTCTAGAAGGTGGCGTTTCAGATCTCTCCATCTCTCGCTCAACCTTTGATTGGGGAATTCCAGTTCCTTGGGATACCGATCAAGTTGTTTATGTTTGGTTTGATGCGCTACTGAACTACGCGACAGCGGTTGGTTTAACAGATGCGCCAGATTCTGAAGGTGGAAAAAAGTTTGCACAAACTTGGCCAGCAGATGTTCACTTGGTCGGAAAAGATATTTTGCGATTCCACGCCGTAATTTGGCCAGCGATGTTGATGGCGGCAGGTCTTGATGTACCAAAGAAGGTTTTCGCTCACGGCTGGTTATTGGTCGGCGGAGAAAAAATGAGTAAGAGCAAGTTGACCGGTATTGCTCCTAAGGACATCACCGATCATTTTGGAATCGATGCATTCCGCTATTACTTCCTTCGCGCGATTCCATTTGGCACAGATGGCTCTTTCTCGTGGGAAGACATGAGCGCTCGATACACATCAGAACTAGCAAATGACTTTGGAAACCTGGCATCTCGCAGCGCAGCAATGGTTGAAAAGTACTGTGCGGGCTCACTTCCAGCGGTTAGCCATGATGCTGGTTTAGAAGCAGCGCTAAAGGAAACCGTTTCCAAGGCTGATGCTGCAATGTGCGCACTAGATTTCCAAGGGGGAATCATGGCGATCATGGATTTCTGTAAGCAGGTTAATGGTTATGTAACGATCAAAGAGCCATGGATTCTTGCTAAAGATCCAGCTAACCAAGCCGTCCTCGAAGAAGTTTTGTACAACACCGCGGAATCACTTCGCGCTCTTGCCGTTTTGCTACACCCTGTAATGCCACAGACATGTGAAATCTTGTGGCAGAGCCTTGGAGCACAAGGTGTGCTTGGAGATTTAAGTGCACAAAAGATTTCAGATGTTGCAACCTGGGGACAATTACCTCAAGGTGCAACAGTTACAAAGACCCCAGTCTTGTTCCCACGTTTAGAAACTCCCGCCTAAACAACAATGGCAGATCGCCACAATCGCGATATCGATCGTCCTCGCGCACCATTGCCAGAACCACTACCGGTTCCAACGGTTGATGCACATGCACATATGGAGATCGTTACTGATGCAGCATTTGATTCGCAAGAGGTTGCAGATGTAATCGCTGAAGCAAAATCAGTAAATGTAGATCGCATTGTTCAAGTTGGCTACTCAGCCGAACAATCTAAATGGTGTGTTCAAGCCGCGGAGAAATGGAACACCTCGGTATTGGCTGCGGTCGCTTTGCACCCCAATGAAGCTCCCGTGGTTGCCGATCTGGAAGCGGATTTAAAGATTATTGAAGAGCTTGCCCAACATCCACGTGTGCGTGCAATCGGTGAAACCGGGCTTGATTACTTCCGAACTCCGCCTGAGCTTCGCAAACGCCAACAAGATTCCTTTAAGTGGCATATCGAGTTAGCAAAAAAGACCAATAAGGCACTTGTCATCCATGACCGAGATTCACATGATGATGTTTTATCTGTGCTTCTAGAAGTCGGAGCCCCTGAAAAGACCGTCTTTCATTGTTTTTCCGGTGATGTCGCGATGGCAAAGCTTTGTATCGAACGTGGCTATATCCTCTCTTTTGCAGGCACATTGACCTTTAAAAATGCACCTGAGCTTCGGGAAGCGGTAAAGCTTGTACCCGCCGATCAATTGCTCGTAGAAACCGACTCGCCTTTCCTTGCTCCATCGCCACATCGCGGTGCTGGAAATACTCCTGCACAGATTGCAAACATTGTTCGCGCGATGGCGGTTGAGCGAGATCAAGATTTGGCAGATCTTGCAACAGCGTTGAGCAATAACGCCGAGAGAATCTTTGGATCCTTCACATCATGAGCTTGCTGGGTGCGGCGCAGATCCGCGAACTTGCAGCACAGCTTGATTTAAAGCCATCTAAATCATTAGGACAAAACTTTGTCATCGATTCCAATGTCTGTACGAAAATCGTACGCACTGCAGGTGTAACCAAAGATGATGTTGCTTTAGAGATTGGTCCAGGTCTTGGCTCTTTAACCCTTGCTATGTTGGAAGCGGCTAAATCTGTCATCGCAGTTGAGATCGACCCACGCCTTGCCCAACAACTTCCAT
This sequence comes from uncultured Candidatus Planktophila sp., assembly GCA_964497665.1. Taxonomy (GTDB): domain Bacteria; phylum Actinomycetota; class Actinomycetes; order Nanopelagicales; family Nanopelagicaceae; genus Planktophila. Next base: position 6,132 of record CAZCDF010000023.1, on the reverse strand, counting down.
TAACAGTGGCAGAACACTTTGAGCATCCGGAAAATCTGACGGTAATCAACAAGGATGCATTAGCTGTGCACGATCTTCCAGTTGCACCAACTGTCCTAGTAGCAAATCTACCCTACAACGTTTCAGTTCCGGTTCTATTGCACCTCTTAGAAAAGTTCCCAACTATTCGCACTGGCGTTGTTATGGTCCAAGCCGAGGTTGCAGATCGCTTAGCTGCAAAGCCTGGCGGGAAAGAGTATGGAATTCCAAGTGTGAAAGCTGCATGGTGGGCCGATGTTAAAAATGTTGGAACGGTCTCACGTTCTATTTTTTGGCCAGCACCCAACGTTGATTCAAAGTTAGTTGGCTTTACCCGCCGGGAAACCGCTGGCAGTGATGAGATGCGGGAAAAGGTTTTCACAATTATTGATGCCGCCTTTGCGCAGCGCCGAAAGATGCTCAGATCAGCCCTTTCTAGCCTGTATGGCTCATCAGCTGCGGCGGAAGAAATCTTGATAAAAGCTGGCATTGATCCAACATTGCGAGGCGAGGCCCTTGAAGTTAAATCTTTTTGTCAGATCGCAGCCGTTGCACCTGACATTTTCTAATAGCAGTTATAGGGTCACGGCATGCCTGTAAAGAGTGTGACGGTTCGTGTACCTGCAAAGGTCAACCTTCAACTCTCAGTGGGGCCAAAAGAGGCTGATGGGTATCACAACTTAGTTTCAGTATTTCAGGCGATCTCAATCTTTGATGATGTCACCATCAAACTTTCTGAACCTGGAGCTGGTTTAACGATCGCAATATCGGGGGATCAGACCCACGGCGTACCAGCTGATGCAAATAACTTGGCCGCTAAAGCCGTTGCACTAATTTCAAAAGAGTACGACTTAACTGTTGATGCTCATATTGAAATTAAGAAATCAATTCCGGTTGCAGGCGGTATGGCTGGAGGCAGCGCAGATGCTGCAGCAACAATTGTTGGAATAGATTATTTGTATTCATTAGGAATGACCCGCGAAGAGATGGTTGAAATCGCAACCCAATTGGGCAGCGATGTTCCATTTATGCTCAGTGGTGGCACTGCTATTGGTCGTGGACATGGAGATCAATTAACCGCCGCACTTTCTCGTGGCACCTATTACTGGGTACTTGCCTTATCTACCGTTGGTCTATCTACACCAGCTGTCTATGCCGAATGTGATCGCTTACGGGCAGAACTTGAAATCGTTGAACCGCAAACACATGAAGGATTAATGCAAGCCTTACTAGCTGCCGATGCTCCTGCAGTTGGTGCTTCATTAGTAAATGATTTACAAGCAGCTGCCTGTTCTCTGCGCCCTGCCTTGCGATTAGTTTTAGATGTAGGTCAGGAGTATGGAGCGTTAGGCGCGATAGTTTCAGGATCGGGCCCAACAGTTGCATTTTTGGTGGCAGATGAAGAGGCTGGGCTTGATTTAGCGGTTGCTTTAACCTCAAGTGGGGTAGTTGGCAGCGTTGCACGTGCGTACGGGCCTGTGGCGGGAGCGAAGGTAATCTCCTAATTTCGACTCGATAGATCGCCTTTTGATGGGCGATGGTCGCCAGCACCACCATTTATAAGGGAGAATATGCGTTCCGCCATTGTGTAGTGGCTAGCACATGGGCCTTTGAAGCCCAGGGTCCAGGATCGATACCTGGTGGCGGAGCGACAAGCGAAGCCGTTGAGAATGGCGGAGCCATCTAGGAAATCGAAGCAATAGACTTCACTCGTGACCGTACAAACCGTGATCCTCCTCGCTGCAGGTGAAGGCACACGTATGAAGTCGGCAACTCCTAAGGTTCTTCACAGCGTTGCAGGTCGTTCTCTACTCGGACATGTACTGCACGCAGTTAATCATTTACAACCAGCTGAACTTCGAATTGTCGTTGGCTCAGGGCGTGAAGCGGTTGAAGCCCATATCGCACACATCGCTCCAAAGGCTACAACTGTTTTTCAGGAACACCGCGGCGGAACAGGACATGCAGCCCAGTTAGCGCTCGCAGGTAATGCGCCTAAGGGAACTGTTTTAGTTCTTGCAGGAGATACTCCAATGCTTACTGGTGATTCATTGGCTCAGTTTGTTGAAGCGCATGCAGCAGGGAAATTTGCGGCATCGGTACTAACCGCTGAACATCCCGACCCAACTGGGTATGGCCGAATCATTAGAGATGACAACGATGAGCTACTTCGTATCGTCGAAGAAAAAGATGCTACAGATGATGAAAAGTTTATCTTTGAAATTAACAGCGGTGTGTATGCATTTGATGGCGAAAAGCTAGCTGCTTCTATTGGAAAATTGACCAATGCAAATGCTCAAGGAGAGCTGTATTTAACTGATGTTATTGGAATTCTAAAATCTGCTGGCGAATCAGTTGCAGCGATCATGATCGATGATTTCACCGAAACTCTAGGTGTTAATGATCGGGTTCAATTAGCCGAAAGCGCAGCGATGCTTCGTGATCGAATCAATGATCAATGGATGCGAGCCGGTGTAACTATCATCGATCCAACAACTACCTGGATAGATTCAACTGCTGAGATTTCAAATGATGTAACTATCCATCCAGGAAGCGCCTTGCTGGGTGCAACAAAGATAGCCACAGGTGCTGTTATTGGGCCTCGCACAACTTTGACCGACTGCATTGTCAAAGAAGGAGCTTCAGTTCTTGAATCCATAGCTACTCAAACAGTTATTGGTGAGGGTGCAACGGTTGGTCCATTTACATACCTGCGTGCCGGAACTCAATTAGGTGATGCAGCAAAGGCTGGTGCATTTGTTGAGATGAAAAATGCAACTGTTGGAACAGGCTCGAAGGTTCCACATCTGTCATATGTTGGCGATGCAACCATCGGCGAGGGCAGCAATATCGGCGCTGCAACAATCTTTGTAAATTACGATGGCGTTGAAAAGCATCACACCACAATCGGCGATCATGTTCGAATTGGCAGTGACACCATGCTTGTAGCCCCTGTGACTATTGGTGATGGTGCATATACAGCCGCAGGATCGGTGATTTCAGAGGATGTACCCGCTGGCGCACTTGGCATTGGCCGAGCAATACAAAAAAATGTAATAGGTTGGGTCATGCGCAAGCGCCCCGGCAGCAAATCCGCAACAGCAGCAGAGAGGCGAAACACATGAGCGAGATCCGTTTATCTTCTGAAAAGAGATTGCGCCTTTTTGCAGGCCGCGGATTTCCTGAGCTAGCAGAAGAAGTGGCAACCGAACTTGGTATCCCTCTCACACCAACATCTGCCTACGACTTTGCCAATGGTGAAATCTTTGTTCGCTTTGAAGAGTCAGTGCGTGGGTGTGATGCATTTGTAATTCAAAGCCACACAACACCAGTAAATAAGCAGATCATGGAACAACTCATCATGGTCGATGCACTAAAGCGCGCATCAGCAAAGCGCATTACAGTTGTTACACCTTTCTATGGTTACGCACGCCAAGATAAGAAGAGCCGTGGCCGCGAACCAATTACTGCACGTTTAATGGCAGATCTTTTCAAGACCGCAGGTGCGGATCGTTTAATGGCTGTGGATCTACACACCTCACAAATTCAAGGTTTCTTTGATGGTCCAGTTGATCATCTCTTTGCACTTCCAATGTTGGCAAATTACGTTGGCAGCAAGGTAGATCGCACCCGTTTAACTATTGTTTCACCAGACTCTGGTCGTGTCCGTGTTGCAGAGCGTTGGTCAGATCTTTTAGGTGGTTGCCCAATCGCATTTATTCACAAGACCCGTGATCCACGTATTCCTAATGAATCTGTTACTGGTCGTGTTGTTGGAGATGTTGTCGGACAAACATGTGTAGTTATTGATGACATGATCGATACCGCCGGAACAATCACAAAGGCTGTCGATGCCTTGTTTGATGCCGGTGCAGCAGATGTCATCATCGCTGCAACCCACGCTGTGTTCAGTGGTCCAGCGGTAGATCGACTCAAGAACTGCCGTGCATCAGAGGTTGTTATTACAAATACCTTGCCGATCTCTGAGGATCAAAGGTTTGACAATCTGACTGTGCTTTCCATCGCTCCATTGCTCGGCCGTGCAATACGTGAGGTCTTTGAGGATGGATCGGTTACAAGCCTCTTTGATGGTCACTCCTAAGCGGGGATTTGGAGCTTTCTCCCTAATCTCATAGACTCCAACCATTCTGGCGAGGGTTTCATTCGGAACCGTTATCGACGGCAAGGTATCCAACTCCTGTCAGACTCATGTATTACTGAGATGACAGGAGTTTTTTCATGGCAGAAGTAAAGATCGTCGGAACCACACGCACTGAATTTGGTAAGGGTGCATCACGTCGTGCACGTCGCGATGGATTAGTTCCCGCAGTTATCTATGGTCACGGTGAGAAGCCTCTTCACATCACCCTTAACGCTAAAGAGATTGGCGTTGCGCTGAAGCAGTCAAACGTACTTCTCGACATCACAATCGATGGAAAGAATGAGCTAACACTTCCAAAGGTGATCGTTCGTGATCCACTGAAGCAGATTCTTGAGCACATTGACCTAGTTCTAGTCCGTCGTGGCGAGAAGGTTGTTGTTTCAGTTCCTGTTCACTCAGTTGGTGAGCATGATCGCGATGGAATTCTTGAGCATGTACACAACTCAATTGAAGTTCGTGTAGATGCATCATCTATCCCAAGCTTCCTCGAAATTGATATCCAAGGTCTCGCATCAGGTCAGTCAAAGTACGCAGCTGATGTAAAGCTTCCAGCAGGTGTTGAACTTGAGTCTGATCCAAAGATGATCGTTGTTCACTTGTCAGAGAAGTCAACGGCAGCAGCAGAAGAGACAGCGGCTCCAGCAGCAACTGATGCAGCAGCTCCAGCAGCAGATGCAGAGAAGAAGGACGCTTAACCCGTAGGCTTTGTTGTTATGACGTGGTTGGTAGTGGGCCTGGGTAATCCAGGGGAAAAATACGCTGCCACCCGTCATAACATCGGCCAGATGGTGATCGATGAACTCGCTCGTCGCCACTCAGTTAAATTCTCAACACATAAATCTCGTAATGACATTGCAGCCTTTAAATTAGATGCAGGCACACATTCTGTAATTCTTGCTAAATCAAAGAGCTATATGAATGAAACCGGTGGGCCAATTAAGGCGCTGGCAAACTTTTACTCCGTAGAACCAGCCAACATTATTGCTTTACATGATGAGCTAGATATTCCATTTGCAGCTATTCGTACCAAATTTGCTGGTGGCGACAATGGCCACAATGGCTTGAAATCAATGACCTCAGCTTTTGCTGGCCCTGATTACTACCGTGTTCGTTTAGGGATCGGCCGCCCCATGGGTCAACAAGATCCCGCAGATTTTGTTTTAAAAGCATTTTCAAAGGTGGAGCAAAAGGATTTAGCTGAGTTTGTTGTACGCGGGGCAGATGTAGTCGAATCTTTAATTACAAAGGGTTTAGAAGCAACACAATCCGCCTTTAATAGCTAAAAATATTAAGTAATTAAATCAACCGGTATTGCGAAGACCTGCAGCCACACCATTAATTGTTAGTAGTAGCGCACGGCGCAAAACAGGATCTGCAGCATCTCCTGCATCGCGCACCCGCTTCAACAAGTTCACCTGCAATAAATGAATCGGTGAAAGATACGCATCACGTACCTGCAAGGTACGGGCCAAAATCTCTTGGTCACCTAGCAAACTTGGCTTCTTTGTCAGTGTCAGAATTTCAGAGACTGTTAAATCAAACTCCGCTTGAATCTCATCTAGGAAGTGATGCAACTCTGCAGGCACCAAGGTTTCAACGTAACGCTTTGCTAGCGCTAAATCAGTCTTAGCTAAGGTCATCTCTACATTGCTAATAAATGTCGTAAAGAAGTGCCACTCTTTGAGCATCTGTTCCAAAAGCGCTGAATGGCCAGCTTCGCGTGCAGCCTTTAATCCCGAGCCAACACCAAACCAGCCAGGAACAATCTGTCGTGATTGGGTCCAACCAAATACCCAAGGAATTGCTCGTAGTGAGTCCAATCCACCTGCAGCATCTGGTCGACGTGATGGACGTGAGCCCAAGAAGAGCTCACCCAACTGTTCCACTGGTGTTGATAAGTAAAAGTAAGCAGGTAGATCTGGTTGTTGAATCAATGCGCGATAACGTTTAAA
>CAZCDF010000022.1:0-12001 GCA_964497665.1 uncultured Candidatus Planktophila sp. | reverse complement strand
GATGCGACCAAAACCATTGATTCCGACATTAATCACGAAAGTGTCCTTGCTACTAGTGGGGCGCACCCTTGGAGACTTCTCCAAAGGGCAAAGAAATGCCCAGCCGTTGGTGGTTCGTAAAACTGCCACAACGCTGGGGGCTTAGGTAGAACCTTACCAGTGAAGAATGTGTGAACTCTTTAAAATCTGAGGACTAATTGAGCAAATCTGGTGAAAGACCGCTCTCAGTATCGGGAATTCCCAGCTCTGCCGCACGCTTATCAGCCATCGCAAGTAAACGACGGATTCGACCGGCGATAGCGTCCTTTGTCATCGGTGGCACCGCTAATGAGCCAAGTTCCTCCAGCGAGGCCTGTCCATGATTGATGCGCAACTCTCCCGCCTCTTTAAGGTGATCGGGAATTGTTGGCCCAAGAATCTCCATCGCACGTTGCACTCGCGCCGCTGCTGCAACCGCCGCTCGCGCTGAACGACGTAGATTTGCATCATCAAAGTTTGCGAGTCGGTTTGCCGTTGCTCGCACCTCGCGACGCATACGGCGCTCCTCCCAGGCCAACACACTTTCATGAGCACCAAGACGTGTCAGCAAAACACCGATCGCATCTCCATCTCGGATGACAACACGATCTACTCCGCGAACTTCGCGAGCCTTAGCCACAATCCCTAAACGTCGTGCAGCACCAACAAGGGCAAGCGCTGCCTCTGGGCCGGGACAGGTAATCTCTAAAGAGGATGAGCGTCCAGGTTCAGTTAATGAGCCATGTGCAATAAATGCCCCTCGCCATGCAGCCTCTGAATCGCAGATTGCTGCAGAAACAACTTGAGGTGGAAGTCCGCGAACTGGACGACCGTTGGAATCAACTAAACCAGTTTGCCGCGCCAACGCATCACCCTCATTGATTACTCGAACTACATAACGAGAACCTTTGCGCAATCCACTTGAAGATAAAACTGCAAGGTCAGAATCATGTCCGTAGATATCAGCGATATCTTTTCGTAGTCGACGAGCACTTTGTGAGGTATCGAGCTCAACCTCGATAACAATCTTTCCTGCCGCTATATGAAGCCCACCAGCAAAGCGAAGAAGTGAAGAGACCTCTGCTTTGCGACAACATGGTTTGGTAATCGCTAAACGAGATAGTTCATCTTTAACTGATGCTGTCATTGCCATGGGCTTATCCAACCATTTACCGAGCGAGAATGTGGCCCAAATGGAGTGCTAATTTTTGAGCATCATGATGGATGCTTCCAGGAGCTTTTCTAATATCCGCCACCACAATCTCTCCACCCAAGGTTGATGCTGCTTCCTGGAGCGCCTCTTCATCCCTGACAACTGATTGGTCAACGAGGCAGTAATCAACCCTGACTCCTGGGGCGTATCGATGGAAAAATTCTAGATGTTCTTCGGGGGTAGAGCCTGCAAACTCTTCTCCCTGCGAATGTGATGAGGCATCCAAATTGAGAATCAAAATCTTTCGAGCAGTTGTGCTTTGCAATGCTTCGAGCTGAGACGGTACCAATAGATGTGGAATCACACTTGAGAACCAAGAACCTGGACCCATAGTGATCCAATCAGCATCAGCTATCGCCTTCAAAGCTTCATCTCTAGCAGGTGGATCCTCTGGAATAATTCGTAAGGACTCTATATGGCCTTTTGCGGTGGCAACCTCTTTTTGTCCACGAACAACAATTCTTCCAGTTGATGTATTAAATGTGCCTTCTATATCCAACGCGACAGATGCCATTGGAAGCACTCGACCAATAACTTTCAGTAGTTGCCCAACACGATCGAGGGCTACAACTGGATCATCCCCAGCGTTCCACATGGATGCAAGCAATAGATTTCCCATTGCGTGACCATTCAGTTCACCGTTGCTGACAAAGCGATGCTGCATTATCTCTGCCCAGGTGCGACCCCACTCATCATCAGCACATAAGGCAGCAAGTGCCATACGCAAATCACCTGGAGGAAATATTGGAAACTCTTCACGTAAACGTCCACTTGAGCCACCATTATCTGCAACTGTCACGATCGCAGTGAGCTCATTAGTGAGCTGACGTAACGCGGTTAAGGTAGCAGCCAATCCATGCCCACCACCAAGTGCAACAACCTTAGACAAATCTACTCACGACCTACATCGCGATGTGTTGGATGTGCCGAGATTTCGGGGCCCATCTCATTAAGTTGTCGCGCTATTTCTTGTGTGATTGCAACACTTCTGTGCTTTCCGCCTGTGCAACCAACTGCGATGGTTACATACTTCTTTCCTTCACGCATGTACCCTTCGATCATTGAGTGCACCAGGTGCACATAATCCTGAACAAAATCACTGACACCATCACTACTCAAAACCCGATCACTTACTTGAGGAGTGAGACCGGTTAATGGACGAAGCTCAGGATCCCAATGCGGATTTGGAATGAATCGGCAATCTAGAACTAGATCTGAATCAACTGGAATTCCATACTTGTATCCAAATGAAAGAACATTGATTCGAATACCTTGAAGTTTTCCGGCACCAAATATTTCGCCAATTCGCTTTTCCAATTGATGAACATTCAGATTAGATGTATCAATAGCTACATCTGATTGGGAGCGAATGTTCTCTAACTTTTCACGCTCTCGTGCGATTCCATCAACGATGCGATCCTTGCCTTGTAATGGATGAGGCCGTCTGGTGGACTCAAAGCGCTGAACTAAAGCTTGGTCAGTCGCATCGAGAAAAACTAGGCGGTAGGCAGAGTTGCTTTTCTTTAACTCATCTAAGGCATGAGTGAGCTCATCAAAAAACTCTCCCCCACGAACATCTACAACAACTGCTAACTCTTTGCCTTGAGGTCCAGTTCCTTTACTTACTAACGCTGGAAGTAGCGCTGGTGGCAGGTTGTCGACGACATACCAACCCAAATCCTCAAGGGCGTGAGCAACTGTTGATCGCCCAGCACCTGACATGCCGGTAAGAATTAGGGTCTCTTCTTTGCTCATGCTCTTATCCTCTTACATCTGTCAAGAAGGTTGAAACACGCTCAAGGCTCTTCTCAAGGTAAGCGGGAAGCATCTCTTGGTGCTCCTGATTTTTGGTTTCAAAGAGGTAGTTCAGAAGTAGTAAGCGACGTTGCAACAGTAAGGCCTTCATTGCATGCTCTGAGTAGGTCGGTAATGGCTTTACGCTCTTATACCCATTTAATAGGGCGACATCTTGCTCAGGGGTATCTAAGTAGTACAAGGCAACGGCTAAATCCTGCGCCTCTACTCCAAATCCGCAATCATCAAAATCAAAGATTGAAAGCTGGCCTTCATTCCACATTAAGTTCCAACCATGAAAATCGGCGTGGATGATGTGAACGGGAGAGTTTTCATAGAGCTCGTGCGTGAACTTCATGATGTGATCATGAGCCTCTTTGATAAGGGTGCGATCTTTTTCTGAGAGCTTGGACTTGTCCGAGAAGAGAAAATCCTCTGTACCCCAAAAAAAGTCATTAAAGGTTGGGAGCGCATTACCGCTCGATAAAGCAAAATCAGTTGATTCTTGGTGCAGCAGAGCGATCGCTCTACCGACTTCGTGGAGCTGATCCATCGTTGGCTCATCACCGATCTCTTCCCCATCTAACCAGGAGTACATAACGCCATAGAGAGTTTGCTCTGACTCTGAATGCAGCCCTGAAACTACGTACTCATCCTTCACAGAGGCAATTGGCGTCGGTGTGTGAATCCCAGAGGTTCGATTGAGGTGACGCACCCACTCAATTTCTCCTCTCATATTCTCTATGGTTCGAGTCGAGTTAATGTTAATTCTCAAGGCGTACTTTGTGCCCGATTGTGTCTCTACCGAAAAGGTGGCATTAAATTCGAAGTTGATGCAAGAAACCTTAGCCTCATCAATGCCGTACTCTTTCAGCAGCTGTGTTGCGAAAGCGGTCAATGAGTTTTGTTGTTGCTCTGCTGGTAGATCGAAAAACTCACTGCCCATTACTTACTCTCCATAATTTCACCGGTTTCCATATTAACCACCTGCGTTGCAGTTGCGGCTAAATGTGACTCGATAATAGAGGCGATCTTCGAGCCAATTCCGGGCGTTGCAGCAATATCCTCAACCGAAGCCTTTCTTATTGCCGCTACCGATCCAAAACGCTCTAAGAGAGAGGCTCGTCGAGCCGAGCCGAGTTGTGGAATCTCATCTAAGACCGACTCCAACATAACCTTTGATCGTCGAGAGCGGTGGAAGGTAATTGCGAATCGATGCGCTTCATCTCTTATGCGCTGCAAAAGGTATAACCCTTCGCTACTGCGGGGCAAAATCAGTGGGTCCTTGGAACCCGGAATCCACACCTCCTCTAACCGCTTGGCTAAACCACATAAAGCGATATCGGTAATTCCTAACTCATCCAATGCACGTTGCGCGGCATTTACCTGTGGTTGGCCACCGTCCACAACTATGAGTTGTGGAGGGTATGCAAACTTACTTGGTTTGCCACCTAGTTCTGCGACCTCAGCTTCATTCTCTTTGCGATCATCGAGCAAACGTTTTAAGCGTCGGGTAATTACCTGGTGCATGGCACGGGTGTCATCAAAACCTTCGCTGGTATCGATGATGAAACGACGATACTCGCTCTTTTTTATCATTCCATCTTCAAAGACGACCATAGAAGCAACTACTGAGGTTCCTGAGATATTTGAGATATCGAAGCATTCAATACGCAGTGGCGTGCGACCAAGGTTGAGATGCTCTTCAATCTCCGTCAAAGCCTTACCGCTCACCGCTGCATCTGTAGCTCGCTTGCTGAGGTATTGAATCAGTGAGTATTGCGCGTTTCGCTTCACGGTGTCGAGAAGTTCAACCTTCTCGCCACGTTGTGGGACCTTGATTTCAACCTTTGTTGAACCAATAGAACCCAGCCACTGTTCTAACTGATCCTTATCAACCGGCTCTGCGTTGATATATATGTTTCGCGGAACTGCGATCGCTCCGCTACCGTAGATTGAGTACAACAGTGCGGTTAACTCATCCTGACCTTCCAGCACCATCTCTTGATCCACAATCCAGGAACGTGAACCCTTCACCGATCCACGTGTCATTGAAAAGATTGAGCCCGCTGCATGGAAGCCATCGTGATAGATAGAGATGAAATCACCATCCAGATCATCAGAGAAGTTTCCCTCTGTGGACCGCTGGGCCTTTTCAAAAGACTCAATCTGATCTCTTAAACGTGCCGCCCTCTCAAACTCCTCATTTGCAGCGGCTGTATTCATCTCTTCATGAAGTTTAGGCAGGATGTTCTCCATGCCAGATTCCATGAATTCATTCAGGCGTTCGGCTAATTTTTTATGATCCTCCTTTGAGATCCAATCAACACAAGGAGCGGCACATTTGCCTATATCCCCAAGTAAACACTGTCGCTTGCTGCGCTGAGCACGAGTGAAATTTGAGGAGGAGCAGGATCTCACTGGAAAAACCTTGAGCAATACTTCAAAGGTGTTTCGCAGCGCCCAGGCGTTTGTGTACGGTCCGAAATACTTCAATCCTGGCCGCTTGTCCTTTCGAGTGATAAAGATCATCGGATACTCATCATTTAGTGATAAGGCTAAGTATGGATAAGACTTGTCATCCTTAAACTGCACGTTGTATTTGGGTTGATACTGCTTAATCCAACTAAACTCCAAAGCAAGTGCTTCGAGCTCGGTACTCACGATGGTCCAATCGACGCGAACCGCTTCGTGAACCATGCGATGGGTCTTAGTCGCAAGGTTTGCCTGAAAGTAATTGCTCAAGCGATTCTTAAGGTTCTTTGCCTTACCAACATAGATAACCTTGTCCTGCTTATTATAAAAACGATAAACACCAGGATGTTCCGGAATGTTGGTCGGCCGATAACTTTGAGGATCTGCCATATGACTACTTCTTCGCTGGTGCTTTTCTATTTGATTTCAAGATTTCACCCAAGAATTGACCCGTGTAACTTTCCTTAACGGCCGCAACGGTTTCAGGAGTTCCTTCGGCGACAACTAATCCCCCACGGAAACCGCCTTCCGGTCCCATATCAATAACCCAGTCAGAACACTTGATCACATCGAGGTTGTGCTCGATCACAACAACTGTGTTGCCAGTATCAACCAAGCGGTTGAGAACGGTTAATAACTTATTGACATCTTCAAAGTGCAGACCTGTGGTCGGTTCATCCAGTACGTAAATTGTGCGACCCGTGGAACGACGTTGTAGTTCAGTTGCGAGTTTTACGCGTTGAGCTTCGCCTCCAGAAAGGGTTGGTGCGGATTGACCCAGACGCACATAGCCCAGACCAACATCATTCAAAGTCTTTAGGTAGCGTGCGATGGCAGGTACGGATTCGAAGAAGCTATGCGCCTCTTCAATCGGCATATTCAACACTTCGGCGATGGTCTTACCCTTGTAGTGAACCTCTAAGGTTTCGCGGTTATAACGCGCTCCATGGCAAACCTCGCAGGGAACATAAACATCTGGCAGGAAGTTCATTTCGATGGTGATGGTTCCATCGCCTGAACAGTTCTCGCACCGCCCACCCTTCACATTGAAGGAGAAGCGACCCTGCTGATAACCACGAATCTTCGCCTCGCTGGTTTCGGCAAAGAGTGCACGAATCTTGTCAAAGACACCTGTGTACGTTGCTGGGTTAGAACGTGGGGTACGTCCAATTGGTGATTGATCGACATGTACAACCTTGTCGAGATGCTCGATACCTGTCACTGTTCGGTGACGACCTGGAACCAATCGTGCACCATTTAACTTGTTAGCCAAGGTTGTATACAAAATGTCATTCACGAGAGTTGATTTTCCAGAACCTGAAACACCAGTTACAGAGACGAAGACTCCTAGTGGAATTTCAACTTCGATATCCTTAAGGTTGTTTTCCTTTGCTCCTTTAACGACAAGCTTTCTCTTGGGATCTACCGCTCTACGCTTCTTTGGAATCTCAATTGATTTACGTCCAGATAGATAAGCCCCCGTAATTGACTCCTTGGAGGCGATTAAATCCTCGTAACTACCTGAGACGACAACCTTTCCGCCATGTTCACCTGCACCAGGCCCGATATCAACGATCCAGTCAGCTGTGCGAATAGTCTCTTCATCATGTTCAACGACGATCAAGGTGTTACCAAGGTTTCGCAAGCGAGTAAGGGTTTCAATTAAGCGCTTGTTATCACGTTGATGTAAACCAATTGATGGTTCATCCAATACATACAGCACACCTACTAAACCGCTACCGATTTGGGTTGCTAGACGGATGCGCTGGGCCTCCCCACCTGACAAAGAGCCAGCTGGGCGTGCAAGCGATAGGTAATCAAGTCCGACATCAAGCAAGAAGCCAAGGCGAGCATTAACCTCTTTCATCACCCGCTCTGCTATCTGCGCCTCACGCTTGTTGAGTTTGATCTGCTTAAGGAAGGTCGCACAATCTGCGATTGAAAGCTCGCAGATTTCAGAGATGTTCTTATTGCCGATGGTTACAGCGAGAACTTCAGGCTTGAGGCGGGCACCATTACAACTCTCGCAGGCTATCTCTCGCATGTAAGCCTCGTATTTGTCACGGCTGTAATCACTATCAGTCTCTTCATGTCTGCGGTGGATGAAGGGAATAACACCTTCAAAACCAGTTGTGTAGTTGCGCGCACCGTAGCGACCCTTGTACTTCATCTTGATTTCGTACTCATAGCCGTTCAAGATGGCTTCACGAGCTTTAACCGAAATCTTTTTCCATGGCGTATCTAAAGAAAATGGCAGATCCTTCGCTAGAGCTTCCAGCAAACGTAAGAAGTAATCAGAGGATTGCCCTCCAGACCATGGTGCGATTGCACCATCATTAATTGAGATTGAATCATCGGGAATGATGAGATCGAGATCAACCTCCTTCTTGGTTCCAATTCCAGAGCAATCCTCACATGCACCAAATGGAGAGTTGAATGAGAAAGAGCGAGGCTCTAACTCTTCAAAGGAAAGTTCACACTCATGACAGGCTAGATGCTCGCTATAAGTACGTTCCTTGTCTTCACCCTTAGCGTCAACAAAATCTAAAACAACAATTCCTGAGGATAGGCGCAGAGCTGTTTCAATGGAGTCGGTCAAGCGTGTCTTGCTTTCAGCTTTTGCCGTCAGACGATCAATAACTACTTCGATTGTGTGCTTTTCTTGTTTCTTGAGTTTTGGTGCATCGGAGAGCTGAACAACCTCGCCATCGATCCGCGCACGTGAATACCCTTGTGTGATCAGGTCACTAAAGAGTTCGAGGAACTCTCCCTTGCGAGCTCGAACCACCGGTGCCAACACTTGGAACTTTGTGGCTGCTGGAAGTTCAAGGATCTGGTCCACGATTTGTTGTGGCGATTGGCGGGTAACAACCTTATTGCAATTAGGACAGTGCGGAGTTCCTGCGCGTGCAAAGAGCAGACGTAGATAATCGTAAACCTCGGTAATTGTTCCTACCGTCGAACGTGGATTTCTATTAGTTGATTTCTGATCGATGGAGACAGCGGGAGAAAGTCCTTCGATGAAATCCACATCTGGTTTGTCCATCTGACCTAAAAATTGGCGTGCGTAGGCAGATAAGGATTCAACATACCGACGTTGACCTTCGGCAAAAATGGTGTCGAAGGCAAGGGAGGATTTACCTGAACCCGAAAGGCCCGTAAAAACAACCAGGGAGTCTCGAGGGAGTTCGATGGAGACATTTTTTAGGTTGTGCTCACGAGCTCCTCGCACAACTAACTTATCGATGCTCAAACCCCAGCCTCTTCCATCATTCGTAGCTCTTTCTTCAAAATCTTGATCTCATCACGCAATCGCGCAGCGACCTCAAATTGAAGTTCAGATGCGGCATTTCGCATCTGTTCGGTGAGCGAGCCTATCAATGCGATTAGATCCTTGCGCGGCAAAGTAAGGGATGATTTATCGTAAATTCCAACTGAAGCGCCAACCTTCTTCGCCCCGCCCTTCTCGTGAGATAAGAGCTCTTCAGTGTCCTCGCTCTCACGTGCAATTAAGTCGGTAATGTCAGCGATCTTCTTACGTAATGGCTGTGGGTCAACACCGCGTTCAAGGTTATAGGCAACCTGCTTTGCTCTACGGCGATTTGTTTCATCAATCGCCTTGGCCATGGAATCGGTAATCCTGTCTGCATACATATGTACTTCGCCAGAGACGTTACGAGCAGCACGACCAATAGTTTGGATTAAAGAGGTTGATGAACGCAGGAAACCCTCCTTATCGGCATCCAAAATCGCCACTAATGAAACTTCAGGCAAGTCCAAACCTTCACGCAGCAGGTTAATACCGATTAAAACATCGTAATCACCGGTGCGAAGTTCGCGGAGTAATTCAACTCTGCGCAAAGTATCCACCTCTGAGTGAAGGTAGCGAACGTTGACGCCTTTTTCCTGCAGATAATCAGTTAGATCCTCCGACATCTTTTTGGTCAATGTGGTGACCAGTACACGTTCATTTCTTTCCGCACGAATCGTGATCTCTTGGAGAAGATCATCGATTTGTCCTTTGATTGGCTTGATAACAATTTGTGGATCAACCAAACCGGTTGGACGAATTACCTGTTCAACTACATCTCCATTGACCTTGGCTAACTCATACTTTCCGGGCGTCGCAGAGAGGTAAATTGTCTGTCCAGTGCGCTCTACAAACTCTGGAAACTTCAAAGGACGATTATCTAGAGCGCTCGGTAAGCGGAATCCATGCTCGACAAGGGTGCGCTTGCGTGACGCATCTCCCTCAAACATCGCACCCAACTGTGGAACAGTCACATGGCTTTCATCAATTACAAGGAGAAAATCTTCAGGGAAGTAATCCAAGAGACAGTGTGGCGCAGAACCGGCTGGTCGATCATCTAAATGTCGAGAGTAGTTTTCGATTCCACTACAGAAACCGATTTGTTCCATCATCTCAATATCAAAGGTAGTTCTCATTCGAAGACGTTGGGCCTCTAAGAGCTTGCCTTGCTTCTCAAAGAGGTTAAGTTGAACCTGAAGCTCATCTTGAATGTCACCTATCGCTCGCTTCATCGTCTCTGGTCCTGCCGCGTAATGTGTTGCGGGAAAGACAAAGATCTCTTCCTCATCGCGAATGATCTCGCCGGTAAGTGGGTGCAAGGTTGAAATCTTCTCGATCTCATCACCAAACATCTCGATGCGAATCGCTAACTCTTCATACATGGGAATGATTTCGATCGTGTCTCCCCGTACCCTGAAGGTTCCACGTTCGAAGGCCATGTCATTGCGTTTGTATTGAACATCAACAAAACGACGTAGTAGGGCGTTGCGTTCAACCTCATCACCTACTCTTAGTCGAACCATTCGATCTACATACTCTTGGGGGGTTCCCAAACCATAAATACATGAAACAGTTGCAACCACGATGACATCTCTGCGGGTGAGCAATGAGTTTGTAGCTGAATGACGAAGTCGCTCGACCTCCTCATTGACACTGGAGTCCTTCTCAATAAAGGTGTCGGTTTGAGGCACATACGCTTCAGGTTGGTAGTAGTCGTAGTAGGACACAAAGTACTCAACGGCATTATTAGGTAGGAGTTCACGGAACTCATTTGCAAGTTGAGCTGCAAGGGTCTTGTTCGGTGCCAGCACCAGTGTTGGTCTTTGGAGCTGTTCAATCAACCACGCGGTGGTGGCTGATTTACCGGTACCCGTTGCACCCAAGAGGACGACATCCCGTTCCCCTGCATTAATGCGTTTTGTGATCTCTGCGATCGCTGCCGGTTGATCTCCCGCGGGAACATAATCGCTAATAACTTGGAAGGGCTCAACTCTGCGTTGTAACTCAGATATCGGGCGCATTTGGTAAGCCTACTTACTAATTTTCGTGAAGGCTATCCCAAATGTTTTCTACCTGGCGCAGGAGTTCATCCTCACTTCCATCATTTTCTATGAGGAAGTCCGCAGCCTCTACTCGCTGCTCTCGGGTAGCTTGCGCCGCGATTCGCCCTTCGATTTCTGAGATATGCATCCCACGCTGGCGCAAACGGGTGATTCGATTCTCTAAATCTGACTCCACTGTTACGACGATATCAAATCGATCTTGTGCACCTGTTTCAACTAGCAATGGAATTTCATACACTAAAACTTCATCTGACTTAAGTGATGCGACCGCTTCTTCGAACTCACGACGGACAAAGGGGTGAACGATGCTCTCTAACTTCCTTTTGGCTTCAGCATCTTTAAAGATCAACTCTCCCAAAGCGCGTCGATCGATATCTCCATTGTTGAGTATGGAATCTCCAAAGAAGCTGACAACCTCATCAAAGCCTTGCGAGCCTCTTTCGATTGCAGCGCGAGCTAATTGATCTGCATCAATTACCAACGCTCCAAGTTCAGCAAAGTATTGAGCAGCTAATGACTTGCCGCAGCCGATGCCCCCTGTTAAAGCGATTACACGCATGCATTAAGAATAACCGTAAGAAACAAAAAAGACCCCGCACGAATGCGAGGCCTTTCTTGATGTAATGCTTTATTCGGCAGCAACAACCGCTTCTTCAGCAGGAGTTGCAGCAGCATCAGCTGCCTTAGCCTCTGCCTTCTGCTTCTTGTGTGCCATGAAACGCTCTTGAGCTTGGGCGTACTGCTTTTCCCACTCTTCGCGCTGTGTTTCATATCCTGGCTTCCACTCTTGTGAGTCTGCATCGAAACCTTCAGGGTAAATGAAGTTTCCTTCTGCATCGTAACGAGCAGCCATTCCGTACTGAGTTGGATCAAATGCTTCGATCTCAATCTCTGTACCTTCATTAGCCTGCTTCAATGAAAGAGAGATACGACGACGCTCTAGGTCGATATCGATGATCTTTACAAATAGCTCATCATCAACCTGAACAACCTGCTCTGGAATCTCAACGTGGCGCTCTGCCAACTCTGAAATGTGAACAAGTCCTTCAATTCCTTCGTGTACACGGATGAAGGCTCCAAATGGAACTAGCTTTGTCACAACACCTGGAACAACCTGATTGATTGTGT
>CAZCDF010000021.1:0-12597 GCA_964497665.1 uncultured Candidatus Planktophila sp. | reverse complement strand
CCTTTTTCTAGGCCAGACAAAACCTCTTGTGCTCGCTCACGAAGTTCTGGAAGATCTGATAAACGATTAAGACCAAATACCTGTTGGCTCATGCGGTGATTTTTGGCAAAAGTTTCTTTGTGACGATCGAGGAAATCCCAGTACAAAGTTGTGAAAGGACAAGCGGTTTCACCGGTGCGCAGCTTTGGGTTGTAGGCACATGGTTTGCAGTAGTTAGACATTCTAGAAATGTAAGCACCACCTGCCGCATAGGGCTTGGTCATCATTTGTCCTCCATCTGCGTGTACGCCCATGCCGATCACGTTAGGGACCATCACCCATTCCGATGCATCGATAAAGACTTCGCGCATCCAATCCAGAAAGGCTTGTGGGTTAGTACCAGTAACTAGTGCAAGGTTTGAAAGCAGCATCAAGCGTGGAATGTGGTGAACCCAGGCACGGCTTTGAATATCGGTCACGGTTTCTTTGATGCAGTTCATCTGAGTCTTTGATGGATCAGAAAACAGTGGCAGTAGTTTTCTCTTGGCATTGAGTTGATTGTTCTCGCGGTACTCGGGGCCTAAGAACCAGTACATACCGTTGACATATTCCCGCCAGCCAATGATCTGACGGATAAAGCCTTCGGCAGATTCAATCGGGACCTTGCCATCGTTAAATGCCTTAACCGCTGCATGGATTACCTCAGATGGGTGAATCAAATTGTTATTGATGTAGGGGGATAGCAGGCTGTGGTGCAACGCCCAGTTATCAGTTGTCATCGCATCTTCTAGTGGACCGAACTCTGCAAAGTGATTATCGAAAAAGTTCTTCATCTGTGCCAATGCACCTTTGCGGGTGGTAGCCCAAGTTGTTGTCATGGTGTGACCAAGTTCAGCGGCAACTTCCTTATCGATCTCATCGCGCTTGTGTTCTAGGTAGGCCGGGCCTTCATACTTCTTAGGGGGAGGCAAACGGTTTTCTTTGTCAAAGTTCCAGGAACCTCCAATTGGCTCCTTGCCCTCCATCAAAACATTTAAGCGGGTTCGTTGTTTCCGATAGAAGTTCTCCATCAAATAACTCTTTTGGCCTTCGGCCCATTGGGTAAATAGTTCACGTGGCGTTAAGAAGAAATCATTCGGTACAAAGGTAACGCCAAAGGCTTTCAACTGGTCGTACTGTCTAAATGAAGATGGCTCGGCACAAATAATTGGCAAGGCTTTGTGTTTTTTCTGAATTATTTTCAAACCATCAACTGTTGTTGCGGCTTTGATGTATTCAACGGTAAAGCCTTCATCCTCTAGCGATTTAGCAAAATGACGAGCGCTAGAGATTAAGAAGAAGAGGCGTTCTGGGTGCCAGTTACGACCTGTGGTCATGCGTGCACTTTCCACAAAGGCGATGACATCGTTTTTTGGATCAGCTGTTTTCAGGGCACCGAATTTACGGTGCAGATGATCAAAGGGGATATAGATGATTTGCTTCATTTGTTCTCACGGCAGCGATCGGAGCAGTATTTAACCTCGCCCCAGTTTTTGGCCCATTTCTTGCGCCACTCAAAGGGCAGGTCGCAACGAACACAGATCTTTGGCTCAAAGCCATTTTTAACCTTTGCGGTACGAGCCATGACCTAATCGTAGGTGAGTCGTTTTCAATTAGCCATGCAGATTCATACCTTGAGCCTTACTCTTAAGGGCAAGTCCTACTGAGGGCTTCTGGGCATAGGAGAAAACCATGGAAGAAGATGATCTATTAGAGCTGTGGAATACAAAGCGCTCACAGATTATTAAGGCACAAAAAGCACCAAACTTTATGTTGATCGGAATCTTTGTGCTGGCTGCATTAGGAATCTTTGAAACTGCTTCAGATGCTGCAAAGTACTTAGCAATTGGTGTTGCAGCAGCAACAGGAATTCTTGCAATCATCACCCAATATGCAACTATCCGCGAAGCAGAGGTTTTACTGATTGATTTGAAGCGCCTTGAAAACCCTTCAGAGCTTTCCAAGAAGATTGCAGATTCACGTCATCTGTTATCACTATCTGCAATTGCAATCGTGGGTCTTGGCATCGGTGTTTTTGCCTTGGTAGTTTGGGCGGTTCTCGGTTAATTCCATGGACAAGTTCATCGTTATTGGCGTCTTCGTGATGATTGTTTCAGCATTGTTGATTGCCTATGAGCGACCAGGTAAGAGTAAGAACAAGTTAACCGGAAGGGGCGGGGACTTCGAGTCCTAGCCTCTTACCGGCCAGCGTTACTTTAAGTTGGCAAGACTCGCCTTGATCATCGCTTGAAGCAGTTTGGCATCAACCTCCCAGTCGATAGGCAGCTGAATAGTTTTCTTGAGCGCATTGCCCTCTTTGAACTTAGGGGCAAACTCCTTTAATACCGCTTGATCCCACGGCGCGATCAATACATGTTTGCTGGAAGCAGATGCGCCAAAGATGTAGTGCTTATCCATCTTGACCATGGGTTGATTCCAGGCAATGACCTGCTCTAATTGCGGGTACTTAATTTTTATCGCTTTGAAGATCGCCTTGATGGTCTTTGCTTGGGGCGCCGGAATTGATTTGTAGTACTCGGTCATAGTTGTAAAGCGCTGTGAAGATTCAGATCCCCGTGAATACATCACCAATGCATTTGCATGAGCTTGAGAAAAGCCGTAATTCTCCTTCAGGTGAGCAACTTGTTCTGCGTACTTCTTGCCTTCAAGCTTTGCCATGACCTTGAACCAATAGGCCATCTTTTCGCCGTAGCGTTTTTCGATGGCGGGGAAGTGCGCTTCGCGAGATGGATCTTTTGGCATTTTGCTTTTAACTCCTCGCAAAGAAACGAACTGGGCCTGCGTGATGAACGGCGACATCCTCGCCAATGGCGTAGTCGAAGGGTCCTGGGATGCGAACCTTGATGGACTGCCCTGCAATCTCAACTGTAACCATGGCGTCGTGTCCGTAGTAATCAATCTTTGAAATACGGCCTATTGATTGTGCGCCAGTTAGATTGCGATCAATTTTGATCTCTTCTGGGCGAATCACAATGTGGCCGTTAGGTGTTGCAACACTCTTGGAGTTCAAAAGATATGAAGTTGAACCATCTGCAGCTTGTGTTGCATCAAGAACAAGGGCATCACCGGTACTAATCGCCATCGCTGGAGAAATCGGTGTTGAGTAGACAGCCTCAGGAGTTCCTTGCTGAATGATTTGACCATCACGCATCAGTGCAACAACATCTGCAGAAACAAGCGCCTCTTCACGATCATGGGTAACCAAAATTGCGGTGGCGTTGCTCTTTCGAAGCAGATCAATGACATCTGCACGCAAATCTCCGCGTAGCGCGGCATCTAGAGCTGAGAAGGGCTCATCGAGCAACACAATTGCAGGCTTAATCGCAAGTGCGCGGGCCAGAGCAACACGTGTTTGCTGTCCACCAGATAACTGGTTCGGCATACGGTTTTCAAAGCCATTTAATCCAATGAGATTCAGCATCTCTTTCGTGGTCTGGCGAATCTGATCCTTAGTGAAAACAGAACGATCTAGGCCAAAGGAAATATTGTCGGCAACGCTCAGATGTGGAAAGAGTGCGCCTTCTTGTGGCACATAACCAATCTTTCGCTTATGTGATGGCATCACCAATGAAGATAGTGAAACCAACTGCTTGCCAAAACGAATAGTTCCATCCGATGGCTGAACCAAGCCAGCGATACTGCGCAGCAGCGTTGTTTTTCCGCATCCCGATGGACCTAGCAGAGCCGCGATTTGGCCTTCGGCCAAAGAGAAGGAGAGATCATCCAGAATTAAGCGGTTGCCTAATGAAACTTTCAGATGCGAAATTTCGAGTGAACTCATTTTTCGCCTCCTATGTTCTCGTGAATAAATGCGCGGTCGGCCTTGTCAGGTCGGCTGATTAAAAATGTGGGTAAGGCTGCAATAAGAACCAAGATTAATGCATAGGGCGCAGCCTCGTTAAATCGATTGATCGAAGCTGCTGACCAGATCTGAGTTGCCAGTGTTTCAAAGCCTGTTGGACGCAGCATTAGCGTTGCAGGAAGCTCCTTCATTGCGGTGAGAAATACCAAGATTGTTCCCAGACCAATGCCAGGTGCTGCAATTGGTGCAACAACCTTCTTGATGACATTCCATTGGTTCATACCCAAAGTAGAGGCAACATCTTTCACACTTGTTGGAACACGTGAGAGCGAGGAGTTCATGCTGGCAACTGATTTAGCAAGAAAGAGCAGGGCGTAGGCAAAGGCAAGTAAGAAAGTTGTTTGATACAAAGCACCCAGTTTTGAACCGATAGAAACAATCGCTAAACCAACAACTACACCTGGTAATCCGTGGCCAATTGTGATGATGCGTTGGGCGGTACGGCCAACACGGGTTGAGGTGCCAGTCAGGATGATGCCGATCGGTGCTGATAAAACAAGTGCAATTAATGCACCAAGGGCAGCAACAGAGATAGTTGAAACAGATGCGGTGAGCAGCTCTGCCCAATTAATTGCTACCTGGTTACCCAAGAAGCGCGAGATCAATACATAGAAAGGGATAAGTACCGCGTTAAGTGCGTATAGAGCGATAGTTGCAACAACAGCCAAGCGCAACCAGGTATTGCTAATGAGTGTGCTCTTGGTTGAGTACGCCTTCACAACATTGCTATCAGGGGTCTGTCGCTTAACTCTTTCATCAGCTAAAACCACAATGGTTGAAAAGGCGATCAGGACAAAGGAGATAACCGCGGCAGCGCTTCGGTCATAGGAAGCGCGATACATATTTTGAATAGTCACTGTCAGGGTTTCAACATTAAGCAGTGATACCGCACCAAAGTCGCTGATTGTGTAGAGCGCTGCCAGAAGTGCACCTGCACTGATATGTCCCTTTACCTGAGGAAAGACAACCCGTCTAAATGTTTGAGGAAGTGTTAAACCTAAAGAGCGAGCAACCTCAATTTGTGAGCTATCAACTGTGCGCAGCCCCGACAGAGTTGCCAAGATGACATACGGCAAAGTGGTAATCGACAAAATAAATGCTGCTGCTAGAAAGCCAGAAAAGCCAGGGATTAAAGCCACCCAGGTGTAGGTAAAAACGTAAGAAGGAATAGCTAAAGGAAGCACCGTTGGAATCAGCAACAGGCCTCTCAAGGGCAGGCGCACAAAGTGAAGCCCGCTGGCCATTAAGACACCCATCACTACTGTTGTAACAACTACGCACACAACGAGCGCCGAGGTTGTTGCCAGAACTTCTAATGTCTTTGGGCGAATAAGAAGTTGTGCAATTTCACCAACTGGTTTTTGGCTAGCGCGAACAAGTAGGTACACAAAAGGAATGAGGGCAAGGGCTGCAACAACCCCAACAGCGCCATTGAGCACACCACGCAAAGCCCGCTGTTTACGGGCGTTTTGTGACAGTGCTACTCGGGTGCTATCAGGGAAGGTGGTAGGCATTGTTAAAGCAGACCAACCTCAATTAGAAGATCTTGGGTTGCCTTGATGTTCTTCAAAGCAGCTAAATCAACTGTTGGCGCACCAATCTGATCGAGTGCTGGAACTTCAGCAGGTGCTGCAGCACCTGGAATAAGTGAGTATTCATGGGTATCTGAAACAAACTTAGCTTGAGTGCTTGCTGAGGTTAAGAAGTTAATGAGATCTTCTGCTGCTGCAATCTTCTTACTTGATGCAAGAACTCCTGCGCCAGATACGTTGATTAAATTGCCCAGGTCGCCAGGTGCAAAGAAACCATTCTTTACATTAATGGCTCGACCTAAACCTTCGCTGACTTCCCAGGTGTAGTAATGGTTGACAAGTCCGATTGAGATTTCACCTTTGTCGATCGCTTCAACAATGGCGCTGTTTTTTGCATAGATCTTTACGCCATTTGCCTGCAACGCCTTAAGCCAACTCTTTGCAAAGTCAGAGCCCTTGCTCTCAATTAAAGCGGTTAGAAAGGCTTGGAAAGAGGCGTTAGTTGGCGCGATACCAATCTGGTTCTTGTACTCACTCTTTGTTAAATCGGTGATTGATTGTGGCAATACCTTGATGCGATCTGGTGCATAGGCAAAGACGCGAGCGCGACCAGTAACACCCACCCAGTTGCGATTTGCAGCAATGTAGGTCGCAGGAATTGCAGCCGCGATCTGATCGCTTAACTGTGTAAATAAACCAGCCTCAGATACTGCTCCTAGTGAGCCGGCATCTTGTGAAAGGAATAGATCTGCCGGGGAGTTTCCGCCCTCTTCCAGAATTTGTGCTGCAAGCTCTGCTGAATCACCGTAACGGATGTTTAGTGTGATGCCTGATTGGGCTTCCCATTGGGCAAAGAAGGGGGCGATGAACTCTTCAGAGCGGCCCGAGTAGATAGTTAGCTCGGTGACATCGGTGGCCTGCTCATTAGAAGAGGAGCACCCTGTCAGGATGGTGGCACAAAGGGCTACAACGGCGGCTAACAGGGTTGATCTCTTGAGGATGGGCATAGAAAGACTCTAGAGGAGAGATTGTAATTACGCAACATTAGTGTTGCGTAATTCATCACATAACCCTGATTGAGGGGCTATCCAAGCTTCAAACGTTGTTCAAGAGCCGGGGCTAGATATCTCACATAGCTCTCTGAAAAGTGCCACTGATCAAAGTAGGCCAAGGTGTTGGCGATAACTATGGGGCATAAGGAGGCGGTACAGGACCAAGCGACGGTATCAATGTAGGTGCCACCAACACCTTTAGTCGCCTTGGCTTCTATACCGTTGAATTTGGCGTTGTCAGCCTGTGTGCGCCCTGCAGAACACAGCGCAAGGTTAACTCGTGGCATGCTCGCACAATCGACTGGATCTTGGGTCAGGCTTGGATTGTTTCCGATGACAAATACCTTATTTGCCATCTTGGAAACCCTAGCGATCGCTATTGGAAACTCCTTCTCCCACATAAAAGGTGTATCAAAATCAGATTTCTTTCCATCGACCACCGCTGGCTTCCACTGATCGGTGACGATGATGATCTCGGGATTGAGGGATTGAATCAGTGGGTAAACCTTTTGTTGCCATTGTGTGCACTCTGTAAATGGACGGTTGAGTTGATAATTCCAAATTGGAACTTCAACCAAGGGGCAAGCTAGCTTTGCAAAGAGGTGAACCTTATATCCATGCTTTTTACCGATCGCATCAATCGCACTCATCCACATTGAAGCATGGGAATCACCATAAACAACAATTGTCTTTTTGCTATTGATGTCACCACCTTGGCAGACGGGTGTATCTGTAGAAGAGAAATCAACTGAGCACTCTTGGTCTAACCACGGACTCTTATTCTTTCTTGCCTGCAAAAGAGATGACTGTACCGACTTAGGTAAAGCTGTTAATTTCTCCGCCTTCAAAACATCAGATGCGATGAGCTGGTCAATACTCTGCAACTTCCAAATCTTTTTGCTTCCTGATTTAGTGCAGACAAAAGTTTTATTCTGCTCTGTCACTGATTTACCAATTACCGTGCAAGGAGCCCCTGCCTTTGTAGCAGCATGCAAAGGCTGCAGTGGCACAAGAAGCAATAACGCTAGAAGTGTGGCTATTTTTCTCATGAGATTCCTATCCCTGGTAAGTGATAAATAATGCCCCAGACATCACAGCTACAGCTGAGATGCCTAGAGAAATACTGATGCCTGGCTTTGTTTTTGTCGAGAAACGAATTGGATTTTCAAAGAAGTGATGAGTTATGACCGATAAGGCAAAAGTGAGCAGTGCGATGTAAAGCTTTTCTAGATTTCCAAAGGAGGATGAGATGCCCTTTATGATGATGAAAATTGGCCAATGCCACAGATAGAGCAGATAAGAGAGATCTCCTAAGTAGCGCATCACCTTATTATCAAGAAGCTTATTTGCTTCGCGAGATGGTCTATTTATCAGGATGATTGCGGTTGCAAGTACAACAGGAATAGTCCACAATCCTGGCCACTGCATAGTGGGCGAGATTGTTATTGATGCAACAAATAAAGAACTTAGGCAGAGGTTGATCAGGCCCTTTGGGAGTCGCATAGATGCTGTTGATAATCCCAGCAGTGCACCAACTGCCAACTCCCAGACCCTAGATGAGGAGTTAAAGAAAATGGGATCACTCTTTATCTCTGAAAGGTATAGAGCGATCGACAGTGAGAATCCAATAATTGCGAGAAGGACAGATTGACGGATACGTAAAGATTTGGTCTTGCTCATGAGGATCAGAAACAAGGCAGGCCAGATGAGATAGAACTGCTCTTCGATCGACAATGACCAAAAATGCTGAAGAGGGGAAGCTTGGGTTCCTGCGTCAAAGTAATCCAGCGACATATTGTGAAAATGAAAGTTGCCTAAAAATATAGTTGTCCATCCACCATCTAGCTTTGCTTCATTTACCGCAACAGGTCCAAGGTAGTAAGAGGTGGCCAGTAGAGAGACCATGGTTACCAGGAGAGCAGAGGGAAGAATTCTCTTTATACGTTTGGAGTAGAAATCTCGCAAGAAGGTGGAAGGGCTAGTTGAATGAAGTTTGGTCATCTGCAGGGTGATTACAAACCCCGAGATCACAAAAAAGATATCAACGCCGATAAACCCACCTTTAACGCTGAAGGGAAATAGGTGACCTGCGATCACAAGCATCACAGCGATCGCCCGTAGGCCCTGAATATCACTTCTGTGATGCGAGTTGCTCGGCACTATCTAACTACTAACTATTTCCGTTAAACCCGAGGTTTTGGTGTTTATTGAGCCTGATTCACCGACGAGATCGGCATAGAGGTTGCGGGAACTTTCATCCCAAATAACTCTGCAATTGTCGAGGGCAACATCGGTTGTGTTAAAGATCTCGAAGGCGTTGTGCTTGCGATGAAGCACCGATTCAATACCGTTAGGGCGCAGATCGATTCGTGAATCCCATTTAGACTGCTTATCCATGTAAACATCAACATTGCGATATGTAACGCCCTTAATGAGTCCAGGATGAGCCGCGTAGTTTAAAACTCCAGCTTCGGTTCTGCAGGTTATGTTTTCAAAGGTTATATCTCGAACAAAGCCCTCGTATGTTCTTTCGATATTGCCATCTGTACCCTTTTGAGGATCATCCCAAGAAAATGCTGTGACATGTAGTGCTTCTCCATGACCCCACCACATATCGCTGAAGGTACGCGTGTGCACCAGCGAGTTTGAAAATCGAACATTTGAAATAGTTCCGCCTTCACGTGCGCGGACCGCAAAGCCTCGGTGCGAATCCTTGACTATGCAATTATTAACCAAGATATTTTTGATGTCTCCGACAGACTCTGTTCCCAATGTGATTGCACCAGAGGTCGAGGTCATAATGCAGTTAGAGATAATTACATTGGCCACATCTCCGTACTGTGATGTCTGCGAGCATGATTTGAGGGAGATACAGTCATCTGCTGTGACAAACTCACAGTTAACAATTCTTACATTTTGACAGCGATCAATATCAACACCATCAGCATTTGGAACCATTAAATCGGTCAAAATGCGAACTCCATCGATAAGCAATTCATTACAACCTGTAGTTCTCAGTGCCCAAAATGCAGGATCTTGAATTGTGATATCTCTGATTGTTAAATTCTTGCATTCGATCATAAAGATAGTGAAAGGTCTTTCTAGATATTGGTCCTTACCTCCAACAGGTCCACGCATTTTGTGGATGTATTGACCACGCTCGGCGATGAATTCGTCAGCATTTCCGTGGATAGTTCCGTGCCCTGAAATACGTGCTCCATGAGCCTTAAAAGCTGAGATAAAGGCTCTTTGGGGAAGCACAAACTCATCGACCGAACCACCAGTGAGGTTCTTTATGTTGTGGTTATCTGTGTAGTCGGCATAGTCGCTGCTGGCACAAAGAACGGCACCACTTTCAAGGTGGAGATCAACATTTTCCTTCAGCTGGATACTTCCAGATAGATATACACCGCCACTTGGTATTACTACCTGACCTCCACCTGCCGAATGCACTGTATCTATCGCAGTTTGAATAATGACAGCGTTATTGTATCGCCCATCATTTTTTGTTTCTAGAGAATCGATTGAAAGTCTCATGAATTGTTCACGATTCGATTGTGTGACCACAAAACAGAGTCAACATTCTTTGAAATGTCTAACAAGGCTTCAATTGGTCCGGTTACTGTAAAAATATGATTTTCACCGGGAAGTAATGAAACATTTTGAGAATCTATCTGAGTACCTAAGTGAAGAATCTCAGGAAGAATAGATAGCTCATGGATGTATGTCTTTGCAGTTATATCAACCCGCAACTTTCCATCAACAATTTCGGCGAAGTGTTCAAGATCATGTGCCGGAGCCGCCGCGGCAGGGTTTAATGTTGTGCGGCGTGAGACTCGAACATCAGGATGCGTTGCAAGGATAAATCCTTCAAATTGACCGTTCGCGATCTCTGGAAAGATTTCCGTTGCTGGAGTTCTAAAGACGCTGTAGCGATCCAATTCGACCTCTAATAGGTGTTTGTTGACTACTACACCCACTTGATTGATAAGAAAGAGCTCTACGCGAGGTTTCCAAGCTTCAGGATGATCGTTGAGCAAAGTGATTTGCGCGCCCTGATCAACTCTTCCTACGATCAGAGTTCGTGGACGGTAAGCCGCCTTCATCGCATGCCATGCTAATTTTCTAAATCCCGTGTGATCTAGAACCGCCCAGCTGATCGCTGGCCACATATCGTTGAACTGCCACAGAATTGATCCGGAGCATGTCTCATACAGACTTCTAAAGTGTTTTAAGCCAATTTCAACAGCTCGAGCTTGATCTAACGCTGCGGCGAAGTACCAGGCATGTCCTTGTGTTGGGGGATTGGCAAACTCTCGAGATAAACCAGCAGCGATCTTTGTCATTCCATCAAATGCACGCTGGTAATAAGCAACCTCTGGTGTAGTTGAATCTAAAGTGTCACTTCCTATTGCGCGTGTGAGCATTGACCACGATCCAGGTCCATTGAATCCAAACTCAGCTGCAAATGCAGGTTGGTACTGCTCATATCGCTCGTAACCAGTCTCATTCCAAACATCCCAAATGTGATTTGTTCCAGAATCAAAGCTACGAACATCATCGCTATGTGTAGAAAAAGGTGAACCTGGAATATATGGACGGGAGGTATCAACGCTCTTCAATGTATTGGGAATTGTCTGGCGATAGAAGGTTTCACCCCATGGGCGGCCAGCAAGATCTGGTTGCCATCCCCAGTATTGAAAGCCTTCGAGACATTCATTGCCACCACACCAGATCACCAAACTTGGATGAGAGGAAAGTCGTCGAACATTTTCATCTACTTCAAGCTCAACTTCTTCGAACATTTCAGGGGTCTCTGGGTATGCAGCACATGCAAAGAGAAAGTCCTGCCACACGACGATTCCTTCTTCATCACAGAAGTTATAGAAATCCTCTGACTCATAAATTCCGCCACCCCATACGCGAATACCATTGATATTAACCTCCAACATATCTTTGATACGTTGTTGATAGCGTTCCTTAGTTACGCGAGTTGGAAATGGATCATCTGGAATCCAGTTAGCCCCACGGATCCATAAACGTTCGCCATTTACTTTGATGGCAAACATGTTCTTTCCATCAACGCTTGGTGAGCTGTCGAGCTCAACCTTTCTAAAGCCAACACGCTTTGTGTGTGACTCAAGAAGCTGTTCGTTGGAATCTAAGAGATCAAAAGTCACGTTGTAGAGAGGTTGAGAACCTCTTCCGCGCGGATGCCAAATTTGCGCCTTGGGAACCTGAATTTGCTCAACAAAACGTGATCCCTGGATGGATACAAGGGTGTCGATAATTGTTTCGCCACCGTCGACAGCTACAACTCGTACGCGGGCAGATAGTCCACGAACCTCGCCTTTAATAGGAACATCCAGGTTGAATTGTGGGATTGAACTTTCAACAGTCGGAACAACCGCTACATGGTCACAGTAAGCAACTGACCAGTTATGTATCTCCACTTTTTTCCAGATACCTGAAGAAACGGTGATTGGACCCCAATCCCAACCGTAACTGCATGCCATTTTGCGTTGGTAGTTATATGGCATGTCATATGGACGTGGATACAAACCTAACTCGGCAACATGCTCTTCAGCATCGGTTAAAGGGGCTTTGAAGGAGACTTCTAGCTGGACATCTCCAGCAGATATCTCCTTTGTAATATCTAAACGATATGAGCGGTGCATATTCTTGGTTGTAAGTCGAACCGCACCATTTATGCGAATAGTCGCGATGGTATCGAGACCATTGAAGATTAACTCCTTGTGTCCATCAGAGCTATCGCGGGGGATGAGCGTTGAATATGTGCTGTCAGTCTTCCAAATCCAAAACTGATCCTGCTCTTTACCATTGACGGAGATGTCATCGATAAATCCTGCAGATATCAAATCAGTGTGGATACATCCTGGAACTGTCGCGGGGAAAGAGTCGGGAATCTCTTTGCGAATAATCTTTGTTGGATCATTGCGCCAAGCGTTGTGGCCATCGGAAACAGGTTCGATATCCCATGCATTTGGACGCGGGGATAGTTTTAAACTCCAACTGCTCTTTAATTCTTTAAAGGTATTAGTTGTCATCGTCCGAAGTCATCCTCTACTCGCTCAATATCATCTTCGCCAAA
>CAZCDF010000020.1:0-13093 GCA_964497665.1 uncultured Candidatus Planktophila sp. | reverse complement strand
CGCAAACTTACCTCTTGCCCGCCTTACGTGCCACTAATCGAGTTGCGGTCCAATCCTTTGCGAGCGCAATAGTCGATGTAACACTCAACCCTGCAATAGGTGCTGCATCTTGAATATCACTCGGTTCAACATGTCCATCGCGGCCTACCTTTGGTGTTAAGACCCAGATCGGTCCAGTCTCAGATAAGTAGGTAAGTGCATCCATTAACTCATCAACTAAATCTCCGTCGCCATCGCGCCACCAAATGATGACCGCATCGACAACTTCAGTGGTTGAACCTTCTAAGAATTTGGTCCCTGTAATCGCCATGATGTGATCTCGAAGTGTGGAATCACAGTCGCTATCGTGGCCAACCTCCAAAATGAGGTCATCCTTGGCCAATCCCATACGTGTAGGCACAGGCTAAGTCCACACTTTGGAGGCCCTGAGCGCAAGAGGAAGACCGGCTCAATTTCACACCCCTTCAATTTCCACTTAGGGGGCAGAAAGGGCGAGAATACGCCCATGAGCGAAATCTTTGATGCATCGGAAGTCAATATTGAACAGCTTGTAGATACCGACCCAACTGAGTCAGCTGAATGGAGAGCCTCCTTTGATGCCGCTCTCAAAGCCGCAGGTCCGGTCCGCGCTCGCTACTTGATGCTCAATCTTCTCGACCATGCCAGAGAGCGCAATGTGGGAATTTCTTCTCTTCGCACTACCGATTACATCAACACGATTCCACCAGAGCATGAAGCAAAGTTTCCTGGTGATGAGGATCTAGAAAGAAAGATTCGCCGTATTAACCGTTGGAATGCGGCGATGTTGGTTCATCGTGCACAACGCCCGGGTGTTGGCGTTGGCGGACACATCTCAACGTATGCATCATCAGCTGCGCTCTATGAAGTTGGCTTCAACCATTTCTTCCGCGGACAGGATCACCCAGGTGGCGGAGATCAGATTTTCTTCCAGGGACATGCAAGTCCCGGAATGTATGCACGTGCATTTCTTGAAGGACGTTTAACTGAAAGCCAACTCGATGGTTTCCGTCAAGAGCTTTCTCATCAAGGTGGCGGCCTTTCTTCTTATCCGCACCCACGTTTGATGCCAGATTTCTGGCAGTTCCCAACTGTGTCGATGGGTATCGGTCCGCTAAATGCAATTTATCAAGCGCGTTACAACCGTTACCTACACAACCGCGGAATCAAAGACACAAGTGATCAAAATGTTTGGGCCTTCCTTGGCGATGGTGAAGTGGATGAAGTAGATACTTTGGGTGCAATTGGTCTTGCTACTCGCGAGAAGTTAGACAACCTAACCTTTGTTATCAACTGTAACTTGCAACGCCTTGATGGGCCGGTTCGCGGAAATGGAAAGATCATCCAAGAGCTTGAATCGATCTTTGGTGGAGCTGGTTGGAATGTCATTAAGGTCGTGTGGGGCCGCGGTTGGGATCCGCTTCTGGCGCAGGATCGCGAAGGCGCACTTGTAAAGATTATGAATGAAACCCTTGATGGTGATTATCAAACATTTAAGGCTGAATCTGGAAAGTATGTCCGCGATAACTTCTTCGGTCGCGATCCTCGCACAGCTGCAATGGTTGCTAATTGGTCCGATGATCAAATCTGGAACCTCAAGCGCGGTGGACATGATTATCAGAAGTTATTTGCTGCCTATACAGCAGCAACGCAAAAGAATGGTCGGCCAACAGTTATCTTGGCTAAGACTGTTAAGGGCTGGACACTTGGCTCACACTTCGAAGGTCGTAACTCAACCCACCAGATGAAGAAGATGACGCTGGAAGATATTCAGAAGTTCCGCGACACATTGCACTTGGATATTCCAGATGAGAAGTTAGATAAGTATCTACCTCCTTATTACAAGCCTGCTGCAGATTCACCAGAGGCAAAGTACCTAGCTGAACGTCGTGCCGAACTTGGTGGATCAATTCCTCGTCGTCGTTCAATCTCTCGCCCATTAACAATGCCTGCGGATTCTGTATATGAATCTGTAAAGCGCGGTTCCGGACATCAGGAGATCGCTACAACCATGGCTTTTGTCCGTATGTTGAAGGATCTCGTTAAGGATCCAGGTTTGGGTAATCGAATTGTTCCGATCATTCCTGATGAAGCTCGTACCTTTGGTATGGATTCACTCTTCCCAACAATGAAGATTTACTCACCACATGGTCAGCAGTACACAGCGGTTGATCGCGAATTGATGTTGTCCTACAAGGAGTCAACATCTGGTGTAATCCTTCACGAGGGTATTAATGAGGCAGGATCGGTCGCATCATTTACAGCTGTTGGATCTTCGTACTCAACTCATGATGAACCAATGATTCCGATGTATATCTTCTACTCAATGTTCGGTTTCCAGCGCACAGGAGATGCTTTCTGGGCTGCTGCAGACCAAATGGTTCGCGGATTTGTTATCGGTGCAACCGCTGGACGCACAACACTCAACGGTGAAGGTTTGCAGCATGAGGATGGTCACTCCCATCTGCTAGCAGCTACTAACCCTGCGGTAGTTTCTTACGATCCAGCATTTGCATACGAGCTAGGTCATATTGTTAAAGATGGTCTTCGCCGTATGTATGGTGAAAACAGCGAGAATGTTTTCTACTACCTCACTGTTTACAACGAGCCATATGTACATCCTGCAGAGCCTGAAAATCTCGATGTTGATGGATTGCTTAAGGGAATTTACTTGTACTCACCTGCCAAGAGCTCACGCAAGAAAAATGCTCAGATCTTGGCATCAGGTGTTGGAGTTAACTGGGCTATGAAGGCGCAACAACTCCTTGCAGATGATTGGGGTGTTAACGCATCTGTTTGGTCAGTCACTTCATGGAATGAGCTTCGTCGCGATGGTTTAGAAACCGATCGCCACAACCTGCTCAATCCAACAGATCGTCGCAGCGCTTACATCACCAAGAAGTTGGCTCACACAAAGGGTCCAGTAATTGCAGTCAGCGATTTCATGCGCGCAGTGCAAGACCAAGTTGCACCGTGGGTTGATCGTCCTTTCTATTCATTAGGAACAGATGGCTTTGGTTTGTCTGATACCCGTGGCGCACTACGTCGTCACTTCAAGGTTGATGCCGAATCAATCGCTGTGGCCGTGTTGCAGCAACTCTGTAACCAAGGTGAAATCAAGCAAAGCATTGTCACGCAGGCGATGGATAAGTATCGTATCCATGATGTCTCAGCTGCAGATGCTGGCAATACAGAAGGCTCAGGTTGATCTCTAGAATTCCAATCACAGATATCTCCCCCGCGGTTTACTTCGGGGGAGAATTTGTTGCGGTGAAAGCGATTGCTAAAGAGAGTATTTCAGTAGCTGCCACAATCATTATTGAAGGTCATGAAACACTTACCGCTGAGGTTTGCCTATACAACGCAAAAGAGAAGATGGTTGATTGTCAGCCATTAGTGCAGCGCTGGCCAGGAACAGATCGATATGAAGGACAGTTCACAGTTCCAGTTGAAGGTGATTTCTACTTTGTTATCAAAGCCTCAAGCACATCGATGTACCGAACCGTAACAGGTGAATCTGAAAAGTATCCGGTTCGAGCAGATCGAGATCGCGCTCTTGTTGGCTCTTGGTATGAATTTTTCCCACGAAGTGAAGGTGCTGTTAGAAATGCAGATGGCACAGTTATAAGTGGAACTTTTGCAACCGCTACAAAAAGATTACCTGGTGTAGCTGCAATGGGCTTTGATGTCTTATATCTTCCACCAATTCATCCAATTGGAGTTGCGCATCGAAAAGGCAAGAACAACACCTTGGATGCCAAAGCTGATGACTGTGGAGTTCCCTGGGCAATTGGTAACTCTGATGGCGGACATGATGCGATCAATCCAGAACTTGGAACCATGAAAGATTTTGAAGATTTCGTAAAAGCTGCAGGCAAGCAAGGGCTTGAGGTTGCCATGGATTTAGCGCTGCAAACCTCCCCTGATCATCCTTGGGTTAAAAGTAATCCAGAGTGGTTTAACAAGCGGGCCGATGGAACTATTGCCTACGCCGAGAACCCACCTAAGAAGTACCAAGATATCTACCCAATCAACTTTGATGATGATTACGAAGGTATCCGCAATGAAGTGCTACGAGTTATTCGTCTATGGGTTTCTAAGGGTGTAAAGATCTTCCGTGTAGATAATCCACACACCAAGCCGGTGCACTTCTGGCAGGACTTACTGGCCATTGTGTACAAAGAGAGCCCAGAGGTAATTTTCTTAGCTGAGGCATTTACCCGTCCTGCAATGATGCACGCACTTGGTAAAGCAGGTTTCCACCAGTCGTATACATACTTCACCTGGCGAACAAGCAAGTGGGAGCTCACCGAGTACGGACGTGAAGTTGCACAAGGAACAAGTGCCTTCTTTAGACCAAACTTTTGGGTTAATACCCCAGATATCAATCCATTCCATTTGCAGAGTGGAAACCCAGCGATCTTCGCACTTCGTGCGGTCTTAGCCTCCACCATGACTCCATCATGGGGTATGTATGCAGGGTATGAACTGTATGAACATCGTGCCTTCAAAGAAGGTGGCGAAGAGTACATGGACTCTGAAAAGTATGAGATCAAGGTTCGCGACTGGGAGGGTGCGGGCAAGAAAGGTTTAACCCTTGCTCCATTTATTGCTCAATTAAATGCTATTCGTAAAGCCCACCCTGCTTTGCAAAGACTTCGTAACTTAACTTTTCATGACACAGATTCGGATGCGATCATCGCTTATTCAAAGCGCGAGGGAAAAGATCTCGTACTTGTAGTTGTAAATCTAGATCCAAGCTTTGCTCAAGGAACAACAGTCCATTGGAATATGGAAGCATTGGGATTTTCTGGCAATGAGTTTGAGGTAAAGGATCTACTTGATGGCTCAATAATGACCTGGAGCCCACATACCTATGTTTCACTCAATCCAACACGTCCTGTTGGAAAAGTTGCCCATATCGTTTCGGTAAAGATTTAACGTGGGCGTATTCTCAAAGCTTTTTAAAGGTCGAGATGGCGACAGCATTCAACCTGCCTCATTTCTCAACCCTCATTCATCATTAGGTGAACTAGATCTTTATCTAATCGCAGAAGGTCGTCATGAGCAGCTTTGGAAAGCACTTGGTGCGCAGGTTAAGCGTGATGATTCGGGAGCATTGCTGGGCACTGCTTTTTCTGTCTGGGCTCCTAATGCTCAAGCGGTTTCCTTGATTGGAGATCACAATTATTGGGATCGCAACTCTCACAAAATGTATCGAATTGGATCTTCAGGAATTTGGGAGATCTTTGTCGCTGACATTGGAGCGGGCACAAAGTACAAGTTTGCTATTTGCGGAATAGATGGTCGTTGGGTTGATCATGCCGATCCAATGGCACGGGCAACTGAGATCCCTCCCCTAACCGCATCTGTTGTAGAAGAGTCTGCGTATCAGTGGAATGACGGTTCCTGGCTTGAACAACGCTCCCAATTTCAACCTTGGCGATCAGCTGTATCTGTGTATGAAGTTCACTTAGGTTCTTGGAAGATCGGTCTGAGCTATAAAGATCTTGCTACCGAATTAGTCGAATACATCCAGCAACAAGGATTCACACATGTTGAGTTCCTGCCGGTTACTGAACACCCGTACGGTCCTTCATGGGGTTACCAAGTGACCTCTTTCTTTGCACCCACATCTCGTTTTGGATCGCCCGACGAGTTCAAGTTTTTAGTCGATGCGCTTCACAACGCTGGAATTGGTGTGATCCTAGATTGGGTGCCAGCTCACTTTCCAAAGGATGAGTGGGCTTTAGCAAAGTTTGATGGAACCGCTTTGTATGAGCATGCTGATCCACGACTTGGTGAACACCCTGACTGGGGAACGCTCATCTTTAACTTTGGACGCAATGAGGTTCGAAACTTCCTTGTTGCCAGCGCTTTGTATTGGCTGACTGAGTTTCATATTGATGGATTACGTGTTGATGCAGTGGCATCGATGCTCTACTTGGATTACTCACGTGAAGAAGGTGAATGGTTACCCAATAAGCATGGTGGTCGTGAAAACCTAGAAGCGGTGCAGCTGCTTCAGGAAGCAACATCGACAGCCTATAAAACACATCCCGGCATCATGATGATCGCTGAAGAATCAACCGCTTGGTCAGGTGTTACCGCCGATACTTCAGGTGGTGGACTTGGATTTGGCTTCAAATGGAATATGGGTTGGATGCATGACACCCTGCAATATCTGTCTCATGAGCCAATTCATCGCGTCTATCACCACAATGAGATCACATTCTCAATCTTGTATGCATGGAGCGAGAACTTCATGCTCCCTCTTTCACATGATGAGGTTGTTCATGGCAAGGGTCAATTAGTAAATAAGTTTCCGGGAGATCGCTGGCAAAAGCTGGCAACGCTAAGAGCGCTTTATGGATTTATGTGGGCTCATCCAGGTAAAAAGTTATTGTTTATGGGTAGCGAGTTCGCGCAAAATGATGAGTGGAATGAAAGCGCTGGTTTGCAGTGGTATTTAACTGAGTACGCAGAGCACCAGGGAGTTCAAAAAACTGTTGCAGAGTTAAATGCTGTCTACAAATCAACCGCCGCCTTGTGGGAAAAAGATACAAATCCTGAAGGATTTACCTGGTTGGTCGGAAATGATGGAGCTGCAAATGTGGTGGCCTTTGCTCGTTGGGATGATTACGCGTCAGCGCTGGTAAGCGTTACCAACTTTTCACCAGTGCCACACGAGAATTACCAACTTCCCTTTCCTAATGCCGGTATCTGGTGCGAGGTATTAAACACCGATGATGTTAGCTTTGGCGGAGGTGGTGTCAGTAATGAGCCAGTCATTGTCGGTCCTTCTCAAATCGCTTCGGTCAGAATCCCACCACTAGCTACAGTGTGGTTTAAACGCTCTTAAAGATCTTTGCGAAGTATGGAACGGTTAACAACATAACCGCTGGAATGAGTAGCGCCAAGGTCAATGATGTTGCTTGAGCGGTCCAAGCAATAACCCACCTGACTACAAATACCAATGCGATGTTAATGACCCCAATTTGCCCAATAACCACGCTAGATGGGAACTTTGAGCGTGTATTTGCCGCGTTCATGACAGATGGCCCTAGGAATGAAGAGCCAAGACCTGCGATCGTGAAACTAATCGAAAGAATCACAATAACGAGGGTTGGATTTGAAGTTCCAACAATGCTGACAGCGATAATTCCAGCAATAAATGAAAGACCAGATAATAAGGATGCCCTAACAACTAAATAATCTATTGAATACTTCGGCAGGAGATTATGAAGATTCAATCGTCCAATGATCATGGCAAGTGTGAAGAGGATGTATGGGAGGGTATGAATTCCACCAACAATTTTCATATCTTCTTTGACGTAAATTGCCGCCCAGTCACCTACCGCATACTCCAGCATAATCACCAGCAGCAATGCGGCTGAAACTTGCTTATCAATTGTAAAACCCTTAAACA
The DNA here is from genome assembly GCA_964497665.1 of uncultured Candidatus Planktophila sp. Classification (GTDB taxonomy): domain Bacteria; phylum Actinomycetota; class Actinomycetes; order Nanopelagicales; family Nanopelagicaceae; genus Planktophila. The sequence goes on along the minus strand of CAZCDF010000020.1, from coordinate 5,646 downwards.
TATCGCGAGCCCGGTGCTCTGAGTCGGGATTGAGATCAGCTTTTACTAAATTGGGAGAGATTTTGACAATTATGATTGACATCGCAATAAAGCAAAAGGCGGAGAGAAAGTTTGTATAGGTATCTAAAGCAACACGATCAACAAGTAAGCCCGCAATGATTGAAGATAGCAAAGCACCACTGCTCCAAAAACCGCTTAACAAGGTAATGATTTGCTTCTTGGTTCTATCTTGATAAAAGAAACCTTGAGAGTTAATTGAGATATGAAAAGCTGAAATAGCGCCACCTTGAATAATGATGAAAATCAAGAAAAGCAGACTCGACGTACTATGGGTCAAGAACACTAAACTGCTTGCAAGTAAGAATGAACCAAGGTGAAGCATCCATCGTGCGCCGTATTTATGGACTAAATGACCAACAGTCAGAAGTGCCACCAGATTTCCGATGGCTCCCATACTCACCAGCGAGCCAAACTCTCCATTGGTGAGTTTGAGATTGGCCTTTACTTCAGGGAAACGAGGCACCCACGACATGATTAAAAGTCCAAAGAGGAAGAAAAGCCCCTTGATGAGGTTGAGTTCTTGCTCAACATTGATGGTTTTTCTCAAAACAGAGCACTAGCAAGCTCTTTACGAGCTGCCACCAAACGAGGATCACTGGGATCCACTAATGCAAAGAGATTTAGCAGGTGATCCTTAACCCTGGTGCGATCATCACCTGTTGTTGCACGTACCGCGTGCAGTAAACGTGTAAATGCCGCCTCTACCCCGCCATTGACAATCTCGACATCGGCAGCCTTTAACTGCAAGGCGATATCTCCAGGATTGTTGGTGGATTCACCGATAACTTGGTTGAGATCTAAACCTTCAGTGCGCATGAGCAACTGTGTCTGTGCTAATCCAAGTTTTGCCAGGTTCTCAGATGGTTTGCGAGAAAGCCACTTCTTATAAGCAGTTTCCGCTGCACGATAATTGCCTGCCTCAAGGGCTTCCATAGCCTCGATCTCTTCTGCTTCCATCTGTTCAATAGGTGCTTGTCCCACACCTTGTTCTGATGCAAGTGTTAAAACCTTGTCGAGCACCATGCGAAGTTGAGCTTCTGGGTAAGCCTGCTCAAAGAGAGGAACCATCTGCTCTGCAATAATTGCAACCGCGTAGGGAATGGTTTTAGTCTGAAATGCTTGCGCGACTTGGGGGTGCGCTTCAATATCAACGCGTGCGAGAGCAAAGGATTGTTTGTAATCTTCTTGTAGTTTTCCTAAAACTTTCACCATCTCGGCAGACTCGGGCGATCTAGGTGACCACATCAAGACAATTACTGGGCGAACTAGAGATAGTGGAAGTATTTCAGAGCTTAAATTTTCGACGGAGACTTCGATACCCGGCATCGGAATTGAAGGGTCTACCTTTGGCTTAGTTAATGAACTTAAATCAAAGGCTTGCCCAAAGTTAGGTGGCAAACTCATGTTGCCATCCTATCTATTCAATAACTATGTCAACGCCTGAGTCACGGCGTAATGGCAAGATTTCGGCACAATAATTATCGGTTGCAGCTTCTAATCCGACGTCATAGCCTGCTTTTTCACTCAAATACCAGCGATTTTCAAGGATTTCATGGAACATCTGGGCTCGCTCTACTCGGCCTCTCATATGATCTGGAACTCTATTGATTACTGGTTCAAAGACTTCATTGATCCACTTCTTAGCCATCTCTTGCATGGGTATTCCCATCTTGTTTTCACGTGCGTTATATCTGTCAAAGGATGCTAGAAGTCGCTTTGCTTGCAACTCTTCGGCATCTAAACCAATCAATTCACGTAACCGCTGTGTGTGATATCCGGCGGCAACAAGCTTTGGCTGGAATGAAATCATCTGCGTATCGCCATCGATGGTGATGGCCACCTCTTCAACAGCAAATCCAAGATCATGAAGTTGGCGCATCGCTCTTTCAACTGCATGACGATCCTTCGGATCTAGTAACTGTCTTTCCTTAAGTGCAGCCCAAATGCGACGATAACGTCGAATGACCGCTTCGGATGCACGAACGGGATCCATACCTGGATACAGAACTCCAGATAATGCAAGATCTTCAAGCTCTGCCGCTACGTTGAAGTGAACGATATCTAGATCATGCTCACGTTGACCATCACTTAAAGATTTCTGGAACTCACCGGTTTCTGCATCCACAAGATAAGCGGCAAAGCCCTCTGCATCTCGGCGAAACAAGGTGTTTGAAAGTGAACAATCTCCCCACCAAAATCCCAACAAATGTAAACGTACTAAAAGTAAAGCTAAAGCACTTGCCATAGTTGTAATCTCATGTGCGGTGACCGCTCCAGATAAGAGCACTCGATAAGGCAGAGAGTAGGGAAGAAAGCGAGTAACAATCGCACAAGGAAGCTCTTCACCATTTGCATCGACTCGACCTTCAACAACAGCAACTTGTTCAACACATGGAGCATTCAGGTGTGAGAGCTCGCGAAGAATTTTGTACTCGCGATTTGCAAACTCGGAAACCGTTTCTTTCACCGCATAGACCTCAGCATCAGGGTCATTACTGGCCCGAACCAACCGCACAATATGTCGGGAAATTCCGCGTTTTTCAGCAAGGGCTGGATCCTCAGGCCACTCTTCAAGGGGCAGGTGCCAGGGCAGGCCGGTAACAGCAGCGATCTCTTCGCCTAAGCCTGTAATGCGCAATGCCATACTCGTATTCTCTCGTATAAATGTGTCGGGAACATGAACACCACGTCTCTATCAGAGTGATCTATGCACTTTAGAATGCTCCTATGGCTATTTCACAGCGCATTAAGAAGGCAGCTACTCGACCAGCGAAGGCAGAGAAGGTTGCTGCTGATTACGGAACCATGGGAGCTCCTATCAATCGGGCTCACCCCTTCTACTTTGGTTTTATTGCCACCTTAGGTGCACTTACCGCCATCTTATTGATGCGTGCTCTTGCGAGTGTGAGCCAGATTTTTGTCCTTATTCTTATCGCACTGTTCTTAGCAACTGGTTTGAATCCTGCGGTTGAAGCGCTACGTAAGCGAAACCTTTCTCGAAATTCTGCGGTTACAGTTATTTTCTCATCGGTAATTCTCTTTGTGATCTTCTTTTCACTAGTAGTTATTCCCCCAGTCATAAGCCAAGGAACCAATCTCATTGAATCAGCGCCTCAACTACTCCAAGATTTGATGAAGAATGAAACAATCAATAAACTGAATACTCAGTACGGAATTATTGATACCTTGCAGGCAAGACTCAAATCAGTAACCTCCGATGGCACCTTGCTTATTTCAACATTTGGCGGCGTTATCGGAGTTGGCAAATCTGTACTTTCGGGGTTCTTTACCGCTCTTACCATTTTGGTTTTGACGCTTTACTTTATTACTTCTCTTCCTCAAGCAGTAAATCTCGGACTCTCATTAGTACCTGCAAGTCGTCGTGACCGAGTTGGGTTACTTACAAATGCAGTAATCGCCCGCGTGGGTTCATTTGTTGGCAGCCAGATCTTGATCGCTGCTATGGCTGCAGTGTTTGTCACAATACTCTCGACAATTCTTGGGCTTCCTTCACCCTTTGCTATAGGCATGTTTATTCTTGTTGCAGCCCTAATCCCCCTCATTGGTCACTTCATCGGCGCAGGAATATTTACCTTGATTGCCTTGTCACAATCATTGGTAATCGGCATTGTCGCCTTCGTCGCTTATGTTGTATATGTACAAATTGAAAATTATGTAGTTACTCCCCGCATAATGAAGCGAACCCTCTCTGTACCGGGTGCGGTAACTATTATCGCCGCCTTGATTGGGTCATCACTTCTTGGATTAGTTGGCGGATTGCTCGCTGTCCCAGTTGCAGCATCAATCATTTTGATTCTCGATGAGGTAGTTATTCCTCGAGCGAATAAGGCTTAAAACTCAAGCGGAAGGGTAGTAGTAACGCCGCTTACTATCGAAACTATCTCTGATAGCACACGATGAACAGCAGGCTCTCCTACCCATAAGTGCTTAGCTTCATCCACAGCAACAACCTTTATTGTTGGAACAATCGAAAATCTCTCTCGGGCAGCATCTGGTGGCAAATAATCATCTAGCTCGGGGACTAAAGCGGTAATTGGGCGAGGATCTGTATTCCAGTACTTAAGCTGCTCATCAGTTGTAGTGCGTAAAGGAGGGCTAAGAAGAATTAAACCTTTATGTCGAGGATCTTTGGCATGCTGCAACGCTAGATCGGTGCCAAATGACCACCCAGTGACCCACACATTCTCTAATTTCAAAGTATCAAAGCAGTAACGCAACATCGCTTCCACATCAAACCGTTCCGATTTTCCATTATCAAAGTTACCTGTACTGCTTCCCGTCTCACTTGTTGTCCCACGAGTATTGAAACGAACAACTGTTATGCCAGCCATTGCTGGCAACCTGTTTGCCGCCTTTTTGTAGACATGGCTATCCATCATTCCGCCTGCAGTAGGTAGTGGATGTAAGCATAAAATCCCACCTTTTGATGGAGCTAGCGGGGCAGCGACTTCTCCGATCAGATCAACGCCATCCTCGGTAACTACATGAAATGGAGTTCTCGAAGCTTCAAAGACACTGCTTGGACGTACCGTCTGACTCATGCTTCAAATCCTATCGATACAGGGCTAGGCTTAATGACATGGCGAAAACATTTAACTCATTTAATCCTTCTAATGGAGAGGTGATTGGGAGCTACCCAATATTCACCTCGAAACAGGTCGCTGTAGTTGTTGAACAGGCACATGCAGCATCTCAAGGATGGATAAATCTGGGGTTCAATGGTCGAAAAAAAACTTTGCTCGCATGGAGCAACCACATCATCAAAAATATTGAGCAGATATCAGAGTTGATCTCTCTGGAAACGGGAAAGCCGCTGAGTGATTCTCGACTAGAAGTTTCTAATGCCGTTAACCATATTGGTTGGGCCGCACGCCATGCAGAGGAGATCATGCGCACTTCACACCGTGCACCCGGTGCGCTTATGGTTAATATGGCTGCAACTGTAGAGCGCTCTCCACTCGGTGTTGTTGGTGTTATTGGACCTTGGAACTATCCAATCTTTACTCCAATCGGCTCAATCGCATACGCCCTTGCTGCTGGAAACACAGTTGTATTCAAGCCAAGTGAGTACACCCCTGGTGTTGGAATGTGGATCGATGAAAGTTTTAATGCGATAGCTCCATTTGCGGGGATCTTCACGACAATTACCGGTTTAGGCGAGACTGGAAATGCGTTGTGCACCTCAGCAATCAACAAGCTTTCTTTTACCGGTTCAACGCGAACTGCAAAGTTAGTAGCTGCCGCATGTGCAACCCAAATGACGCCTGTAGTTTTGGAATGCGGTGGAAAAGATCCCGTTATAGTCGCATCCGATGCAAATATTGACCGCGCTGTCGATGCAACTATGTGGTCGGCTATGGCTAATGCGGGCCAATCTTGTATCGGTGCAGAGCGCGTATATGTTGATGAGAGAGTTGCAGATACCTTTATTGAAAAGGCAATCGCGCTTGCTTCAACTTTGAAGGCTGGCGCACCTGGCGAAGGCAACTACGGCGCTGCAACTATGCCTTCTCAGATCGGTGTGATCACATCTCACATTAAGGCCGCTATTAAAGATGGTGGAAA
>CAZCDF010000019.1:0-13660 GCA_964497665.1 uncultured Candidatus Planktophila sp. | reverse complement strand
AAAAAATAAGTAATTAGGCAACAAGAATTGAACGTTTCGATAGCCCCATAAAGTAGCCATCAATCAAGGTTTCAACTGGAGCATCAGCTTTTTGAGCAGCACCTAGGGTAATAAACAGTGGTATGAAGTGTTCAACCGTTGGGTGGGCGTAAGGCATTCCGGGAGCTGCGCTCTTAAAGTTGGAAAGTGTTTCCACATCTCCCTTAGCAAGTGCTTCAGCGGCCCATGCATCAAACTCGCTGGACCAAGTTGGCGCAGTTGCGGTTGTACTCCAATCGCGAAGATATGGGAGTCCATGGGTCATAAATCCACTTCCTATAACTAGCACACCCATATCGCGCAATGGTTGTAGTCGCTTGCCAAGTTCAATCAACCGTCCCGGGTCACTTGTAGGCATCGACATCTGTAAAACTGGAATATCTGCATCTGGATACATGACACGAAGTGGTACCCAGGCACCATGATCTAAGCCGCGATTGCTCTGAAATACCTGTTCATTGTCGGGCATCATCGATGCAACAAGGTTTAACAATTCCGTTGCATCAGGTGTTGAATATGTCATCTCAAAAAACTTTTTAGCAAAACCACTGAAGTCATAGACAAGGGGAGTCCCAGCTATTGGACTACTTAAGGTCACAGGGGCCGACTCCCAATGTGCGCTCACAATCAGGATCGCTTTTGGTTTTTCTATCGCAGCGGCGATATCTCGCAACTGTGATGTCCACAACTCATCATCGAGCAGCATTGGTGCTCCATGACCTATGTACAACGCGGGTAATTGAGCCATGTCGGTACCGTATATCAAAGTAGTTGAATATTCAACTACTTGGGGAGTTTGCGAGCCTGTTTGAGGTAGTTACACTCAACCTGTGAGCGTAACCAGCGCAGGTGCAGCCTTTAAGCAGGCTTTGGTTGAAGAATCCCCGCTTCAAATCATTGGAACCATTAACGCTAACCATGCCCTTTTAGCAAAGCGTGCAGGATTTCGTGCGATCTACCTTTCAGGTGGCGGAGTTGCGGCAGGTTCATTGGGTGTTCCCGATTTAGGAATTACAACCCTTGAGGATGTTTTGATCGATGTTCGTCGCATCACCAATGTGTGCGATACACCCTTGCTGGTCGATGCCGATACCGGTTTTGGACCATCAGCTTTCAATATTGCTCGCACGGTAAAAGATTTAATTAAAGCAGGTGCAGCTGCGATGCACATTGAAGATCAGGTTGGCGCAAAGCGTTGCGGGCATCGCCCCAACAAAGAGATTGTTTCAAAGGCTGAAATGGTTGATCGCATCAAAGCTGCAGTTGATGCACGCACCGATGACAACTTCCAGATCATGGCTCGCACCGATGCGATTGCAAATGAAGGTGTTGATTCCGCGTTAGATCGTGTTCATGCCTATATCGAAGCTGGCGCAGATTTAATCTTCCCTGAGGCGATTCGCACATTAGAGGATTACAAGAAGTTCTCGGCGGCGGTTGCTAAGCCGATCTTGGCCAACATCACCGAGTTCGGAATGACACCTATCTTTAGCCGCGAAGAGTTGGCGGCCAATGGGGTTAGCATGATCCTGAACCCGCTCTCTGCCTTCCGGGCTATGAACAAGGCGGCGGAAAATGTATACACCGCGGTTCGCCGAGATGGATCTCAGGCAAATGTGATCGACACGATGCAAACACGTGAAGAGTTGTACCAAGCAATTAATTACTATGAATATGAAAAAGCACTTGACCAAACACTAGGTAAAGACAACGGGTAGGGACCATGACAGAAATCAAAGTAAAGAAGTCAGTTGCACTCTCTGGAGTACCAGCGGGAAACACAGCGCTGAGCGCAGTAGGTGGAGCAGATCTTCACTACCGCGGATACTCAATCAAAGACTTGGCCGCTAACTGCCAGTTTGAAGAGGTCGCATACCTATTGGTCCATGGTGCGCTGCCAACACAGGCTCAATTAGATACCTACAAAGCAAAGCTCAAGGGGCTTCGCGGGCTTTCACCACAGGTCAAAACAGTTCTTGAGCAACTTCCAGCATCTGCCCACGCTATGGATGTTTTACGTACAGGATTTTCAGCTATTGGTGCGGTCACACCAGAGTCAACACAGCACACCCCTGAAGAAGCTCGCGATATCGCAGATTCAATGTTGGCAAAGACCGGTTCACTTCTTGGTTACTGGCACCACTTTGCAAACAACGGAAAGCGCATTGAGGTTGAAACTGATGATGATTCAATCGGTGCACACTTCTTGCACCTGCTTCATGGAGAAAAGCCAAGTGCGCTCTGGGAAAAGGCGATGCATGCCTCCCTTGTTTTGTATGCAGAGCATGAATTCAACGCTTCAACATTTACCGGTCGCGTAATTGCAGGAACCGGCGCGGATATTTACTCATGTGTCACGGGCTCAATTGGAGCGCTCAGCGGTCCTAAGCATGGTGGTGCAAATGAGGTCGCACTTGAGATTCAACTTCGCTACTCCACACCAGATCAAGCAGAGGCTGACATTCGCAAGCGTGTAGAGAACAAGGAAGTTGTAATTGGTTTTGGTCACCCTGTCTATACCGTGTCAGATCCTCGTAATGAGATCGTAAAGGTTCTTACTAAGGAGCTAGCGGTAGCTGCCGGTAAAGAGAATTTGTACGATGTAGCAGAGCGCATTGAATCTGTGATGTGGGAAGTGAAGAAGATGTTCCCGAACGTCGATTGGTTCTCAGCTGTTGCATATGATGCGATGAAAATTCCAGTTAACTACTTCACTCCATTGTTTGTAATGGCTCGCATTTCTGGTTGGACAGCTCACGTCATTGAGCAGCGCAACGATGGAAAGATCATCCGCCCAACAGCTACCTATGTTGGACCAGAAGATCTTGCCTTCGTTCCAATCGAAAAGCGCTAATCAATGTCTAGCCATGTAGCCCAAGGTAACCAGCCATACGATCAAGCGATTATCGATATCGTCGATTACGCACTTAATTACGAGATTAAGTCATCGGTTGCTTACGAGACTGCGTGGAACTGCTTTATGGACACACTGGGTTGCGGTCTAGAAGCCCTTGAATATGAAGCCTGCACCAAGCTTTTGGGGCCAGTTGTTCCCGGATTAACCGTTGCACATGGCGTCAAGGTTCCAGGAACCAAGCATGTTTTAGATCCAGTGCAAGGTGCTTTCAATATTGGCGCCATGATTCGTTGGTTAGATTTCAATGACACCTGGCTTGCTGCTGAATGGGGACACCCTTCAGATAACTTAGGTGCAATCCTTGCAACCGCCGATTGGTTGTCACGAACAACAGATAAAAAATTCACAATCAAGGATGTTTTAACCGCAATGATCAAGGCGCATGAGATTCAAGGCTGCATCGCACTTGAAAACTCCTTTAACAAAGTGGGCCTTGACCATGTCATCCTTGTAAAGGTCGCCTCAACAGCTGTGGTCGCGCAGATGATGGGCTTAACCCGTGATCAAGCACTTGCTGCGGTTTCACTAGCATGGGTTGATGGACAATCTCTGCGTACCTATCGTCACTTTCCCAATGCAGGATCACGTAAATCATGGGCGGCAGGAGATGCAACATCGCGTGCAGTTCGTCTTGCCTTAATCGCAAAGACTGGCGAGATGGGTTATCCATCTGCGCTCACCGCAAAAACCTGGGGCTTCTACGATGTCTCCTTTAAAGGAAATGAATTCAAGTTTCAACGCCCATATGGTTCATATGTAATGGAAAATGTTTTGTTTAAGATCTCATTTCCTGCCGAATTCCACTCGCAAACTGGTGTTGAGGCTGCGATGACGATCTACCACCAGATGCAGGCTGCGGGTAAAACTTCTGATGACATTGCCAAGGTAACGATCCGCACCCACGAGGCGTGTATCCGCATCATCGATAAGAAGGGTCCGCTTAATAACCCGGCAGATCGCGATCACTGTATTCAATACATGGTTGCGGTTCCATTTATCTTTGGTCGCCTAACTGCACGTGATTACGAAGAAGACATTGCAGCCGATCCTCGTATCGATGCTTTGCGCGAGAAGATTGTCTGCGTAGAAGATCCTGGGTACACAGCTGATTATCACAACCCTGAAAAACGCTCTATTGCCAACGCAATTACCGTCGAATTTACCGATGGCACCGTCTTTGAAGAGGTCGCTGTTGAGTACCCAATTGGTCACGCTCGTCGTCGCACTGAAGGTATTCCACTATTGATTGAAAAGTACAAGACCAACCTTGCTCGCATTTACGATGCAGACAAGCAAAAGCAGATCATCGATCTCTGCCTTGATTACGACAAGCTTTCAGCTACACCTGTAAATGAGTTTATGGATTTGATGGCTCTTTAATGAGCGACATGTCGGCACAGGTGCGTCGCGCACTTGATGTTGCCGTAGAAGCAATTGGTGGTTCAGCCCGTGAAGGCCAGATTGAAATGGCTGAGGCGGTTGCAAACGCCTTAACAAATCGTCACCACCTTATGGTTCAAGCCGGTACTGGTACCGGTAAATCCCTGGCCTACTTAATTCCGGGGATCGTGCATGGGCGCAAAGTTCTGGTCGCCACCGCAACCATCGCCTTGCAACGTCAATTAATTGATCGTGATTTACCGGCGGTGGTTCCAGCGCTGGAAAAAGAGTTAGGCCGCGAGATTTCTTATGCAATCTACAAGGGCGTTGGAAATTACATCTGTTTACAGAAAATGAATAGCGAAGATATTGATCCTGATACCGAGTTAGTGATGGAGGTTTCATCACTTGAAAAGGATGCTAAGCGGCTTATTGCGTGGGCAAAGACTCCTGGTGTTAGTGGAGATCGTGATGATGCACCAGAGGTAGATCGTCGGGTGTGGTTAGCAAACAGCACATCGGGCCGCGAATGTGTGGGTGCCGATGTGTGTGCATTTGGCTCACAATGTTTTGCAGCAAATGCAAAGGCCAAGGCGCAGACCGCCGATATCGTGGTTACTAATCACACCTTGCTTGCTATTGAGATCGTTGATTCACATCCAATTTTGCCGGAACGTGATTGTGTCATCTTGGATGAGGCGCACGAATTCATGGATAGAGCCACCCAAGCAGTTACCGATGAACTCACCTCAAACCGAGTATTACGTGCCGCAGCTATGGCCCGAAAGTTCATGCCGGGCAAGCTTTCAGATGCCTTTCACAAGGCGGCCAATGATTTCCATGAATCAATGGTTGATTACGGCGAGGATGTAAAGGGCGATCCGACATCGCAGGGACGCCTTGAAGAGATTCCACAATCCCTTGAGTTTTCAATTCGCAAGGTAATGGAAGCCTCTAAAGCAATTGTTCAGTTCTTATCGGCAGATGATGAAATCATCGATACCGATGCTTTGGCAGAGCGCGCACGGGTAAAGGGTGCGGTCAACGAAATCGCAACAACCGCCACTACCTTGCTCAAGATGGGGGATGGTTTAGTTCTTTGGTACGAACCAACCTTTTCAACTCTCTATCTTGCGCCCTTATCAGTCTCTGAAGTACTTCGTGAAAATCTCCTGACCCAGACGCCTGTGATTGCAACCTCTGCCACCTTAACTATTGGCAAAGGTTTTGATTCAATGGCCAAGAGCATCGGCTTTTTAGTCAATGAAGAGTTAAATGCTGAGCTCAAAGATGGTGAAGTTGATCCAGCAAATGTTCAAATGCTCGATGTTGGATCACCCTTTGATTTTGCAAACCAAGGTGTTTTGTACATGCCTAAGCATTTACCTGAGCCAGGTCGCGATGGTCCGAGCCAGGATGTATTGACTGAACTGGGAGAGCTCATCGATGCCGCAGGTGGTCGAACCCTTGCGCTTTTTTCTTCCTGGCGTGGGGTAGAGGCTGCTGATTTACATTTACGTAAAGTGTTGGCTGAACTTCCCATCAAGATCATTACTCAAAAACGTGGCGATGCGGTTGGTCCTTTAGTCGAACGTTTTGCTAAGGATGAAACCTCGATTTTGATCGGAACCATGTCCTTATGGCAGGGCGTTGATGTTCCCGGAAATAGTTGCATTCTTGTTGCTATCGATCGCATTCCCTTCCCACGTCCCGATGAACCGGTCATGAGTGCACGTGCGTCGCAGGCAGATGCTGCTGGTGGCAGTGGATTCATGCAGGTTTCTCTACCCCGGGCAGCGCTATTGCTTGCTCAGGGCACGGGCCGTTTGATTCGATCAGTTGATGATCGGGGAGTAGTTGCGATCTTGGACTCTCGAATCGTCACCAAAAGGTATGGAAGTGTCTTACTTAACTCTATGCCACCTCTCTGGCGAACCTCAGATAAGGCGGTAGTCGTAGATTCACTGAGAAGACTTCGCGAAAGCATGAAACAATAAAAATATGCCTCGCATTGAAACCCAAACACTTGCCGAGCACCGTGATTGGCGACGTAATCAGCTGATTGAAGCGGCTGCAAGTATCGCGCTGGAATCAGGTGGAGCAGCAATTACCGTTGCCGCCGTTGCCCAACGTGCGGGCCTGTCACGTACATCTGTGTATGAGTACTTTGGAAGCGGTTCAGAGTTAGTTGCAGATTTAGTTATTGATGAGCTCAATAGTTTTGCAGAAACACTTAAATGTGCTGTTGCCGATTGTGTTGATGCTCAATGCATCGTAACCTGCTGGGTCAAGGGTGCACTTACCTACATCGCAGATGGTCGCCACCTTTTAGCTAAAGCGCTTAATGCAACGGCGATGCCACAATCACGCACGCAACAGATTTCCATGGCGCACCGCGCTTTGATGGCACCACTGATGAAGGCAGTAACCGAACTTGGGGTAAAGGATGCACAACGCGCTCTTGCCTTTATTCAGGCAATCACAGATGCATCGACCAAGAGAATTGAATCAGGCCATGATGCAGAGAACGAGATCGCCTATGCGACCAGCTTCTGCATCAATGGCCTGATGGTTAATTAATTACTTTGCAGCTGTACTTAACTTCGTATTTAATCCCTCATACAACGCTTTTCTACCCGCAGAGGTAGCGGTAATTTCACACTTACCGCGACGCATTGTTAAAACGGAGCGAACAACTGAGCAGGAACCAACCGCTTTGTAGGTGACTTTTTCTCCAAAGTTTGTAGCCGTTGGAAGGCTTGTCTTGCTAAACGCCTTAAGTGTTGGAGCAAGTGCAAAGTTTCCAAGAGTTTGCGTGCCCAGAGTTAAGCGGATCGGCAAAATAACGGTGACAGGAGCAGCGGTGGCATTTCCTGCACTGGTTACCGAGATTGCACACTCACCAACACCAGTAAGTGGAGTTATCTGTTGACCATTGAGCGCACAAGCCGGAGCAAGTGAACGGTAGGTCAAAACCGCACCAGCCTTGGAAACCGCAGCCACTGTTGCAACCTGGCGATAACCCAGTGTTGCTGGGGTGCGGGTAGTTACCGCAACTCCATTAATGGTTGCTGTTACCTCATCTGCGGCCAGGGTTGTTGTGCCAGCAGCTGCTGCCTTAAAGGTAAGAGGAAAGAATTGATCTTCGGAAAAATCTCCAGGCACTGTGTGATCAAAGCGCAGGAAAACTCCGCATTGAGAAACGGTGCAATCTACCGTTGTGGTACCTGAAACAAATGAACCAGTTGGCTTAAATACAATTGCAGCGGTAGGTAGAAATGATGCGCCACGAGCTGTTGAGATCCATAGCTCTACAGCTTTGTTACACAACGCCGAACGCGCACCAGCAGGAGCTTCAACACATTGTTGAATGTAAAGCCCGCCCTTAGCTGGAACACCGGTAAGGGTGATGTTGACCGTTGCGCCTTGATAATCAAGGTTGGTAAGTGGTCCGCCAACAAACTTAGTCTCAGCAGCCTGTGCCGATAACGGTGTCATGAGCGATGCAATCAATGCAACGAGAACCAGCTTCTTCATTTTTCTCCTTATTTGATGGTGATAGGGATAAACAGATCTGAACTTCGATCATTGCTACGCAGGTGATCGGCACGTACGGTGATCGCACACTTAACCTTGGTGCAATCAAACTTTCCAATTCGCTTTGAAATCTTTACCTTCTGGGTAAAGCGTCCACCAGGTAAAAACTCTTCCGTCAAACCAACGGCATACGGTGGGGGATTAGATGAAATCCAAAAAGATGCTTCACCTAATCCAGCTTTGTTAACTCCGCCGCCACAGGGAGTTGGAGCTTTGCCCTTTGCAGGAATAACGCAAAACGCTAAATAGATACCAACGGTTTCATCAAAGTAGTTGCCTTTAACCGTTACAACTGAACCGCTTTTTACTGTGGTTTTTGAAACAGATAAGAGCTGACCTTGTGAACCCTTAACTGATGCTGCAGAGGATGCAGGCATAGAGGCAATAGTGAAAGCCACTACTAATGCCACAATTTTCCTCATGGCCTCACTCTAAATTAGCCCTTGAAAACACTTATCCGACAGGACACAGATATCTGTCGGAGAAAGATTTGGCAGACTACCCCCATGAGAAAAGTGGTGATTTTTGCGCTTGCGGTGCTGCTTTCTGGCTGTTCGCAAAGCCCAGTTGCCAGCAGTTACACAATTTCTCAGGAAGATGTGAGATCGATTTCACTCACTACCGACACTGCACTAACGGCGTCACGTGTCGTTGTTTTGGCAAATGGAGTCGCCGAGATTATTCAATCGCTCAATGCGCAATCAATCATCGTAGGTCGAGATATCTCTAGTACTGAAGACTCCTTGGCTGATATTCCAATAGTGACATCGGGGCATCAGGTTTTGCCAGAGAAGGTTATTTCGCTCAGACCCGATCTTGTGTTGATCGATGCATCAACAGGTCCAAAGGCAGCGATAGCGACGATCAAAGCTGCGGGTATCACAGTGATTGAAACACCTGAGAGTTGGAGCCTTGAGGATCTACCTATCAAGGTTCGAGCCGTTGGCGCAGCCATAGGTGCATCGGCACAAGCTGAGTTATTAATTCAGGAGTTAAACAGTTCGCTTAAGATTTCAACTGTAAAGAGTTCTCCACGAGTTGCCTTTCTTTATCTGCGTGGCACATCCTCAATTTACTTAATTGGCGGCCAAGGATCGGGTGCTGACTCTTTGTTACAGGCTATTGGTGCAATTGATGTTGGTGCACAAAGTTTAGCTCGACCATACAACACCTTAACCGCTGAAAGTTTGGCCGCCCTAAACCCCGATGTCATTCTTGTAATGAGTAAAGGTCTTGAATCAGTAGGGGGAGTTCAAGGTTTATTGAAACTTCCGGGTGTAGCGCAAACAAAGGCGGGGAAGAACTCTGCGGTCATAGATGTAGATGACTCGCTACTTTTGTCCTTTGGGCCGAGAACACCTTCATTGGTTGAAGCGCTAGCTGCTGGCCTCAGTAAGGTTGCCCCATGAAAAAGTGGCTTCCAGCGCTACTTTTAGCGGTTGCTTTCATCGCCTCTTTGTATGTTGGTGCAACACAGATTGAGAGTTTTTGGTCAGCGCTATTTAATCCAGGTAGCAATGAGATTTTGTGGCAGATCAGATTTCCACGCGTAACCGCTGCGGTAATTGTCGGAGCAGCGTTAGGTGTTGCTGGCTTATTGGCGCAAGGGGCCTGCAATAACGCCGTTGCCGAGCCAGCAATTCTGGGCACAGCAGCAGGTGCCTCATTTGGAGCGGTTCTTGCGATTAGTTCAGGACTAGTTGAGGTCGGAACAATTGGTGCAATTGCCTGCGGAACAATTGGTGCGCTGCTGACAACATCACTGACCTTTAAATTGGCCGCTATACGTGGAGCGCTTTCATCATTTGCATTAATAATTGTGGGAATTGCCGTCTCTGCAATCTTTACCTCCTTTGTTGGAATCGCATCTGCCATGGTTTCTCGTGCCGATGCTCGCTCTATTTCCTTCTGGAGTTTTGGATCGCTGGCCTTAGTAACACCAGATAACTTGATCGGTATTGCCGTTACTACAGTAATTGGCATCGCAATTGCCTGGACAATCGCACCAGCTCTCGATCGACTTTCATTAGGGGATGCAACAGCGTTTCACTTAGGAGTAAATGTTGCTCGAATCCGACTAGTTGCATTGATCGCACTGTCGATCTTGGCAGGTGGAGCGGTGAGCACCGTTGGTTCAATCGCCTTCATTGGTTTAGCTGCGCCACATATTGCACGATTTATCTTTGGCCCTTCTCATCGAACACTTGTCATGCACAGCGCGATCATTGGTGGATTAATTGTTGTAGTCGCCGACACCTTGTCGCGAACTATTGCCCAGCCCAATGAGCTTCCAATTGGCCTTGCCACAGCGCTGTTGGGTGCACCGGTTTTGATTGCACTAGTTGCATTCAAAAACAATGTCTGGAGAACTCAATGATTACTATCGATGAGATCACTATTGTTCGCGATGGCCGCGAAATTATTTACGATTACTCAGAACAGATTCCAGCAGGTTCTATCACCGTCATTATCGGCCCTAATGGCTGCGGTAAATCAACGCTATTGGCCGCTATTGCTGGAGATATCGCACCCGATAAAGGAACAATCACCATTGATGAAGCCCACCCGATACTGACCGCTGCCAACACCTTGGCAGGAATTCGTGCCATGGCGATTCAAAACCAAAGCTTTACCTTGGGTTTTACAGTGCGCGAGATCGTAGAGATGGGTGGAGATTCAACCGATGTCCTACAAGCACTAGGGCTGGCTGAAATCGCAGATCGTTTAGTAACAACCTTGTCTGGTGGCGAGGCCCAACGTGTTGCAATCGCGCAAGCGATAGCGCAAAAGACTCCTGTTCTTTTGTTGGATGAACCATTAGCTGCCCAAGATGTTGCAAGTCGCAAGAAGATTATTGAACTTTTGCAACAGCTGGCAGAGAGCGGAACCACAGTCGTAGTGGTGGCGCACAGCACCGAAACTGAATTAACGTGGGCCGATAAAGTTATTAAGCAGTTTCACTAACTCAGGCCAAGATTTCGCAAAGCTGGGATGCAGCGGAAGTTCAGCAACCTTTTCAATATCTACCCAGCGCACTTCGTGGGATTCATCATTGACTTCATGTGCTGTTAACCCAGTTGCTGCTCGTGCAATAACAGTTTCGTACCTCCAATCACCATGATCATCGATAAAGGTGTGTAGGGGGGTTAATAACTCGGTATTGATTCCAGTCTCTTCAACCGCTTCCCGAAATGCACCTTCAATAGTTGTTTCATGAGAATCCCGTGCACCACCCGGAATTCCCCAAGTGTCACCGTTATGCACCCATGGTGCGCGGTGCTGCAAAAGGATTTCATGGCCACGCAGAATCAAAATTCCAGCTGCGCCATTGAGACCCCAGTGCTTACTGCCGCAGGCGCATTGGACCCATCCATCACCATCGCGCGCTGTCATGTTCGTAGCCTGTCACAACTATCCACAGTTGGCGCAGTGGTTGGCGATACCGTCTGTGCGGCAATTTATGGTGCCCCACATGTTTGCCCTCATTGTGATTCTCGCTCTTGGATTTCTTGCACCTACCGCTGCCAGCGCTGATGAATGTGCAGAAAGCGCCTGCATCAAGGTGTACACAGATAACAACCAGATAATTATCGAAGCCCGTAAAGGCAATACCAGCGCAAAAAAGAGCATCACCCAGGCACCTAAGAAAACAACGGTCAAGCCTGTGCCAAAACCAACTGTTAGGCCTTTGTTTTTTCCGCCTGCAGCACCAAAGGTTGTTATAAAAAAACCTGTAGTAAAGCGCACCTATAAGCCACGCATTAAAAAGAGCACTACTGCGGTCAATCTCAGCGATCGATTAACCAAACTAGTTCCTACCGCAGGTGTTGCTTATCAACCCGAGTTTGAACCGCTCGTCAATGTGCCGGTGTATTTCTGGTGCGATCTTCCATCCTTGTTTCAAAGCCGGGTCGACATTATCGGCGAAGTTGTCGATGTAGCGCTACGACCATCCTTTACCTGGAGCTTTGGGGATGGCGCTTTGTACTCCACAACAGAAAATGGTGGGCCGTATCCCACCGGAAGCATCCGGCATACCTATTCACAACCAGGCACATATGTGGTCTCGCTGCTCACAACCTGGAATGGCAGCTACACCCATAACGCACAGGTAAGAGCGGTAACTGGCACCGTCAAAAAGATTTCACTTGCAGAAATCACAGTTGTTCAAGCACCCACCCACTTCATAACACGCAAAGGATAAAAGTATGACCACTGAAAATATCTATGTCAGCATCACATCGCTTCCACTGTCAACAGACCCTGAATTCATGGAAAGCGTGAACACCTTTGCACTGCGTCCAGATATGGATGATCTCAATCTTTTGCAACGAGATGGAGCAACTGCAGTTATTGATTTGTCGATGCAGTTTGCAGATCGTGGGTATCAATGCGATGTCGAACTTATTTCCCAGGTGTTGGGTCGTCTTATGGATATTCAAGTTCGAGATTTTGCATTGGGAACACACAACGCAAAGACCTTTGATATCTACTGGAACATGTGGTTGTACTTGCTTCGGGTTGCACCTGCTGGATATGTGGCTCCTGTTGCATGTTTGTTTGCAACCTTGGCCTATGAACGTGGGGATAGTGAACTTGCTTATCGTGCATTAGATCGAGCAACTCAGGATGATCCAAAGTACTCATTAACCATTTTGCTACGTAGAGTCTTTGGATCAGGCTGGCCCGCCGCCGCTTTTGCTGCGATGCGGGTAGAGCTCCACCCCAAGGTGACCGCTGGGATTTTTGAGTCCTAGTCGCTAGAATTACACCGTTCACGAGTCCTACGTATTAGCCCCGGCTTAGTAGGCGGCAACCCTCCACCGCGGCGGGGTGCTCCGGGTGACGAACAGGTCGCTACGGCGACAAGCGCAGGCGAAGGATTTCAAGTGACCGCAACAGGTGCATGGCTCGAGACTCATGATCCGGGTGAACGTAAGTTCATCAAGATCGGTTTTCTCCTTCTTGAAAATGGCGAAACACTTCCCGATGTCACTATCGCTTATCAAACCTGGGGCCAATTAAACGCCGCAAAAGATAATGCGATTTTAGTAAATCATGCGATGACCGGTTGGTCAGATGTTCCTGGTTGGTGGCCATCCATGGTTGGCCCAGGATTGCCATTTGATACCGATAAATACTTTGTGGTCTGTCCTAATGTCATCGGTGGATGTCAGGGATCTACCGGTCCATCATCACTTGCACCTGATGGCAAAAGGTGGGGCTCTCGTTTTCCCGCGATAACGATTCGGGATATGGTCAACGCCGAGATTGCATTTACCGATGCGATGGGAATTGAAAGGTACAAACTTGCTGTCGGTCCATCCTTAGGTGGAATGCGTGCACTGGAGTGGGCGGTGCAGCTACCTGATCGTGTTGGTGCGATCTGCACCATTGGATCTTCAGCTGTTGCAACTGGTGATCAAATCGGAACGGCATCAATTCAAATTCGTGCGATCAAGGCAGATCCATACTTCAACAAAGGCGATTACTACGAGCAAGAGATTGGCCCTGATGAGGGAATGGGAATTGCTCGACGCATCGCCCATCTGACCTATAGAACTGAAGCAGAGATGGATATTCGCTTTGGTCGCCAGATGCAGGGAGATGAGACGGGGCGGTATGCCGTCGAGTCCTATCTAGATCACCAAGCCAGCAAGTTGGCTAAACGTTTTGATGCCAACACCTACATCGCCCTGACAGAGGCGATGAATAGCCACGATATTG
>CAZCDF010000018.1:0-13701 GCA_964497665.1 uncultured Candidatus Planktophila sp. | reverse complement strand
ACCATTCCGATAATTCCAAATCCCACTACCGAGATGGTTACATTGATAAAAGTTGTGTAGATGAACTCGATACCAGCACTAGAAAACCAAAGCTCTGTTGAGACATCAACGGTTGGAGCCAAAATCACAGATGTTGCAATACTTACAATTGCAGACAAGATAATCATAACAAGAGCAAATATCTTCATGGATATCAGTTTTCCAACCAAGATTTTCATACGACCTGGCTGACGAACCAATAAATTACGAAGAGTTCCATATGTGTACTCCTGCGCTGTTTGCGCAGCAAAAACACACAAGGCGATGATTCCTAAGAAGCCGCCGACACTTGCAAAACCTTGGACGCCACCGCTTGCAAGAGCTAGTACCTCGCGACTAATTACTTGTCCTCGATCTGCATTACCTTGAGGTGAATCAATTAGTAAGTAAAGTAGCGCTGAAAAGAGTGCGCTGAAAAAGAAAACTGCACCCATGGTGCCTAGAAATAATGTTGGGCGACGTAACTTGCGAAGTTCTGCTCTAACAACATTTAACATTACTTATCCCCCGTCATTTCAAAAAATGTTTCTTCTAGGTTTGGTAGCTGAGGAGCAAGTTGTGCCAGGGTTATTCCTGCATCAAAAGCAGCTTTATTAAGAACTGGCGCCCATTCCATCGGTGCTAGAACGTGAACTGAGTCATTGCGAATAACCGCCTGATGTCCTGACTTTTCGGCGATTGCAACAATCTTTGCAAGATCGGCATGCTGAAGTGATTTAGCAATGATTGTTGGTTGCTGCTTGGTCATTAAATCGCCAATAGGGCCAGCAAAAACGATTTCACCTTTACGTAGCATCACTATGTGATCGCTGATGATTTCTAGCTCAGAAAGCAAGTGAGAGGAGACGAACACCGTTGTTCCTTCATTTGCAAGCTCGCGCAGCAATGCGCGCACCTCTTGAATTCCTTCAGGATCTAGGCCATTTGTAGGTTCATCTAACATGAGCAACTTTGGATCTGGCAGTAACGCTGCTGCAATACCTAGCCGTTGCTTCATACCTAATGAATAAGTCTTGTACTTTGATTTTCCACGATCCCCAAGTCCAACTTTTTCTAAAAGTGTTTGAACTCGTTCGATAGGAAAGCCACCAAGACGGGCAAGCACCATCAAGTTTTCATGACCTGACAAAGCAGGATAGAAAGCTGGGCCTTCAATCATCGCGCCAACTCGGCTCAAATACTTTTCAGGGTGTTCGATTGGCTCGCCAAGAATGTGCCCTTGGCCTGTTGTCGGTGTGATGAGTCCAAGTAGCATGCGCATCGTGGTTGTCTTGCCTGAGCCATTTGGGCCAACAAAGCCACACACCGTACCGAGCGGTACTTCAAAGTTGATATGCGAGACCGCTAAGCGATCCTCATACTTCTTAGATAGATCTGAGACTGAAATAGCAGTATTAGTCATAGCCGTACTCTGCCACAATTGAGCCATGAGCAAACGTCCTTGGGGGTATCAACCTCGTCCAGAAACTCTGGGACCTGACTGGGAGTTACATCCACAAACTCATTCAGTTCGTGCCGGTCTTGCTAGAACAGGTTTTGGCGAAACATCTGAAGCTTTATTTCTCAATAGTGGTTTTACTTATACATCCGCAGAAGAGGCATTTGATTCCTTTGCCGAAGAAACTGATCACTATCTTTATAGCCGCTTCCACAATCCAACTATTGCGATGTTTGAAAAGCGTTTGGCTGCAATTGAAGGTGCCGAGATGTGTGTGGCAACTGGTTCAGGAATGTCTGCCATGTTCGCATCCCTTGCATGCCTAGTAGAACAAGGTGATCATGTTGTTGCATCAGCTGCCATGTTCTCCTCTTGTCACGTTGTAATTACAGAGTTTTTGCCAAAGTGGGGCGTTACCTTTGAATTAGTAAAGGGAAATGATCCCGCTGCTTGGGCCAAGGCGCTGACTAAGCCAACAAAGGCTGTCTTCATAGAAACACCAAGTAATCCATTACTTGAAATCGTTGATATCGCAATGGTGAGCGAACTGGCACATAAAGTTGGAGCAACGGTTATCGTGGACAACGTCATGGCATCTCCAGTATTACAAAAGCCTTTATCACTTGGTGCTGATGTTGTTATGTACTCTGCAACTAAGCACATTGATGGTCAAGGTCGAGTACTAGCAGGTGCATTGTTGGGATCTGCTTCTTACATTCAAGAGAAGTTACTTCCCTTCGTGCGTCACACAGGTCCTGCCCTAAGCGCATTCAATGCCTGGGTGCTGGTTAAATCATTGGAAACAATGCACATGCGAGTCGAGAGCATGGTTTCAAACGCACAAGCTGTTGCGGAATTCCTTGAAAAGCAACCCGCGATCAAATCTGTCCGTTACCCAGGTTTAAAGTCTCACCCAGGTCATGAATTAGCAATGAAACAAATGAACAATGGTGGTGGTTCCACAATTGGTATTGAGTTCAATGGTTCTCAGGCCGAAGTTTTTGCCTTTATGAACAAGCTTCGAGTTATTGATATCTCTAACAATTTGGGTGATAGCAAATCATTAATTACTCACCCATCATCAACTACACATCGACGTTTAGCGCCAGAAGTTCAGGCTGATATGGGAATTACACCTTCAGTATTGCGCTTGTCAGTGGGATTAGAACACTCAAGTGATTTGATAAGGGATTTGCAGCAAGCTTTAGCTAAGTAACTGGGCAACAACTAGCAATACTGAGAGCAAACTCAAATAGGTGATAGACCATTGAAATATTTTGCCGGCAACTTTTGAATAATCTTCCGATCCTTCTTTGAGTGCAACAAGTTGAACAGCGAAAACTAAACCAAGAGCGATGGTCACAACCAAAGACCACACAGGTAGTTCAGCAGTGACAATCAACCAGATAGATGATGCAACCATCAAGATGGTGTGAAACCACATCTCCTTAAGGACTCGCCCCTTAGTTGCAACAACTGGGAGCATTGGTGTTCCCGCTGCTGCGTAATCATCTTTGTACTTAATTGCTAAGGCCCAGAAATGTGGTGGTGTCCAAAAGAAAATAACAAAGAAGAAAGCCCATGCAGTTGGTGACAATGAATTAGTAACTGCAGCCCAACCGATTAACACTGGCATACAACCAGCAGCGCCACCCCAAACAATGTTTTGTGAGGTGCGTTGCTTCAGCGCCATGGTGTAAACAACGACGTAGAAAACTATTGCAATAAGTGCAAGAAGTGTTGCCAACGGTGTTGTGAAAATCCAAAAAATAATTAAGGCAAGAAGCCCAATCAGAGTTGCAAAAACTGTTGCATTCTTCTTTGAAATCTGACCCGTAACAATTGGACGCTTTGCGGTGCGCGCCATTAACTTATCAAGCTCACTTTCGATCACCATGTTGAAGGCATTTGCGCTTCCAGCTGCAAGAGTGCCTGCAAAAATAGTTGCGAAAGCTAATCTGAACTCGGGTAATCCTTTGGCCGCAAGAACCATGGCGGGCAATGTTGAGACGAGTAAGAGCTCTACCACTCTTAACTTCATCAGATCGAGGTATCCCCGCATAGCGCTGCTCACGTGCCAAGATTACCCAGCCTTTAGGAGTGCGCCTCCCAGAC
This sequence comes from uncultured Candidatus Planktophila sp., assembly GCA_964497665.1. Classification (GTDB taxonomy): domain Bacteria; phylum Actinomycetota; class Actinomycetes; order Nanopelagicales; family Nanopelagicaceae; genus Planktophila. Next base: position 10,109 of record CAZCDF010000018.1, on the reverse strand, counting down.
CTCTCACAGGGATAATAGTTACCTTGCTCTCAACGAGGGGATAGTTAATGACTGCGAACAACAAGCCTGAATGGTTTGAGATTTTTGACAACGATGAAAAGCCAGAGCTTCGTAAAGTGTCAAAGTCACTACCTGTAAGTGCAGTGCTAGTGGCTGCACTAATTCTGGGTGTAGGTGCGGTCACCGCTCAAACCCAAAATATAACTCCATTCTCAGCCTCAGAGCCCGATGCGACTCAAACAATTCAATCTGAGAGCGCTCCAACAACTGCGGAAGCGGTTGCTGTTGGTGCTGTTGCTACAAATAAGTTGGCAAATCCAGCGATCTCCAAGTTGCCTGCTGGTGGAGATGATGAGGATGATGACGATGATCATGGTCGTGATCATGAAGATGATGACGAAGATGAAGACGAAGGCGATGACGACTAACTAGTACAGTTAGCAAATGCGTTCTAAGTTTTTACCCTTCTTCGCGCTAGCTGCCTTATCTTTAATTGGCGTACCTGCGCAGGCCGATATTGAATCGCCATCGATGAAGTTAATTCACACTATCAACGGTTCAATCGCTCCCAAATCTGTACGCAGTTCAGGTGATGGCGTTGTCAGCGCACATAACATGATGTACCGGCATTCCGTCACCGTATATGACGCAAAGACATTTGAGCTTTTACACACTATCTCAGACTCTGTTTCATTAAAGGATTTTGGATTCTCTAAAAATTCTGGAAAGTACAAGGGTGCTCCCGTAGAGGGAACTTTCTCGCCAGATGGAAAATATTTATACATTAGTAACTATGCCATGTACGGCAAGGGTTACAACAAAGAAGGAACTGACACGTGTTCACCTTCCGATGGATATGACAAGAGTTTTGTATACAGAATTAATCGAAGCGATTACCAAATAGATGCTGTTTATCCCGTTGGATCAGTACCAAAAGTTGTTGAGATAACACCTGATAACAAGTACCTACTAGTTGCAAATTGGTGTTCTTACACAGTTTCAATCATCTCGATTGAACAGAACAAAGTAATAAAAACAGTAAAAATTGGCCGATATCCACGTGGAATAGCTATCAGTAATGACTCTACAAAGGCATATATTGCTGAAATGGGCGGCAATCGAATCCATGTAATTAATCTGCAAGATTTTTCCACCTCATACATTCCCATCGGAAGCAATCCGCGCGCCATTGTTTTATCACCTGATAACTCAACAATGTATGTCACGATGAATCTTTCTGGCCGTGTGGCCTCTTGGGATCTACTAACAAATAAGCCAGGTAAATCTGTTAGAACTGGTGAGGCCGCGCGAAGTCTTGCTATATCTACAGATGGAGCTGCTCTGTACGTTGTAAATTACAAGAGCGACACTATGTCTCGGGTTAGAACTAGTGATATGAAAGTAACTCAAAACATCAAGGTATGTAATGAACCAATTGGAATTACCTACGATGCCCCAACTGGAAATACCTGGGTTGCTTGTTATAAGGGCCAGATAAAGATTTACTCCAACAATTAAGGGGCTGGAGAAATTTCGGCTGGAATATTTGGAGCTGCGATTCGACCAAGTACTCGATCAATTGCAGCTCGTGCTCTTTTAAGCGCTGAATTTCCTTTGGCTATCTCATCTGCAAGGGTGACAAAGATGTATTCCCGATCGGTGGATTGAACATAACCAGCAAGGGTTGCGGTTCCATTGAGAGTTCCAGTTTTTGCTCTCACCAAACCAACCGCTCCCGGTGCGGTCGTGAGAAAACGGGTACGAAGGGTTCCAGAGACTCCACCAATTGGAAGGCCTGCATACATCAGTGCGTACTTTTCATCTTTGCGAAGTTTATAGAGCAGTTCACCCATTAACTTTGCTGTGATTTTATTTTTCCTAGACAAGCCACTTGCATCTGCAACAACTAACTTTGTTGCATCAATCTCTAAGTTGGCTAGCAAATCTCTAAAAACTTTATCTACACCTTTGTCATCCATGCCATAACCTGCAGCTTTTGCAGATAAACGGGCTAAACGCTCTGAAATTAGATTGTCGCTCCAAAGCAGAATCCAGTCCAGTAAGGCTCCAACTGTCGGCGAACTCTCTGCAACTACCTGCTCACCAAGGGCCATAAAAGCTTCTTCATCAGAAACCGCCTTCATGGTTGGTTTAAAGTTTCGCTTGGCCCAAAAGGCTTTTAAATTAGAAACATCTTGTGAATATAAGCCACTATAAATAACTTTGTAATTCTTGAGCGAACCACCGTTGAACTCTTTTACATATGTCATAGTGCGAAATCCAATATATGGAAGAGATGCACGATTCATTTTGCGTGCTGTGCTGTGATCCAAGCTGATCCAGGGATCGTAAGAGCCCCGAACAATAACTGTTTTTTGCTCAGGGTTAATGTTTACCGTTGTGCCAAATGTTGAGAGTGGATCAAGATGTTCTAGCACGACAGCACCTGTCAAAATCTTCATCACAGAAGCGGGTTTACGTTGTGAGTATGCATTTTTTTCATAAATAACCGCGCCTGTATTGCCATCAATAATAATCATGGCTGGGTTTGCAAGATTTTGATTTTTCAAAAGCTCATCAAAGGCGGCGGGAATTGATTCTGGGCTGAGCGCTGCATGGGCAGGAAGTACCGAAAGTAGTAAGGCAAGGCCTATCGCGACTACACGGTACAAAGAGCGCATCGTTACTTTCTAGCGCCAGGAAGCTATAACGATATTTGTAATGGTCAAGCCAAGCATCGTTAGCCAAACCTTTTTTGGAAGTTCTGGCTTCTTTAGATTTGTATAACCTAGAACCAGAATCACAAGTACAAATATGAACTTGATGCCAACTTTGATGTGGTTGAGCTCTTCATCAGGCTTAACAACATTATGAAGGCCAACCAAAATGATTCCAGCTATTAGCGCAGTGAGGCTTGCGTGAAGCACTCCTGGATTTAATGTGCGAGGAGATTTCTTCCACTGAAGCAGCAAAAGGACAAGGATGCCTAGAACAGACAGTAGGTGAATTACATAAACGACTGTGTTGATAGCTGACATGTATTCAGTTTAGAGTGCATACATGTCTTCTCCAACAACCCCCGCCAGTATTGGCCCAGGTGAATTTTTCCCTGTTGTAGGTGTTGGGCCTCACGAGAAACCATGGCCTGAAGGGGATCAATACGATCCTGAATTATTACTGAATGGCGATCGTAGAAATGTCTTAGATCACTATCGATACTGGACAGTTGAAGCGATTGTGGCAGATTTGAACACTAAACGTCACAAACTGCAGATCGCTATCGAAAATTGGCAACATGATCTCAATATTGGGTCGATTGTCAGAACAGCAAACGCTTTCAATGTTTCAGGGGTTCATATCGTTGGTAAGCGTGATTGGAACAAGCGCGGTGCGATGGTGACCGATAGATATCTAACTGTGATGCATCATCCAACTATTGAAGATTTCGCAAAGTACTGCAAAGAGCAAAGTTTACCGATTATTGGAATAGATAATGTTCCAGGTTCAAAGCAATTGGAGTCTGCACAGTTACCCGAAAGTTGCGTACTTTTATTTGGGCAGGAAGGTGCGGGCATGTCAGATGAAGGTATCGCAGTGTGTGAAGTTATGTACGAGATTAATCAATATGGTTCTACTCGTTCTATGAATGCATCAGCAGCAGGTGCGATAGCGATGTATCACTGGGCTTTGCAACACTTACCTCGTTAAGAGATTAGTTCAGCAAGCAAACCATCTACTGCGCGTTCAACCATAGCTAATGTTGTTTCATACGCTTCATCACTTTGGTTGTAAGGATCTGGCACCTCTAACTTAAAGTAATCAGCAGATTTTGGATCGATTCCCTTTAACTCTGGATCAAAACTTCTTAAGTAAAAAACCTTTGAACGTTGCTCTTCATTTTCAGCTAAGGAAACAACGTTGTGATAATTGCTAGAATCCATCACTAAAATCAAATCATGAACATAAAAATCATTGCTCGTAAATTGCTTTGCTGTGTGTTCATGCTTGTAACCAGCTTTTTCCCAAATCTTTTTTGAAGATGGGTGTGGGCCTTGGCCTATATGCCACGGTCCGGTTCCAGCGCTATCTACATTGATAATTGGAGATTTAATCGAGCGCTTTTTGTTGGCTAAAACAGCTGCAGCCATGGGCGAACGGCAGATATTGCCGAGGCACACCATTGTGATGCTGAGCTGATCCCTGCCTTTAATTGAGGAGATCACGCTCAGGTTCATCCTCCAACGCCTCTTGAACCGACTTGAGGCGACGTTCAATCTCATCAGCTTCATCTACTCGGCCCTGCATCCGCAAAATCTTCGCGATTCGAGACTCAATATCAACGATGAACTCAAAATCCTTAGGTTCATCTTCACTAACGATCGCTAAGACATTCTCCAAAGTCGCTAAGCCTTCATCATATTTTTCAAGCAGGATCTGCGCCTTGCCAAACTCAAAGGAGGCAAAGGTCTCGCGACGGTGATCATGTCCTGTCTCAAATACATCAACCGCTTTACGTGCTGTCTCTAGCGCAAGTTCACCTTCACCTAATTCAATCAAGCACGAAGCCATCTTTTGATCACAGCGAGCAACATGGATTACCTCTTTGTTACGCTTGAATAAGGATCGTGCCTCTTTGAACGCCTCGATCGCTTTTTCATAATTCTTCAGTTCGCGTTCGGCACATCCAATGAGATGTAGATCGTTAGCTGCACCAATTTCATTTCCATCAACTAGATGCTCTTGTGCGCACTCATTCATTGTTTCAACAACTTTGTCATACTTCTTTGATGAGTACCACCATTCACCAAGTGTGCATGCAAGTTCTAAAGCGATAGGTGATTTGTTTTCCCGCAAAATTTCAACAGCTTTGCTCATTGCAGTTGCTGCTTCATCCATACGCTTTAGTTGATTTAGATTGTAACCAATTGCCGAATAGGCCTGCGCTAAACCTTCAGAGGAAACAGATGCACCCAACTGTGAATAAATATCGCGAGCGGTTTCAGCAAGAGCTAACGCCTCGTCATATTGACCACGTGCATAAATTCGTGCACTTAATTCGTAGTAAGTGCTGGCACGTTCTTCACCTTCAACTTCAGGGATTCGGTCCCAGAGCATCTCTTCAGTGACGAGTTCTTCCATGCCTTCGTCTTCACTCATGCACGAGACCTTATACGCATCTGGTTAAGGACGGCTGGGAAAATCAATCTGCGCCACTGGCCATTTTGAAGTTTTGACCGCTTTGAGCACCTCCGCGGTCACTATGTTGACCTGTTGTTGATCCATTGGGTCAAAGGTATGGCCCCAAGGACATTGGTTGCTCATCGCACAAACCCAAGCGTTGGTGCCCATATTTAAGACCGACGCACCGCTGGGAGCGTTGTAATAGGTGGACATTGCGACAAAGCCCTTTTCCGTTGGGCTAATCGCAGCACGTGCCACTACTTGAACGCCTGGGCCAACTGTTCCCATAGCTGTATCCGCCTCATAGCCATACAAACCCTTTATCACCGCATCGGTACTCAATACGGAAAAAGGCCAAGCGTTGTTTGAGATTAAATCTTTTTTGATTCCAAGAGCGAAGTACTGAGATCCAAGCAGCATTGATTCTGGCTGATTAATCTCTCGAAATGGTTTACGTCCTGATATCTCTCTGCCTTTAATTTCAGTAATGCCATATGCGGTGTTACCACCAAAAACAAGGAGATGTTTACCTTGTGCGACCGCAGCTTCGATGCGCTGGCGCATTTGAATTGTCCAGTACTCGCTATGACCGCCGACAACGATTGCCTTTGTTGTGTTGAAAATTTCTGGATTTCGATCAACTTCAAAATCAGTTGCGTAGTTGATGTCTAAACCCATTTTTTCCATCATGGTTAATAAGGGTTGTTCCATATATCTAAATTGACCTGAACCATCACCATCGTATGGACGATTGAAGGTCACACTTGTGGCCATACTTTCTCGTTTACCATCTGGGCCTTTGTACAGTGAGTAACCACCCCATTGGTTGTAGCTCTGCCAGGTTAGAACTGATGAAATCAAAGTTAGATCGCTCTGATTAACATCATGCACAAGAAATGGTACGAAGGTTGCAGCCCTTAACCTGTTTGAAAGTTTGATCAAATACTGCCCAGGTGGGGTCTTAGAATCAATTGAAATACTCTTTGGAGATTTCAAAGTTTTCACAAGGCGAGCGCCAGAGTTGTTGTAGTAACCCATGCGATAAATGGAGGCGGTAAATTTCTTGGAACCAACTGTTGTGAGAGTTAACTTTTCGCCACAGGTTGCACTGCTCGAACTTAGATACCCTTCAATTCGCGGAATATCTTTCCGGCGAGAAAAATCAGCGCTGTAGCGCAGGGGCACACCTTCGCTCCATTTCTTATCTCCAGCTTTTTGGTTCTCGCGAGCAACCCACCCTGTTGCGCGATCCCATGAGCAATCGGAGGCGGTGGCTTGGATGGGTAAAAGGTGGGCAACAACTATCGCCAGCACCAGGAATTTACGCATTGGCATACCCTAGGCCACGCTCACCTGCCTATATCTGGCAGATGCAAACGATTTGCATTAACCTTTCCCTATGCATATTCCAGATGGGTTTCTTGATCTCCAAACCTCTGTCATCTTCACCGGCCTATCCGCAGCGGGTGTGGCGGTAGCGCTGAAGGGTGCTCGCTCCCAGTTAGATGAAAAGACTGCGCCATTGGCCGGTCTCACCGCGGTCTTTATCTTTGCCGTTCAAATGCTCAACTTTCCAGTTGCTGCAGGAACAAGCGGACATTTAATTGGTGGTGCTTTAGCTGCAATCTTGGTGGGACCGTGGGCTGCAACATTGGCCCTAACGATAGTTTTGTTGATGCAAGCATTTTTGTTTGCCGATGGCGGATTAACCGCTTTGGGTGCGAGCACATTTAACATGGCACTTGTTGGTGTGTGGGCTGGTTACGGTGCTTTTCTTTTGATTCGCAAGATTCTTCCAAAGAAGAAGGCTTCAATCCCACTTGCTGCAGCGATCGGTGGATTTGTTTCAGTTCCAATGGCTGCAATTAGCTTTACCGTTCAATACGCAATGGGTGCCACAGCGACCTACTCAACAACCACAGTGCTTGGCGCAATGGTTGGAACACATATCTTGATCGGAATCGGCGAAGGTTTAATTACAGGTTTAACAGTCAGCGCGGTAATTGCAAGTCGTAGTGATTTGGTTTACGGCTGGAAGAACAACAATCAGAAACTGGAGATTCGACATGCCTAACAACCGAAAGTTTTATATCGCTGGCTTTGTTGTTTCGCTCTTTCTAGCAGGAGTTGTCTCCTTCTACGCATCATCTTCACCAGATGGTTTGGAAAAGGTCGCTGAAGATATTGGCTTTATTGAAACCGCTAAGGAAAACACCAACGCTGATGTAGTTCTATCTGATTACGGAACAAAGGGTGTTGACAATGAGCGTGCCTCAGTTGGTATCGCTGGCGTCGTGGGTGTTCTTGGAACCGCTATTGTTGCCGGTGTTGCATTCAAGTTAATTGCACGTAAACCACAAAAGGCAAAAAATTAAGGTTCAAGAAGAAAAGCACCATCATGGCCATGATGTGGGTGAGCGGCTCTACCTACATCGTCATACCGTTGTGCACTCTCTTCCATCTCACTTAAAAATCATTGCTGCGCTCTGCTTTATCCTGATCGTTGTCTCAACCCCAGTTACCCAATGGGGCGCATTTATTGCCTATTTCTTGTGGCTATTTGTTATTGTAAGAATCGCGCAGATTCCATATGGAACGCTTTTTAAGCGTGCATTGATCGAAATCCCATTCATCTTCTTTGCAATCTTGATGCCTTTCTTTGGTTCTGGCGAAACAATTCAGGTAGGCCCATTTGAGCTTTACCGTGAAGGCTTAATTGCAGGTGCTGGCATTGTCGTAAAGGGAACGCTGGGCGTGATGACAGCAATTATCTTGTCTACATCGACAACCGCTCGTGAAATCCTTCGAGGATTAGAACGTCTACGATTGCCTGTACTGATGGTTCAGATCGCCTCATTTATGTTGCGATATGTAAATGTCGTCAATGATGAGATGGAGCGGATGAAGATTGCTCGCGAATCGCGAGGTTTTGAAGCAACCGGAATGAAGTCATGGAAGGTGCTTGCAACTGCTGCAGGTGCATTGTTTATTCGCTCTTACGAACGTGGTGAACGAGTGCATCTTTCTATGTTGTCTCGTGGTTATGCAGGAGTTTTACCGCAAGAGCATCAACACAAAATCAAGGGCTCCACTTGGTTCACAGCGATGATTTATCCACTTGTTGCTGCACTTATTTTTATTGCTCAATTACTGATTGGAAGAATGTAATGAATACCCCAAGTTTAGAAATCAAAGAGCTCGCCTTCGCATACCCCGATGGCAATCAAGCGCTATTTGGTGTGAACCTTTCAGTTCAAAAGGGTGAACGTGTTGCATTACTTGGTCCAAACGGAGCAGGGAAGACAACCCTAGTTATGCATATGAACGGTATTCATCCAACTTCTCATGGATCGATCCATGTTGCAGGTCAACTTGTTGATTCAAAGAACAAAGAGTCAATCAAAGAGATTCGCTCAAAGGTTGGAATAGTTTTCCAAGATCCTGATGATCAACTATTTATGCCAACGGTTGGTGAAGATGTTGCCTTTGGTCCGTACAACATGGGCAAGCGTGGCGCTGAACTAGATGCGATCGTTGATGAAGCGCTTCAACTTGTTGGAATGAGTGAGTACAAAGAGCGTCCACCACATCACCTTTCCTTTGGACAACGTCGCCGTGTAGCTGTTGCAACCGTGCTTGCAATGAAACCTGAAATCCTCGTTTTAGATGAGCCTTCATCAAACCTGGACCCAGCAAGCCGCCGTGAATTAGCAGATATTTTGCGTTCGCTGGACATCACAATGGTGATGGTTACCCATGATCTTCCCTATGCATATGAACTATGTGCGCGATCAGTTATTTTGAAGGGTGGGGTCATTGTTGCCGATGGTTCTACCCATGAAATCCTTACTGATTCAGCGTTATTAGCGGCCAATCGTCTTGAATTGCCTGTTGGTTTTTCCATTCAATAATCCACGGTAGAATTAACCCGTTGGTGCGACCGCACCAAAGCACTTCCCCCAAGTGCTGCACATGCAGCACTACATGCGAGTCTTATTTTCGCCCTAGCCGCCAAAAGTGCGAGCTATACCCGAGACGCGCTTGTCGTCTCGATTGGTATGCATTTCTATGTCTCTACAACCACGTACTAGCGCGCCCGGAAAAGCTCGTCGCGCAGCATCAGCAGGAAAGCCTAAGCGCACAAAAAAGGCTACGGCTTTTAAAGAAGCAGCTCCAAAAGCCCGTCACACGACTGCACAAAAGGCAGCTCGTAAGGGTGCAGCAGCTAAGCCCCAGACAGGTAAACCAGTGTCAACTCGTCGTTATTCAGATGTTGATACTTCAACAGCATCAAAGAAGGAAGTTCGCTTAGTAGAGCGTTCAAAGTTGCGTGCAAAGCGTTACCAAGAACAAACCGCTTCAAAGCCACGTCCAACAGAAGCGCCGGATGAGCGCAAGGCGCGTATCGAACGTTCACAACGTCCAGATTCTCGTGCAAAGAAGTTTGTTAAAGAACGCGAAGTTCGCGAATCAGCACCAAAAAAATCTGATACTCGTCCAACAACACGTCGCGATGCAGTGAAGGCAAAGATTGCACGCACCGATGATGGTCGTCCAAACTTTGATCCACGCAAGCGCGAAAAGTTTGATCCAACTCGCCCAAAGAAGAACAGCGTTGCACCAGATACACGCGCAGCTAACTTCCGTGCAGAGCGTCCAGTACGCGATCGCCGCAATGATTCACCAGCATATGCTCGTGATGATTTCAAAAAGCACGCTAAGTCGCATTCAAATGCAGCGGTCGATTTCGGTGCTGATGACAACTACATTTCAGCAAACCTTGCAGATGCAAATCTTGTTGATGCAACTCCCCTAACTGAGATCACAACAACATTTGCTGATCTTGGAATTGCAGCGCCACTTGTTAACGCACTAAGCAAGCAAGGAATCATGCATCCATTCCCAATTCAGATTGCAACACTTCCAGA
>CAZCDF010000017.1:0-14283 GCA_964497665.1 uncultured Candidatus Planktophila sp. | reverse complement strand
AACTGGGTGGATTAAGCCTTAGTAATTTCAATCAAGAAAGCATTTGCAGGAGCAAGAATTGGTGCAGTCACGCCAATTGAAGCAAGCACAGATCCTGAAAGTGAAATTCCGCTCATCCAATCTGGTGGAGTAATCAGCATAAAACGTGGCTTACCCGCAGGGAATACAGCTTGAACCTTGTAAGTAGCTGATGGATCTAATCCTGGAAACTTCAATGGTGATGGATGAATAGCAACTGTTGGTGTCAATTGAACGTAAGCAAAGATTGCTCGAGATTTATCCTGAGCTGTTACTCCATGCAAATATGCATGTGCTTCTGGATAATCAACACGCACCATTTTTCCTGAATGCAGATGCGCACGATTGTCCTTGTAGTACTGCGCCCAAGTAGCTAATTGCTTGCGCTCTGACTCACTTGCTTCGGTGATATTCCATTCGATACCAGCATGGCCGAAAAGTGCGGTGGTTGCACGCATCGATAGTTCAAGGGTGCGGCCTGTTTGGTGTCCATGAGTTGGGCCAATATGAGTGCCCAGTAGTTCTGGAGCGATGACTTGCGCTGTCCAACGCTGAATTGTTTGGCGTTCTAACGCATCGTTGTTATCACTAGTCCAGAAGCGGTCAACTAAATCAATTACACCAAGATCAATTCGTGCACCACCTGATGCGCAAGATTCAATCTCGAGTGCGGTGTGACGCTTCTTAAGCTCTGCAAACAATCGATAAATGGCTTGAGTTTGGCGATGCACGCCGGCCTGACCAAGATGTCCAGCATCTACAAGTACTCGGTTGTGATCCCACTTTATGTAGGCGATGTTGTGTGCTGAAAGGACAGCAGATGTTTGCTCGAGGACATGGTTGAAAGCACCTTCATGACCCAAATCCAAAACCAATTGATGTCTCCACAGAGGTGGAACACGATCACCTTCATGCAAGATCCACTCAGGATGTGCACGGTAAAGATCTGAATCAGGGTTAACCATCTCACCTTCAAACCACAGGCCAAATTCAATTCCCTTGTCATTGATGTACTTAATGATCGGTGACAATCCATTAGGCCAAACAGCTGGATCGATCACCCAGTCACCCAGACCAGCACGATCATCTCGGCGTGAGTGGAACCAACCATCATCGAGAACAACACGTTCAATACCAATTTCAGCTGCTACATCGATAAGAGCTTTGATTTTCTCCTCATTATGATCAAAGTACAGCGCCTCCCACATGTTGAGAGTTAATGGACGTGGTCTCTTTGGATGCATCGGACGAGCACGCAAATATGAATGATATGCAGCGCTGACACCATCTAGGCCATCAGCTGAAAACACAGAGAGCAGTGCTGGAGCAGCATAACTTTCTCCCGCAGCAAGAGTTATCTCACCGGGAAGTAATAACTCACCAGCACCAATAGAGACAGACCCATCAAAGAGTTTTTCAACTAGGTAATGTGAGTTACCACTCCACGCAATACTTGTAGCCCATGCACTTCCAGATTGAAATGATGTTTGCGAAGTTAATGCAATATTTGCAATAGAGAAGTTGTGTCCGCTGCGGCCTTCACGAGATTCGCGAACCCAGGTACCGGTAGCGATATCTTTTCGCTGAGGGTTTCGTTCATTTGACCAACGACCCGCAAAATCTAGGGTTTGTGTCGCCTCTTTTGGAAGCGGAAGCCAATGGATGAATTCGTTGACGGTGTAATCAGTTGATCCGATGTTTTTAACCAAACCCTTTTGAGTTAAGACTCCATGGACATCTAAATCAAAATTAAGCGTAACCTCTAATTCGGCATGAAAATCCCGCAAAGTAACTGCGACTTGATTCTTATTGTGGTGAAAATCAGTTACCTCAAACTTTGTTGACCATGCTTTTCCTGAACGATGACCCGACAGTGTTGGTCGGCCTAAAAATCCTCGTGAACTCTCACGCATGATTCCTGGGAATTGAGGAAAATCCCATGAACTATTTGCGATGGATGGGCGAATTGCGGTTTGTACAGATGCAAGCTCGCCCTGAAGCGGCGCTCCCCAATGTTGAATGATGAGCGCTCCATCTACAACTTCGAGTAACAAAGCAGATGTAGAGGCGCTCAATAGTGCAGATTGCTTGCTCACAAAGGTAGAGTAACGACACTATGAGCGAGAGTAAAAAACTTAACGCCGGCGTCACCAGAAATGATCGCCAAATGGCTGATGGGCGAACAATTCGCTACTACGACACCGCAGGCCAAGCGCGTACCGCTCTCGATGCTCGCCCCCAAGAGGAGCAGCCAGGAATTGGTGAGCTTCGTTTAGATCCTTTGGTCAATGAGTGGATCGCAATGGCAGCTCACCGTCAGGGAAGAATCTTTTTGCCACCTAAAGAGTTATGTCCGCTTTGCCCAACTACGGGTGAGCTCTTAACAGAGATTCCAGAATCAGATTTTGAGGTTGTTGTTTTTGATAACCGCTCCCCTTCACTTCGTCCACCAGTCGGTGATTGGGCCTTACCTGACATCGTTGGACCAGACACAGATTTAGGAACCGCAGCTGGAAAGTGTGAAGTTATTTGCTTTACCGCAGAACATGGCAATGCATTTAAAGATTTATCAGCACAACGTGTTCGAGTTCTACTAGAGGCGTGGATTGATAGAACCGCTGAGTTATCAAAAGAAAGCTTTATTCAGCACATCGCACCATTTGAAAATCGTGGTGAAGAAATTGGTGTGACCCTCTCTCATCCCCACGGCCAGATCTATGCTTATTCGTATCTGCCTCCACGAGTAGAAAAGATGTTGGCGGCTGCAACCAAGTACAAAAAGGAGACCGGCAAGGTTCTCTTTGATGAGGTCGTTGCTCGTGAACTTCTTGATGAGGAGAGAATTGTTGCTCGCAATGATCGTTGGATCGCTTACGTTCCATACGCAGCCCGCTATCCATTTGAGATTCATGTAACCCCGCTTAACCCAGTTGCGGACTTAACTGAACTTACCGATGTAGATCGCGATGCCTTCCCTGAAATAGCCCTAGAAGTTACTCGCCGTTTAGATGGTGTCTTTGGAATTGAAATGGCGTATATCGCCGCTTGGCATCAAGCACCTGTCCGCGTTGGTAGAGATCTGCTGCGCTTGCATTGGCAGATCACAAGTGTGCGCCGTGCACCTGGAAAGTTAAAGTATTTGGCAGGATCAGAGTCGGCAATGGGGGCTTTCATTATGGATATGCGCCCAGAGCAATCTGCGGCACAACTTCGCGAAGTGGTTCTGTAATGCGAGTACTGGTTACCGGCGGAACTGGCTATATCGGCTCCACTGCTGTTGAAATCTTGCTAGGCCAAGGCTTTGAAATCTCAATTCTTGATGATTGCAGCATGGGTCACGCCGATACCGTGCCAGCGGGTGTGCGTTTCATACGAGGATCGCTTCTGAATGCATCTGAAGTTGCGGAGGCGTTAACTGGTTGTGAAGCGGTGATGCACTTTGCTGGTAAGTCCTTAGTGGGTGAATCTGTGGAAAAGCCAGATTTGTATCAATCAGTCAATGTTGATGGAACACGAATACTGCTCGATGAGATGCGCAAGCAATCAATCACAAAAATTGTATTTTCATCATCTGCGGCAACTTATGGTGAGCCCAAGGTGGTTCCGATTCTTGAAACAGCAGAGACAAATCCAACAAACCCATACGGTGCAACTAAGTTGGCAATTGATCACATGATCACCAAAGAAGCTTCAGAACATGGAATCTCTGCAGCATCATTGCGGTACTTCAATGTTGCTGGCGCACTAAAGGCCGAGCGTGGATGGCTTGCAGAGCGTCATAACCCAGAGACTCACTTAATTCCTAATGTCCTGCGGAGCACTGATGCAAATCCAGTGAAGATTTTTGGCACGGATTGGCCTACAGCCGATGGCACATGTATCCGTGATTATGTTCATGTTATTGATCTGATCGATGCACACATCAAGGCTTTAAACTCTCTAGACGCAGTAGGTCATGAGATTTACAACTTAGGAAGCGGCTCTGGTTACTCGGTCCGTGAGGTTGTGCAGGCAGCAAGTGATGCGATTGGGCATCAAATTCCATATCTTGATTCGCCACGGCGAGCTGGTGATCCTGCAGTGTTAATTGCAGATATCTCCAAGGCAAAGAGAATGTTGAATTGGTCCCCAACTAGAGACATGACAACTATGGTCGCCGATACCCTCAATTCGATGGCCTAACCATGAGCGGTATTGAAAAAAAATTTCTAGAAACCTTTGGTGAAGAGCCAGATCTTGTGGCAGCTGCTCCTGGTCGCGTAAATCTCATCGGAGAGCACATTGATTACAGCGATGGATTTGTACTTCCCTTTGCAATTAAAGATCGAACCTTTGTTGCTGCCAGAAAACGGGATGACTCTAAGGTTCGCATCGCATCTGCTCAACGCAGAAGCAAGGTTGTAACCGTTGATATCAATCAGGTTAAACCAGGCTTAAAGGGTGAATGGGAGCGTTATGCGCTCGGGGTTTTATGGTCGATGGGTGTTAACCAAGGTGTTGATTTAATGATTGATGGCCACGTTCCCCTAGGTGCTGGTCTGTCTTCATCGGCAGCTCTTGAATGCTCAGTTGCTACCGCTATGAACCATCTCTTTGATATGGGTTACAACTTAGAAGAATTAGCTCGGCTTACACAAAAGGCTGAAAATAAATATGTAGGTGTGCCCTGCGGAATCATGGATCAATCTATTTCTCTGATGGCAACTCAAGGGTCTGCGCTTTTATTAGATTGTCGCGATTTATCCACCAAAAATATTCCATTTGATGTTGCATCAAGCGGCTTGGAGCTTCTGATTGTTGACACTCAGGCACACCATGCCTTAACCGATGGTGGATATGCAGAGCGGCGCGCTTCTTGTGAATCAGCGGTCGCAAAACTAGGCATTACATCCCTACGTGAGTTAACTATGGAACAATTAGAGGCTTCCCGTTCACTCCTTACAGAAACTGAGTTTGTCCGGGCCCGTCATGCTGTAACCGAAATGCAGCGAGTTCTTGATTGTGTGGATGCTCTAGGTAATTCAGATTTCGAAAAGGTTGGGCGCTTGATTAATCAATCCCACGCATCATTGCGTGATGATTACACCGTTTCATGTCCTGAGCTAGATACAGCTGTTGATGCTGCGATATCTGCCGGTGCGTTAGGTTCCCGCATGGTTGGTGGTGGTTTTGGTGGCAGCGCTATCGCATTGATTCAGGCAGCGAAAACAAGGGAAACGATTAAGGCGATTGAAAGAGCATTTACAAGTAAAGGTTTTAAAGCGCCACGCTTCTTTAACTCTTTGCCAAGTCAGGGCGCAGAGCTACTTTCGCGCCGTTGATTACAAAGGGATAATGGAGAGAACTTCTACCCCACCGATTGCACCTAATACATTCAGTAGGTCGGTTGGATCATTTCCTGGCACCGCAACGGTGATGTCATCGTAACCACGACCATCCTCAGATTTCACAACAGCGAGCGCACGAATATCTCCGCCTGCTGCACCAATCGCTGATGCCAAAAGTCCCAATGAACCAGGACGATCTGGAAGAGCTACATTTAGTTGAAATAGTGCCATGGCTTAACAATACCCTGACACTATTTCATCCAGCTCACATTAATTAGATGGTGCTGTTCCTAAAGTGACCTTAAAGCTCTTAGATCCACCGGTTGGGAGTTCTACGATGACTGTGATGGTTGAGCCAGGAGCGTAAGAACGAATCTTCACAATAGCTCCAACCTGATCTGCGATCTTGACTCCATCTATTGCAGTAATGACCGATCCGGCAGGGATTCCCGCTTTTTCTGCTCCCTCATTAGGACTTAAACGTCCAATCTTTGCACCAGTACCTGTGTAGGTAGTATCAAAGAAAACACCGAGAACTGGGCGAGTTGATTTACCAGTTGCAACCAACTCATCAACCACACGTTTTGCCTCATTGATCGGAATTGAGAAGCCCAGCCCAATACTTCCACTGGCTCCACCTGAGGACAAAGTTGCAATTGCAGAGTTCACACCAATGATTCGGCCTTGTGAATCCAGAAGTGCTCCACCTGAGTTACCAGGGTTGATGGCCGCATCTGTTTGAATCGCGTTTACAAAGGATTCAGCGCCAAAAGTGCCAGCAGTTACTGGACGATTCAAGGCTGAAACAATTCCACTTGTCACTGTGCTGGCAAGGCCCAATGGAGAGCCGATAGCCACAACAGTTTCGCCCACACTTACTCTTGATGAATCACCAATAACAACAGTTGGTAAATTACCTCGATTAACCTTTAACACTGCCAGGTCATATGCGATATCTCGACCAACAATCTGTGCAGGGATTGTGTCGCCATTGAGAAGTTCAACGGTGATTGTGCCGGAGGTAGCCGCCGATGCGATCACATGGTTATTTGTCACGATAAATGAGGATGACCTATCTGATTTATAAACCCAACCGCTACCACTGCCACTTCCGGCGGCTGCTACTACCTTGATTGAAACTACTGATGGAGTAACTAGAGAGGCGATGCTTTTTACATCAACAGCTGGGGCTCCCAATGTCATCGCTGTTCGCGTAGATGAACAGCCGTTAGAGCCAGCAAGATAAATTGCTTGTGATCGCTTATCTACACAAACCTTGACTCCAGCAACCTCATTAGTTGTAGCGGTGGCTACACCTCCTGCAACGGATGCACCTACTAAAAAAGATGCGATTACCTTTGTTGATGTTTTCATGAAATAAACCTCTCTCAACGTCGGCGCTAAATTGTCACTCTAACCTGAGAGAAAGTTTAAAAACGACTTACTAATTGGTGCAACTTTTAAGCCAGTACGACCCAACCACTCTTTATCGCAACCTTGACTGTTGGAAGTGGGGTGGTTGCAGGACCTGCAACAACGGCTCCTTTTTTAAATGGATCAAAACTTGCATTGTGAACTGGGCACACTAAAAGTTTTCTTGCACTGAAGTACTTGGTGGCACCACCCTGATGGGTACAAATTGTCTGGTATGCAAAGACACCGGTCTTTGTACGAAATAGGAGTGCTGGCGCACCATTGGCTAATTGAAATGGGAAGGTTCCGCCGACTTTAACCCGGTTGAGTCGGACTATTTGCTTGGTATTGGCCTCGGCTCGAGTTCCCACAAAGGAGGCTGCGATGCCAGCAAGGCTCATTCGCAGAGCGGCCCTACGAGTGATCTTCATGCTCCCTGACTTGGATTCGAACCAAGAACCTGTCGATTAACAGTCGACTGCTCTGCCGTTGAGCTATCAGGGATTAATGGTGCAGGCGCAAACTCTAGCGCACCCGAGCATAAGGGCAAAAACTAGCGCCTGCAGGATTACAGAGTGCCGAGCGCAAGATCATGGAGAGAACGGCGGGCTGATTCCAGGGCCACTAACTGGGCAAAAGCTGCGTTGTACTCAATCTCATTTTCTACAGGGTTAAGTCGTTGGAGTGATGATTTGAGATCGGCGATCGAACGAGAGATCGCTACTTCGCGCAATCTGGCAACGATACTTTCGACATAGAGTCGAGTTGGCTTTCCATCTGCGCGAATAGGTTCCACTGTCAGTTCGGTAAAAAGTGCACGTAAGTTTTCATCAGCAATTGCCTCTGGGGAAAGATTTTCATGTGAATCGATCGCGGTGCGCATTGCACTATATGCAGGATGAGTAAATGCCCCAGACTCTATTGAACTCCACAATTCATCTTCAAAGAGTTGTGGCTCCTGCAATCGGGATTTTAGAACTTCACGTTCTAGTATTAAACGCGCTTCATTAGGGTCTGGTCTGAAGTTTGGTTGTGGGGAAACTTCTTGACCATCATTGCGGAGTTGTTGCGGAACAGACTTTGCCCCTTGCGCAACTGCGCGGGTAACAATCTCAACCTCAACACCTAACCAACCCGCAAGCAGACGTGTGTACTCTGGACGCAAAGATTTGTCCCGAATCTGTGCAACAAGTGGAGCGGCAGCGTTTAACGCATTAACCCGTCCCTCTGCCGTTTCCAACTTGTGATGAGCAAGCTCTGCACGAATTGCAAACTCAAACAATGGAACTCTACGAGCGATTAAATCCCGTAGCGCTAGATCACCTTTCTCTTGGCGGAGCTCGCATGGATCTAAGCCATCTGGTTCTACCGCCACAAAGGTTTGAGTTACAAACTTTTGATCCTCACTAAATGCACGAAGCGCTGCCTTCTGACCTGCAGCATCTCCATCAAAGGTGAAGATAACTTCACCACGGAAAGCATCATCATCCATAAGTAATCGACGAAGAATTCTGATGTGGTCTGCTCCAAAAGCGGTTCCGCATGTTGCGACCGCAGTTGTAATACCTGCAAGGTGTGCCGCCATTACATCTGTGTAGCCCTCAACAATAACCGCCTGACGTTTCTTTGCGATCTCTTTTTTAGCTACATCTAGCCCGTAAAGCACCTGGCTTTTCTTGTAAATTGGAGACTCAGAGGAGTTCAAATACTTGGGTCCCTGATCCTCTTCATCACTTGCTAATTTACGTGCACCAAAGCCAACGATGTCACCGGAGATATCTTTAATTGGCCACATTAAACGGTTACGGAACTTATCAATTGGTCCGCGCTGTCCCATCTTTGACAGTCCTGCCAGCTCGAGCTCATCAATGGAGAATCCAAGGCCACGAAGATGCTTTGTTAATCCATCCCATTCATCGGGTGAATAACCAACGCCAAATTGTAAACACGCAGCCTTATCAAAGCCACGCTTTGTTAGTAACTCGCGACCATGAGCTGCATTGGGCGAAGTATTGAGTTGCTCCTGATAAAACTTTGCCGCTTCAACATGTGCGGCAATTAAACGGGCTCGTGTACCTGAAGTAACAACAGGGCCTGAAGAAGGTGAATTGCTCTCTTCATAGCGCAATGTGTAGCCGATGCGATCTGCAAGACGCTCGATTGTTTCGGTAAAGGTTAAGTGATCAATCTTCATCAAAAAAGCAATGACATCGCCGCCTGTCTGGCAACCAAAGCAATGAAAATATCCCTTGCTTGGAGTCACATGAAATGAAGGTGACTTTTCATCATGGAAGGGACATAAACCTTTTTTCTGGCCGCCACCAGCGTTTTTCAACTGCACATAATCGGCAACCACTTCATCGATAGGGGCGCGGTCGCGGATGTATGCAACATCCTCTTCCTTAATGCGACCGCTCATGCCCTCACCTTACCGATTCGCTAGTAAGCGCGCATGCAATGCGTATGCGCCAGGATCGGTCAGCGCGGCTACCTGGTCAATGATGACTCGCATCTTGGCAATCTCATCAGAGGCCTCATTCCATGGCTTCTGGAAAAAGGAGTCCATTTCGTGTGGGTACTTCAAAAGCATTTCAACCAACTCTTTAATAATCACATGTTGCTTTGCATAGCGATCTTGGGAGTGGGCTGCATTGATTAAGTAATGTCCTGCAATCGCCTTGAGAAAATCAACTTCAATCTTTTGCTCACGCGGAATGACTAAATCAGCGCTGTAACGAGATAAGGGCCCATCTCCATGGACCTTACGAGTCTCAACCTCTGCCGCCAAAACAAAGCGGCCAATTAATTGGCTAGTCGAATCTTTAAGTCGAGCCAGACTTCTGTGGCTACCATCATAGTAATGAGGCCAAGCAGATAAAGATGACAATCGGGCATGCGCATCAATAGCCTCTTGCTCAGTTGCATCACTCTTGTAATCAGTAATCATCACCTTGTATAGCTGTGCAAAATCATTATTAAAATTTGTAACTGAAACCTGACCTGCAAAAATCGCATCCTCTAAATCATGAACAGAGTAAGCACAATCATCTGACCAATCCATAATCTGAGCTTCAATACACTTTTTGCCAACAGGTGCGTCTTTTCTCATCCATGTAAAGATCTCGACATCATCGTCGTAAACGCCAAACTTTCGAGGATTTTCAGATCGCGGCCATGGGTACTTGGTTGCGCCATCTAGTGAGGCTCTTGTTAAGTTCAGGCCAACACTTTTTCCATTTGCATCAACAGTCTTTGCTTCAAGTCGAACCAATAAGCGGAAACTCTGTGCATTTCCTTCGAAGCCTCCAAACTCTTGCGCAATATCGGCAAGTGCTTCTTCACCATTGTGACCAAAAGGTGGATGTCCTAAATCATGTGACAAACATGCGGTGTCTTGCAGATCTGGATCTGCACCAAGTGATTCACCAAGTTCACGGCCGATTTGGGCGCACTCTAAAGAGTGTGAAAGTCGGGTTCGTTGAAAGTCATTCTCCCAGGGAACAGCTACCTGAGTTTTTGCAGCCAGTCGTCGCAGGGATGCAGAATGAATCACACGTGCGCGATCGCGCATGAACTCAGTTCTGCCGGCACGCTTTGCTGGTTCATCAAGGAAGCGCTCTTGATCGTGGTTGCTGTAGCTCACGGAAGTACCTTAGTAACAATGTCTGCTTCGGGTAAGCGATCACTTATCTGGATCCCCCGCTTACCAACGGTTATATACGCCAGATACGCCGCTGCTTCTCGGATTAAGTATCGATATCCGCTGTTATCAATGGTATTTGGACCTGTTTGGACCGGTGAACAGGTTGCTAAAACACCTTGATCATTTGCCATCTTAATGGAACGGGCACAATGAAATGGATCTGTCACGATAATGACATCACTGACATATCGCTTCTTCATAACCGCTGCATATGCCTTAGTGCTACTTAAGGTATCTCGACCCTCTTCAACCGCAGTTATCTTTCGAGAAGAGATGCCGTTTGTGCGGAGCCAATACTTTCCTGAAGCAGCTTCTGTTGTGCGGTCTCCAGGTGCGCCAGCACCAACGGTAATAATTGTTGGCGCATACCCAAGCTTAAAGATTCGTTTTGCTTCGACCAGACGTGCCTCTAACGCTTCTCCCGGTTTTCCATTGAGTTGCGCAGTTCCTAAAACAACAATCACATCTGCCTGGCGCACAACAGGATTATTTGCCGCTCTCCATACTTGAGAGATTCCATAGGCAGGACCGATCAAGGCAAGAATTATGATGACAGTTATTGTTCGACGGATCCATCTAAAGAGAAACATTTATCCGCCCGAAAACGCATCCTCTAGTTCAACATGAACTAGTTCATCTGGATCATTAAGCCAGCCATCGGGCAAGGTTGGTGGGCGACCATGACTTGTGCGACCACGAGGCTTTTCTCCAACCTCAGTTGGATATGGCTGATCCTCTAGTTGGTCAAGAAGATTACGCATCTCTTGCAGTGAAGAAACCATCCCTAGATCATGGCGAATCTCGCGTGGAACACGAAAACCCTTTAGGTACCAGGCCATGTGCTTTCGCATATCGCGCATTCCACGATCTTCAGACTCTAAGTATTCAACGATTAAATTAGCGTGACGGAACATCACCTCGCGCACCTCATGCAAGGTTGGCGTTACCTGTTTTCCTTCACCCTTAAGCGCAGATACAAGATCGGTAAATAACCATGGACGTCCTAAACAGCCTCGGCCAACTACGACTCCGGCACATCCGCTTTGTTCCACCATTGAAACAGCATCGCTGCCAGACCAAATGTCGCCATTGCCTAAAACAGGTACTCCTGTTGGCTTTAAATGCTCTACTAAACGTGCAATTGCAGACCAATCCGCTTTTCCTTCATACATCTGTGCAGCTGTGCGCGCATGTAATGCAACCCAAGCAACCCCTAAATCAGCGGCAGATTGCGCAGCCTCTAGATAGGTTTCATGATCACTATCGATACCAATGCGCATCTTCACCGTGACGGGAATACCGAAAGGCTTTGCAGCTTCTACCGCTGCCCCAACAATGCTAGTGAACAACTTACGCTTAAAAGGAAGCGCAGCTCCTCCACCCTTACGAGTAACTTTTGGAACAGGACAACCAAAGTTCATATCAATGTGATCGGCAAGGTTTTCCTTACCAAGCATGGTGACAGCAGCTCGCATCGTTGTCGGGTCGACGCTGTACAACTGAACTGAGCGTGGCCATTCATCCTTGCCAGGAACAATCATTCGCAAGGTTTCTGGGCGTCTTTCAATTAACGCTCGAGCGGTAACCATTTCGGAAACAAAAAGACCTGCACCTTGTTCACGACAGAGCGTGCGAAATGGAGCGTTGGTAATTCCGGCCATGGGAGCCAGAACAACCGGCGGATCAATGTAATGATCACCGCTTGCTAGTGGAAGTAAGAGTGGCTTTAGCAACCTAGTAAACGAGGTGCTAACCATGCTTCGACCTGATCCAGGCCGATGCGCTCTTGCGCCATTGTGTCGCGATCGCGAATTGTTACCGCATTATCTTCAAGTGTCTCGAAGTCAACGGTGATGCAATATGGAGTTCCGATCTCATCTTGGCGACGGTAACGACGTCCGATTGCACCTGCATCATCAAAATCAATGTTCCAGTTCTTGCGAAGTTGTGCAGCAAGATCTCGTGCCTTTGGTGAAAGATCTGCGTTACGTGACAATGGCAAGACCGCTGCCTTAATTGGTGCCAAACGATGATCTAGCTTTAGTACCGCACGCTTTTCCATTTCGCCCTTGCTATTTGGCGCTTCATCTTCAGTGAAAGCATCCATCAAGAAGGTCAGAGTGCAACGATCTACACCTGCCGCAGGCTCAATCACATAAGGAGTCCAACGCTCCCCCTTTTCCTGATCAAAGTAAGAAAGATCCTTACCTGATGCAGCAGAGTGGGCCTTGAGATCGAAATCTGTGCGGTTAGCAATACCTTCAAGCTCGCCCCATTCAGTTCCGGCGAATTCAAACTTGTATTCAATATCTGCGGTGCGCTTTGAATAATGCGAGAGCTTCTCTTTTGGATGATCGTAAATACGCAAACGATCTGGGTTGATACCAAGATCTACATACCAAGCAAGTCGTGTATCAATCCAGTACTGGTGCCACTCTTCATCGCTACCAGGAACAACAAAGAACTCCATCTCCATCTGCTCAAACTCGCGTGTGCGGAAAATAAAGTTTCCAGGTGTAATTTCATTACGGAAAGACTTACCAATTTGGCCAATTCCAAATGGAGGCTTCTTGCGTGATGTTGTCATTACCTGATCAAAGTTAATAAAGATTCCTTGCGCAGTTTCTGGGCGCAAATAAGCAAGACCTGATTCATCTTCCACCGGTCCCAAGAAAGTCTTGAGCAAACCACTGAACTGCTTAGGTGTTGTGAACTGTCCCTTGTTTCCGCATGCTGGGCAGTTAACTTCAGTTAAAGATGCTGGCTTTTTCTTATGCTTAGCTTCGTACGCTTCTTCAAGGTGGTCTGCGCGGTAACGCTTGTTACATGCGGTGCATTCAGTTAATGGGTCGCTAAATGTTGCAACGTGTCCTGATGCTTCCCACACTTCCTTCGCCAAGATCACACATGAATCAAGACCGACAACATCTTCGCGGCCCATAACCATGGACTTCCACCATTGGCGCTTTACATTGTTCTTAAGCTCGACTCCTAGTGGGCCGTAATCCCATGATGCGCGAAGTCCGCCATAAATTTCAGATGATGGGTAAACAAACCCACGACGCTTTGCTAGTCCTACGATATTTTCTAAACGGTCCGTTGCCATCACTACCTCATCCGGCGAATTCAAGAGCCGGTGAAATATGGGCTTGCCCATCCGGCTGGCTGTCGGCGAAAGCAACGTGTGTTACTTCCGTACGAGAATTTTACTCTGAGTATGGCCGTTCGTAGGCACCTGGCTCATCGATAGCTTGTGCGAGCAACGGGATCGCATTCATCTTTACATTGAGATTGCTTAACGCTCTGCGATATGAGCCCACATTTTCCCAATGGGTGACAAGGGACCACAAAGTTGTGTCATCTAGATTTTGTCCAAACTCACCGCTGACAAAACCGGCACAGGCGGAAAAAGCCTCGAGAGCGGTCGCTAGCTGAGCCTCAAAGTGGGAGGCGTTACCCAAGGGGGTTGAAAAACGGGCGATTGCGAGCATGGGCTGAGCGTATCGGGTCGGATTTGGAAATGATAATCATTTCCATTTTGTGATACTGTCCAGATATGAAGTTAGCCATCATCCTCGCAGCCCTTACCGCCATCTCTACCTTTGCCGGAGGGGCCTTAGCCCTGAAGGCAAAGGATCGCCTCCACCTGGTTTTGGGTTTATCAGCTGGCCTCCTTCTGGGTCTTGTCGCCTTTGATCTTCTGCCAGAAGTCTTTGAACTTGGAACACAAGAGTTCCTACACGCTCCTACCGTTTCAATCGCCTTGATCGGCGGCTTCTTACTTCTGCATTTCTATGAGCGAATCTTTGGCTCACATGAACC
>CAZCDF010000016.1:0-15517 GCA_964497665.1 uncultured Candidatus Planktophila sp. | reverse complement strand
CATTGATCAAGAAGATCGATGAGATTGCAGAGATCTTCTGGGCAACAAAGAAGGCCTAGCTAAATTCTTAAGAACTAAGACTTATCGTTTTGAATTAAGTGCAGAGCAGCGGTGCGGGCGAGGAAAGATACTCGCTCCACCGCTGATCTTTTTATCAAAGCCGCTGCAATCTGGCGCTCATTTTCATAGACCTCACATTCAAAGGTCAACTCTTTTCCTGCAACCTCAATAACACGTGATGTTCCTCGTAATGAAGCTCCAATTCCTGCAGGAGATAGTGAAATGAATTCAACGCTAATTGGGATGGTTGTTTCACCAGGCTCTAAGTAAAGATCTAAAGACAGTATCGCTGCATGCTCCATTAAATTGATCAACAAAGATGGAGCGATGATTGGAAGATCACCGATACCGATTGCAACCGATGTATCACCAGGACGAACCACCATCTCAGTGAATCCGACCGCTCCTAGAACCTCATTCTCTGGATGCATCCCAATCAACCTTGTCCCTTACTTCCTCGGCCTAAGGGGTCATTGGGATCTGTTCCATCATTTAAAAATCTGATCTCTTCAGTGTGTTCAATAGTCACTTCGCGATGTTCAATCTGACCAAACTCATCGATCTCGATTGAAATCTCAGTCATGCTGTATTGGGTAACAACTTCAGTAAATGCGCCGGTCATTTGTGCATGAATCTGTCGGTATATCGCATCATGCAAATCTTCTGGTGCTTTCTCATTACAGCTACGGCGCAACGCATCTTGCATTAATTGGCGCATCGCTTGTTCATGAGCCAACTCTGCCTCACATGCAGGGCAGGTTGAAATATGAACTTCTATCAAACCAATTTGAGGTTGTTCAATACTTCCTTCGATAAGAAGTACAAATGAGTTGAGAACCTCGTTACAGGCGAGCGTGTCTTTACCGTTGTAGAACTGGTTGAAACTCATTGCTTCGCCCCCGAACTCTTCTCGGTGGTGTAACCCAGTTCCTTTGCATACTCAGTTAACCGCTCACGCAGCTGTTTTCTTCCCCGATGCAGGCGCGACATCACCGTTCCTGCGGGAACGCCAACAATCTCTGCGATCTCTTTGTAGGAAAAACCTTCAACATCGGCCAGGTAAACAGCGATGCGAAACTCTTCTGGGATCTCCTGCAATGCCCGTTTGATATCGCTATCAGGCATGTTTTCTAGTGCTTCAACCTCAGCAGATTTACCTTGGTCGCTGGTGTGGGATGCAGCATCGGCTAACTGCCAATCTTCAATCTCGCCTGAACTCAATTGTGGGCGACGTTGATCCTTGCGATAGGTATTGATAAATGTAGTTGTTAGAACTCGATACAGCCAGGCTCGCAGATTTGTTCCTGGTTCAAATTGATGAAATGAAGCAAATGCTTTCAAATAAGTATCTTGTACTAAATCCTTAGCATCGTGCGGATTTTTTGTGTAACGCAATGCAGCCGCGTACAACTGATCTGTGAAGGCAAGAGCATCACGCTCAAAGCGGACAGCACGATCCGCCGAGCTCTCTTTAACTAGATCCGTTGACATCGCTAAAACACTATCGCTAAAAGAGGGTTTCTGGCTCTCCCAAAGGCAGTTCCTCGATTAAACCTTTCCCATTATTTGCCACACTGTTGACCGCACTGGATACGGGACGGGCCTTCACAATTGATTCTGGGTGCTCAACAACCATTAAGGATTTCAACTCATTCACATCGGTATTACGGGGGTTGAGCCAGGTATCCCAACGATCCTGCGGCATGAAAACCGGCATGCGGCTATGAATCGTGGCTAACTCGCCCTGAGCTTCTTGGGTGATGATGGATGCGGTTTCAATGAGTTCGCCATTAGGTGCTCGCCAGCTGCTCCAGATTCCAGCAATAGGAAGTTGACCATCATCACGAGATGAAATGTAAAAAGGTTGTTTAGGGGAGTACTTTCCTAAAGCTGTAGCCCACTCGTAGTAACCAGATGCTGGAATTAAACACCGTGTAGCACGAAATGCATTTCTAAAAGTTGGCTTCTCATGAATTGATTCGCTGCGTGCATTGATCGCACGAGATTGTGAGGCACGAGCCTCCTGGTAATCGGTGAGCCATGGACCGATCAATCCCCAGGAAACTATCGCTAACGCTTTTTTCGTAGCTACATCACTTCCTGATTGATCATTGGCTCGAATGATGTAAATGGGATTTGTTGGTGCGATATTCCAATTCAGTGGCAGCGAACTTTCAGGAGAGGTGCCAGTTACTGAGAACTGCTCCATAAGCTCGCGCATATCCGCGGTCTGCGCATAACGTCCACACATAATTCAAGGGTATCGCAGGTACCTTCAGCGGTTAGACTTAGGCGATGACAAACAACGCCCACTGGCCCGCGATTTACCGCGGCGCAACACCAGTTGATATCAGCGTTGTCATTCCCGGATCAAAATCTGTCACCAACCGTGCCCTTATTTTGGCAGCTCAAGCAAAGAGCCCATCTGTTTTACGTCGCCCATTAGTTTCGCGAGATAGCGAATTAATGATGGCTGGATTAAAAGCACTTGGCGTTGGGATTGAAGAAAAGACAGTAACTGTCAATGCTCTTGAAGAGCTGCAATGGGTTGTTACTCCGGCTGCTTTGCGCGGTGGAGTAAAGATTGATGTTGGCAATGCCGGAACAGTTATGCGCTTCTTGCCACCACTTGCTGCGTTAGCCACTGGTGAAGTCGCTTTTGATGGCGATCCACGTTCCTATGAAAGACCGTTAGGACCCGTCATTAAGGCGCTAGAAGAGCTAGGTGTCTCAGTCGATCACGACAATCGTTACAGCTTGCCGCTGACGTTACATGGCACAGGTTCAATTCCTGGCGGTGCGTTAACAATTGATGCAACTGCGTCAAGCCAATTCTTATCTGCCCTGCTATTGGTTGCACCTAGTTTTGAAAAGGGAATCGTTGCCAAGCATCAAGGTGGCTCTCTTCCATCTATGCCTCACATTGAAATGACAGTTGAGATGTTGCGAGACTTTGGTGCAACAGTTGAGGTTGATGCTGTAAATCAAAGTTGGAGCGTAAAGCCGGGTGCTTTGCATGGAAAAGATTTAGTGATCGAACCGGATCTTTCAAACGCTGCGCCATTTCTTTCACTTGCAATGGTGTGTGGTGGAAGTGTGACAATTGCAGATTGGCCAAAGGCGACGACACAACCTGGAGATCAACTGCGTTCAATCCTTACAGCGATGGGTGCAACTGTTTCAATGAGCGATGCCGGTCTTACTTTGAAAGGCAGTGGAAGTATTCATGGCATTGATATCGATCTTCATGATGTTGGCGAACTAACCCCTTCAATTGCAGCGTTGGCGGCCCTTGCTGATTCACCATCACATTTACGCGGAATTGGTCATCTTCGTTTGCATGAAACTGATCGTCTTGCCGCGTTAACCCGCGAAATCAATGCGCTAGGTGGAAATGTTGTTGAAGAGGAAACCGCCCTTCACATCACTCCGGCCGCGTTGCATGCAGGTGTTTTCCACACTTATGAGGATCATCGATTAGCAACGGCAGGTGCTGTTCTGGGGTTAGTTGTTCAGGGAATAGAAGTGGAAAACATCGCCACAACCCGCAAAACCCTTCCCGACTTTCCAGGACTCTGGAGCTCACTTTTAGTATGAGTCCACGCGAATACGATGAATCAGATGTGCGCATCCGCCCATCACGTAGCACCCGCCCGCGAAGCAAGGACCGTCCATCACACAATGATGCAATCACAGCGCTAGTCACAACTGTCGATCGCGGTCGTCAAACCTGTATCACCGAAGATGGAACCATTGTTACTGCAATGCGTGCACGCGAGCTAGGTCCAAAATCAGTTGTCACTGGTGACAATGTTTCATTAGTTGGAGATGTTTCTGGTGCTGAAGGATCTCTTGCTCGCATTGTTGCGGTTCAAGAGCGTCGCAACTCATTAAGTCGAACAGTTGATGATGCCGCACAGGTTGAACGCACTATCGTTGCCAACATTGATCAGTTAGTAATTGTCGTCGCTGCCGCAAATCCAGAGCCACGTCGCGGATTAATTGATCGCTTCTTGGTTTCAGCTTTTACCGAAGGCATCGTTCCTAAAATTGTTGTCACCAAAACCGATATCAGCGAAGTTCCACCATTTCTTGCTGAGTACGCTGAGTTAGATGTTGAGATAATTCATACAGCCATCAAGAGTGATTCACGGAAAAAAGATTTAGAAAAGCTTCATGAAATACTTGAGGGAAAAATCTCGGTTTTGGTCGGTCACTCAGGTGTTGGTAAATCAACCTTAATTAATGCATTGGTGCCTGAAGGCAATCGAGCAACAGGTGATGTGAATGAGGCTACTGGACGTGGTCGCCATACCTCTTCAAGTGCAATTGCCTTGCCTTTAGTCGAGAGCGATGGCTGGATCATCGATACCCCTGGTATCCGCGCCTTTGGCCTTTCACATATTGATAATCAACGAATAGTGGATGCTTTTAGTGATTTATCGGAAGTGGCCGCAAACTGCTTATCCAACTGCTCGCACGCTGAGAGTTCCTGCAAACTAGATGCATGGGCCGCACCAGATGGCCTGCCAAATCCCCACAGAACAGCTCGTTTGGCTAGCCTACGTTCACTGTTGGCAGTTAAAGAAATCCCTAACTCAGCCCTTGATGAGGACCCTGAGCCCTAAAACCTTTTTGCCCCCGTAGGTGATCCGTTCAATAATGATTTAGAGAGCAGTTGGTTTCGCGGTGCAATAGACTTACTTCATGATGAGCACAGCTAATGGTTCAGCACAGATTCTCGATGATCTGGCCCTTGCTCACGCATTAGCAGATCTTGCAGATGCCATTACTTTGGACCGTTACCAATCACAAGATTTAGTCATTACGACTAAGCCAGATAACACCCCTGTTACCGATGCCGATCGTGCAGTTGAAACTGCCATCCGTGAAGCGTTAGGTACACATCGTGAATCAGATGGTTTAGTGGGTGAAGAGTTTGGAAGCGATAAAGGAAGCTCTGGTCGCTACTGGGTAATAGATCCAATTGATGGAACAAAAAACTTTATGCGCGGAGTCCCTACATGGGCAACTTTGATTGCACTTGTTCAGGTTGATGCAGCTGGCGCTGAAGAGGTTGTAGTTGGTATCGCATCTGCTCCAGCGCTAGCCCGTCGTTGGTCAGCTGCTAAAGGACATGGTGCAACGGTTCGCTTCAATGCTGGAGTTGCTGAATTTGAAATTGGCGATTCATCTGATGATGACTTTGCCTACTCCGATACAGACAGTAATTTTCAGACTCTCGCACTAGCACCCAATGAGAAGAGGATTTCAGTGTCAAAGGTTTCATCACTAAGTGATGCATCGATCTCTTACTCTGATTTTGTTGGCTGGGGAGATCGACTAGAGCCTTTCCAAAAGATGCTTGCAAGCGCTTGGCGCACCCGCGGCATCGGTGATTTCTGGTCACATATGTTGGTGGCAGAAGGCGCTGTTGATGTTGCCATTGAGCCATCACTAGCGTTGTGGGATATGGCAGCGCTAGACATCATTGTGCGTGAAGCTGGCGGAGAATTTACAAATACAGCAGGCGAGAGTGGACCATTTGGCGGAAGTGGTGTTTCAACAAATGGAACTCTGCACAACGCGGTTATTAACGGGCTTAATCCATGAGCCAACTACTTGAACCAACGACCCTGTCTGTTCAGGGAATGACCTGCTCCTCATGCGTGAACTCAGTTGAAAAAGCGCTCAATAGTGTTGAAGGCGTAAGCGCAACAATTAACTTTGCAACTGAAACCGCTCACATTCTTGCTCCTGCCGAAATCACCGCTAAAGAGTTAATAAAGATTGTAGAAAAAGCTGGATATTCAGCCTCATTGTTGGTTGATGCTCAATCAGTTACCTTGCATAGCAAGAAGTCGGCACGCGCATTTTTCTTTGCAGCAATTTTTTCAATCCCAGCCGTTGCACTGTCAATGGTGATGAGTTGGCACCACCAAGTAGATATGTGGATCCATGATCTCCTTGATGCTGCAGGATTACCCCATCCTTTGTACTCACCAACAGCGTGGGTTGTTATTGCATTAAGTGCTCCAGTTGTTTTACTTGTCGCATACCCAATTCATAAAGCAGCCTTTAGAAATCTCAAGCATCCAACGATGGATAACTTGATTTCGATGGGATCGTTAGCTGCCTTTGGTTGGTCAATTTATGCAAACTCAACAGGTGCCGGTGATGTGTATACCGAGGTTGCAGCTGGCGTTATTTTCTTTGTCATTCTTGGTCGATACCTAGAAACTCGTGCCAAGGCTAAGGCGAGTAGCGCTCTCTCATCTCTTCTTGCATTAGGCAGTAAAGAGGTAACAATTGTTCGTGGGGGATTCCCACTGATTGTTCCCATTGAACAACTTCAAATAGGTGATGAGTTTGAGGTTCGCCCTGGAGATCGCATTGCAACAGATGGCATCGTCGTAAAGGGCGAAAGCGCCGTTGATAACTCAATGCTTACTGGTGAAACAAAGCCGGTTGATGTAGGTCCTGGCTCATCGGTTATTGGTGCTTCTGTAAATCACAATGGTCGCTTAATTGTTCGCGCCACACGAGTTGGTAGCGATACAGAACTTGCACGTATCACCGCGATGGTAATTAGTGCACAAGGCACAAAAGCTCCGATCCAACGTCTTGCAGATCGAATCAGCGCGGTTTTTGTTCCAATTGTTACCGTGCTAGCAATAGGTACCTTTGCTGGTTGGTATTTCACCGGTTCATCTCTCACCAAGTCAATCTCAATTGCAATTACTGTCTTGGTTATTGCCTGTCCATGTGCACTTGGATTAGCAACGCCCGTTGCACTTCTGGTCGCATCGGGTCGAGGAGCAGCTCGTGGAATAGTTTTACGTGAGCCTCGAGTTCTCGAAGTTGCACGCAAGGTAGATGTAGTTCTCTTTGATAAGACTGGAACGCTCACAGAAGGTGTGATGCAGGTACAAGAGGCAACCATTTCAACAGCAGCCGGCTCTGTTCTGGGCCGTTCCTTTGCAGAGATTGTTACCCCCGACAACATTATTGCTTCAGCTCTGGCTATCGAATCTTTGAATAATCATCCCATTGCACTTTCCATTACACGGTATGCGCTTGCACAAAGCGCCTCTCAATCAGGCATTCCTAACGCTGCGCGTCCTACCTACGCCGTCTCTGATTTCTCTGTAACTCCTGGATCAGGTGCTGCTGGACGTGTATCGATTCTTTCACAAGCACCAGTTGTCTTAATCGGCTCACCAGCAGCGGTTGCACATAGCTCTACAGAGTTCCATCCAGAGATTAAATCTGCGATCGATCGCGGACAAGCTGCAGGGTTAACTTTGGCGGTGCTTGCGTGGGATGGAGTCGCACTTGCTGTCTTTGCAGTGGGAGATCAACTCAAGAGCGATGCAGCGCAAACAGTTTCTGCACTTCGCGAAATGGGAATTACACCATGGCTTGTAACAGGAGATAGCTCTGAGGTTGCAGCATCAGTTGCACAAACAGTTGGAATCGATGCCGCTCATGTTGTTTCTCACGCCTTGCCAGAGAGCAAGTTAGAGATTGTGGAGCGGTTGAAGAGCGAAGGCCACACTGTTTTGATGATCGGCGATGGTATTAATGATGCAGCGGCTCTAACGGCGGCAAATCTTTCAATGGCGATGGGAACAGGTACAGATACCGCGATCAATAGCGCAGACATCACCTTGATGAATACAGGTCTTGGAAGTGTGGTTTCTGCATTGAAACTTTCTACAAAGACCTTAAAGATCATCCGCCTGAATATGGGATGGGCATTTATTTACAACATCATTGGTTTGCCAATCGCAGCTGCGGGTTTGTTGTCTCCGTTGTATGCGGCAGCTGCCATGGCGGCGAGCAGCGTGTTGGTTGTTACTAACTCACTACGCATCAAGTAACGCTCTCGGGGAAAGCGCTCGAGCAATGCAAAAAGGGCCCTTCATGAGGACCCTTTTGTGCTTATCTATCTAGTAGCGGGGGCAGGATTTGAACCTACGACCTCTGGGTTATGAGCCCAGCGAGCTACCGAGCTGCTCCACCCCGCGTCGGTAGACATAATCTTATGTCCACACATAGATAAAGACCAAATCCATGCAATTGCTCGCATGAATTTGGTCTTTATCTTTTACTAATTACTTCTTGTTCTGCGCATTGATCGCTGCATCAAGTGCAGACTTCAAACGCTTCTGTGCTCTGTCATACGCTGCAAAATCTCCCTTTGCAAGTGCGGCAAGACCATCTGCATAGGCTTGCTTTGCAGCAGCGAGTGAGTTTGCAAGTGAAGAGTTGTTGGTAGCACCTGGTGATGTTGAACCACCAGTAGTTCCACCTGCAGCTGTTCCGGAGTTACCACCGAACACCTGATCAAGTGCACCCTTTAATGTGTCGTCATAACCAATTTGATCTCCAAAGGACACGAGCACCTTCTGAAGCAATGGATATGCAGCGGTGTTTGAAGTCGCCTTTACATATACAGGTTGTACATACAAGAGACCTCCACCAACTGGAAGTGTGAGCAGGTTTCCAAGTACAACATCAGAGCCACCACGACGAAGTAGTGACAATGAGTTTGCAACCTCTGGTTTTGCTTCAAAGTTAGAAGCTACCTGTGAAGGACCTGCAATATTGGTGTTACGTGGTAACTGAAGAACAGTCATCTTTCCGTACTCAGGACCTGGGTCTGAGTTCACAACTGCAAATGCGGAAAGGTTTTCACGACCACCACGTGGAACAAATGGAGTAGTCAATGAGAAGGCAGGCTTCTGAGAACCTGGCATTTGTAATGTTAAGTAGTACGGAGGTTGCGCAGATGCGTTAGCACCAAATGTTGATGGATCACGAGGTACGCGCCAGAAATCCTGACCACCGTAGAAGGCCTCAGCTGTCTTTACGTGATACGAGCTAAGAATGTCACGCTGAACTCTGAAGAGATCCTCTGGGTAGCGGATGTGTTCAAGAAGTTGTGGAGAGATCTCACTCTTTGGCTTAACTGCATTAGGGAATGCCTTTGACCAAGTCTTGAGCACTGGATCCTTTTCATCCCACTGATACAAGGTCACAGTTCCGTTGTAAGCATCAACCGTTGCCTTAACTGAGTTGCGGATGTAGTTCACACTCTGATTACGCTGTGAGGCAATTGATGCAGAGTTAGTTGTGAGCGCATCAGCTGTTGCATTAGACAACACTGATTGACGAGCATATGGATATCCAGCACTTGTTGTATAGCCATCGATAATCCACATAATCTTTCCATCAACCAAGGCTGGGTATGGATCTCCATCAAGGGTTAACCATGGTGCAACCTTTGCAACGCGATCACGAGGATTTCGTTCAAAGAGAATTTTTGAATCCTTGTTGATCAAGTTTGAGAGAAGAATTCTCTGCTCCTGATACTTCAAGGCAAAGACAGCCTTATTGAGAAGTGATCCAACTGGAACTCCACCTGAACCTGTGTAGGTGTAGTTTCGCTGACCGTTTGGAGATGTGTCATCTGGGTAGTCAAACTCAACAGGTGTATCTGTCTTTACTCCACCGATAATTGAGTAATCAGGAACATTCTCACCAAAGTACACACGTGGTTCAAACTTTCCGAGCGCACCGGTAGGTGGAAGATTTCCTACTGAGAATGATGGCTTTCCATCAGCATCTCGCTCATTTCCGTAGGCTGCAACAAAACCAAAACCATGTGTGTAAACAAGGTGGTCATTAATCCAGTTACGGGAAGGGTTACCAGCGATGTTCAATTCGCGAACAGCTACAACAACATCGCGCTTGACGCCATTGACGGTGTAACGATCGATATCAAGTGACTCAGGGAAGCTGTAGTACGGACGGATCTGCTGAAGTTGTCTAAAGGTTGCTGACAAAACATTTGGATCCATCAAACGAATATTGGCGATAGTTGCCGCATCATCTGCAAGCTGGCCCGTATTTGTAGAGTCAGTTGCTTGATAATCCTTCACAGCTACATCGTCGATTCCATATGCAGCACGTGTTGCATCAATATTGCGCTGAATGAATGGCGCTTCCTTTGAAGACTCACTTGGCTTTACTTGGAACTGCTGAATCGCACCTGGGTAAAGACCAGCGATTAATACCGATGAAACAACTAGTAGTGCTGTTCCCGCTGCAGGTAGTACCCATGAGCGTCGAACAATATTTGCAAAGAATAGAAGCGAACAAACAATAGCAATACCGGCAAGAATTGCCTTGGCAGGTAGAACTGCATTTACATCTGTATAGGTTAGGCCTGTAATCAGACGGCTTTCCTTCAGTGCAAGTGCGTAGCGATCAAACCAGTAAGCCACAGCCTTGAGTAGAACGACCAAACCTAGAAGTACTGAAAGCTGAACTCGGGCAGCAACTGTTGTGCGATCCTCTTGAACCTGTAGACGAATTCCACCATAAAGGTAGTGCACAGCAACTGAAGCAAGAATTGCAAGAATTGCAGTTGAGATTCCCCAGGAAATTAAAGTCTGCCAAAACGGTAGGCGGAAGGCGAAGAATGAGATATCCATATTGAACTGAGGATCTGTCACACCAAATGGAGTTGAATTTCTAAACAGCAACCAGGTGCTCCACATTTGAGAACCTGCTGAACCTGCAAAATAAAACAGGGCGATACTTAAACCAATAACAATAGGACGACGAATTGGCTCAACTTGTGAGCGGTAACGCTCAAGATTGTCTGCCTCAACTGTCATCGGTACATAGAGCGGGCGACGCTTGTATGCCAACAAAACGTTGAACATCACAATAAATGCGGTTAACAAACCTGACACAACAAAGAGTGTTGCCTTTGTCGTCAAAATTGTTGACCAGGTATCTGTGAAGTTAACTGATTTGAACCACAACCAATCAGCATAGAAACCACTGAGCGCTGTAAATAGAGCTGCGGTGATTACAAGGATTCCAATTGTTAAAGCCAGCGGACTCTTGCGGCCTTTAATTTGGAAGGATGGGCGTTGAAACGGAGGGGTATTGGTCATGGGGCAAAGTTATCGCAAGGGGAATTGCCCCACCAATTCAAGGCTTCTAAGGGGGTTCTAAGGTTCAGATTACTTTCTGGAGCGCTCTAAATAGTTAATCGCCTGGGCCAAAGTGGCAACGGTTACCACTTTTATGCCCTCAGGAACATTGCTGATCTCTTCAGCGTTATCTACCGGCGCAAAGAAAATGGTGGCTCCGACCTTTTGGGCAGAGGTGATCTTTTCATTGATCCCACCGATGGGTCCCACAACACCGCGATCTGTAATTGTTCCAGTTCCAGCGATATGGCGACCTTGTAGCAAATCCTGCTCGGTTAATAACTCAACCAGACCTATGGAGAAAACCAACCCACCACTGGGGCCACCGGTTTCACCAACTTTAAATGAGATCTTCTTTGCATCTAATAATTGTGCACGCTCAATGCCCACTGATTGCGAAGCTGCCATGATCTCTGGATGTGATTGCAGGTAGTTAACCGCCGCAACAATTGCAGTGTCTTGAGATTTCACCATGTCTGCTTTTGCTTGCTTACTTTCCTCTTCAGCGCTTGTTCCAGGAGGATAGATCGCAGACTTTGGATACACCGCTCGATCACCGCTAATCCATGAGTACACAAGCTCTGGACCAAAGATCCAGGTGTCAGGGTTGGTAACTCTGATCGACATTAAATCGATGCGACCACTTGCAGGGTAATTTGTTAAGCCCTTAAATGTAATGACGCCCTTAAAAATGTTTTGCGCCTCACCTGGTAAGACAATTGCATAGGGAAGTGGGGCGATCGTTGCTAAGCCAAAGAAGATTCCTAAAGTTCCCCTAACAACTCGCGGAAGGCGA
Organism: uncultured Candidatus Planktophila sp.; assembly: GCA_964497665.1. Classification (GTDB taxonomy): domain Bacteria; phylum Actinomycetota; class Actinomycetes; order Nanopelagicales; family Nanopelagicaceae; genus Planktophila. Next base: position 3,649 of record CAZCDF010000016.1, on the reverse strand, counting down.
GAGAATCTCAACATTTTGTAATTGATCTCGCGTTAATTAATGCTGAACCTAGTTAGAAGATCCAGCATCAAAGCCGCCATCAAATACTCCGGGATCAGTTGCTATTGATGAGGCATCACTATTGTCATCAACACCGCCGGCAGCGGTGGATGTAGCGATAATCGCTCCGCCCGCTGCAACATCACGTGCTTGGGAATCTCTCAGAGAATCCTGAAAACGTTGGAACTGACCTACAGAACGCTGAGTTTCTTGTTGAAACTTTCCTTGAAACTTTGTAACCCATACAACATAGGTGAGAGCGCCAATGAGACCAACGGCAGGTACTACCCACCAAATTAAAGCTGCAAATGCGCTGGACATGGGCCCAGCCTACTAGTTCAGGGTGTTGGGTGCCGACCGGGAATGAAAGAGTGTGCGAAGTTGTTCCAACACTGGGAGGATTGATCCATGACACCTTTTGGCTTCACACCAGGAAACTCAGATGACTCTAATGAGCCAGTTGATTTTGCTGCCATGATGCAACAGATGCAACAACAGATCCAAGAGCAGTTTTCAAAACTTGGAATAAATACCCCTGGCTTTGGAGGTTCAACTGAAGCTCTCCCAAAGAATCTTGTTCGCGATACCGCAAAAAAGTTTGCAACTGCACAAGGATCGGCACCAATCGGAGCAAATGATGTCGCCGATATTGAGCAGGCGCTTTTAATCGCAGAGCTGTGGCTCAATGACGCGACATTTTTCCCGCAATCTCCTAACACTGGAAACATAGCTGTAGCCCGTACCGATTGGGTGGATTCAACTCTTGCTGGTTGGCAAACAACTGTTGAGCCTTTAGCTGTTGGTTTGTCATCTGCAATTGGCGAACTACTCAATCAAGCACAGGGTGAGGCAAATCCTTTCGGCGAAGAGAACCCATTTGGCCAAGAGCAGATGCAACTTCCCATTGGAATGATCTCAGCGCTGCTCAACTCATTCATTGGCTCGCTGATTGCAACTCAACTTGGCCAAGCAATTGGAGGATTAGCCGGAAAGGTGACGGGTGCACATGATGTGGGCTTACCGCTCATCGATGGCGCATATCCGAGCTTGGTACCTCAAAATATAAAGGAATGGGCTACCGATTTAGATATTCCTATGGAAGAGGTTCGAATCTTCCATGCATTGCGTGAAGCAGCTATTGCACGATTGTTTGCACACAATCCTTGGTTAGTTTCCTACATTCGCACCGCAATTACCGATTACGGCAAGGGCATTAATATTGATATGGAAGCGATTCAAGATCAGGCACAACGTGCCCTTGAATCAGGAAATGGCTTTGATCCATCAAACCCAGAGAGTTTCACAATCGCCCTCAATGATGGAATTTTCACACCACAAGAGACACCAGCCCAGCGTGCAGCGCTTACAAAATTAGAGACAGCGCTTGCATTAATTGATGGTTGGAGTGAAGAGGTTGTTTCACTTGCAGCCGGAGATCGTCTTCCAAATATTGCAGCGCTTCAAGAAACACTGCGTCGTCGTCGTGCAACATCTGCACCAGCACAACAACTCTTTTCCTCACTTTTAGGATTGCAGGTTTCACCTCGACTTGCTCGAGAGTCAGCTGCATTTTGGAAACAAGTTCGCGAGATAAAGGATGTTGAATCACGCGATCGTGTGTGGAGTGGAATTCTTCCAACGGCAGATGATTTGTTGACACCTGAGAGCTTCTTGAAGAGCCTTGAGGTACCTGATGATCTATCGGGGTTGCTCTAGCTTTAACTCACAAAATTCACAGTTTGAGTTGTGGAGTAGTTTTCACAAACAATCGCTTTTCAATGTAGAAACAAAGGTTCTCAAGCCACGAAAAAAGGCCGAGTGAAAAACAGGCCGTAGATAGAAAAGCGAACTCCCCGGTCACTTGCTCTAAGTCAGCCTTCCCCTTGCTGACGTAGAACTGTTATCCGAGGAGTTCGTGGTCGTAAAGTAAGTCTTTCTTGGCTGATTATCAAATGAGAACCACGTTGACAAAGGGCGTTTTTCTCCACTAATGGAGATTTTTTTCAGCCACCTAATGCAAGCGAAAAGGTTGTTCATCCCTTTACTGCCGCCATCGACGATGATCTCTCCGGTAATGAAAAAAGAAATCGCGCCATCGATCCCTCAATCTCTCAATCTTTAGTTGAGAGATGTCCTACTATTTTTCAATGACCATCCACGAGGAGAGTTTTTCTGAAAGGGAGAGCTCGCACACCTTTGTTGAGCCGACCTTGGATGGCGACACTTTGCCAGGAATCTCAGAGGGCGAGATCATCGTCATCAGATCTACCCGTCGTAAGAAAAATATCTCCGCCTACCGCCAAGGTGGTCGCATTGTGGTCTCGATTCCCGCTCGCATGAGCAAGGCTGATGAGCGAGCCATGGTCCCTGAGATGGTGGCCAAGATCCGCGCACAGGAGGCCGCTGCCACAATGAGCGAGGAGCGGCTGGCATCTAGGGTTGATGAGCTACTAAGAGAGCTTGCCCCTGAAATCTCTCTGCGACCTTCCTCCATTAATTGGAGAGGTATGCGCGAGCGCTGGGGCTCCTGCACCGGAACCGACCGCACCATCCGAATCTCCGATCGACTTAAAGGTGCACCCGAGTATGTTTTGGATTATGTCCTCTTCCATGAGGCGATCCACCTGCAGTTCTACGACCATGGCGTGGAGTTCAAGGCGCTGCTCTCCCGATTCCCCCTTGAGGCCCAGGCGGAGGCCTATTTGAGCGGGTATGAGGCGGCCGAGAACGCCTTGACCGCCCCAGAGGCTCTAAAAAAACTCTTAAATAAAGGTGCGTAGTTAGGCTCATTTGAGCGTGTTGGCGAGTAACCTCATACACGAACGCCTGCCCCACACGGGGAGCATCCCGATGGGATCGCAAGCGTCGATAGGAGGAAAAGAATGACTGCAGAGACATACAAAGGTGACGCTTACTGCGTTAAGTGCAAAGAGAAGCGTGAATTCGAGGGAACCGTAAAGGTCTCAGACTCTGGTCGTCGCATGGCACAAGGCATCTGCCCAGTGTGTGGCACCAAGGTCAATCGCATCCTTGGCAAAGCACAGTAATTAAATTTCGTTTCGCGTAAGTGAGCTCTCGTTCACTTGCGAACGTCTAGCGTTACAAAAGGCCCTCGCACTATCCGGTGCGGGGGTCTTTTGCTGTGAGAATAAAGCAGCTCCATAACCAACATTTCAACATCCCCTATCGAAACGGATCGACTCTTCCCACCTAGCCCTTTGGAAAGTGAAGGCTGATCGACCCGGTATTGGCCTAAATCAACAAATCATTGGAATAAATAATCCATTCGGTATGTGAAAAATCTCCCTTAGTAACTCAACCCCACACCTCTCCACAGATTTTGACACCCTTCATCTGAGCTGCGCTCGCCAACTCCAATGTTCGGGGATGAGCACATATACCAAGAATAAAGATGAAACGCCCTTAGTTGAAACCGAAACACAATTTCAAAAAACCAGACGCAAATATGTTCGAGGCTCTCGACCTGCACGGGTAACACGAATCTCCATTGAGCAATCACACCTTGAGTCTGCCGCACCATTAAGGCCTCGGCTAAAAAATGGAGTTCACTTGAGTGCGCCAATTGCAGAGGTTGAGAGCTCACTCATTA
>CAZCDF010000015.1:0-15619 GCA_964497665.1 uncultured Candidatus Planktophila sp. | reverse complement strand
GTGCTAGTCAAAGGAGACTCAAAGTGTCTGTAGCAGTAGAACTGCGACACATAACAAAGCGCTTTCCGGGCGTCATTGCGAACAAGGATGTTTCAATCAAGGTTGAGACCGGAACTGTGCACGCACTTGTTGGTGAAAATGGCGCTGGAAAGTCAACAGTCATGAAGATTCTGTATGGCATGCAACGCCCAGATAGTGGCGAGATTTTGGTTAATGGCAAAGAGGTTCACTTCAAGAACCCAAATGATGCAATCGATGCCGGTATCGGAATGGTGCACCAACACTTCATGTTGGCAGATAATTTCACCGTTCTCGAAAACATAATTTTAGGCTCTGAGCCAAAGCATGGAGCAACCATAGATTTTGCAGCTGCCCGCAAAAAGATTGTAGAAATGGCAGCGCAGTATGGATTAGAGATTGATCCAGATGTTTTAGTTGAAGAGCTCGGCGTAGGCCAGCGTCAACGTGTAGAGATTTTGAAGGTTTTGTTCCGTGGTGCAAATATCTTGATCTTTGATGAGCCAACAGCTGTGCTGGTTCCACAAGAGGTAGATGATTTATTCCAGGCCCTTGAAGGTCTTCGTGCCCAAGGTATGGCGGTTATTTTTATCTCTCACAAGCTTGATGAGGTATTACGTGTAGCCGATGAGGTAACAGTTGTTCGACAAGGATCAACGGTTGCTGAGGTTAAGTCAAAGGATGTAACGGCACGTCAATTAGCAGAACTCATGGTTGGAAGCGAGCTTCCACAACCATCAACGCAAGGACACACTCGTCGTGATGAGATCACCTTGGCGCTTAAGGATGTTTCAATCCCAACAGCAACAGGAAGCAGAGATTTGATTTCCCATATCTCCTTTGATCTCCATGCCGGAGAAGTTGTTGGTATCGCTGGCGTTGAAGGAAATGGTCAGGCTGAGTTAGTGGAAGCAATTATGGGTCTGCGTGATTACACCGGCTCAATTGAGTTCCATGGTGCAGCTATCAATAATTTGAGCGTGGCCGATCGTCATGATTTAGGAATTGGTTTAATCCCGGAAGATCGTCAACGTCAAGCATTGATGATGACCTCGCCATTGTGGGAGAACAGAATTCTGGGCCATCAGCGAAGCAAGCCGGTTATGCGTGGATTTGTTATCGATAAAAAAGCAACAATTGATAGCACCCGCACAATCATGCAAGAGTTTGATGTTCGCGCACCCGGTCCAGACACATTGGCCGCAGCACTTTCTGGTGGAAATCAGCAAAAGTTTATTGTTGGTCGAGAGATGAGTAAGGCTCCCGCATTATTGGTGGCATCTCATCCAACTCGCGGCGTAGATGTTGGTGCACAGGGTGCAATTTGGGATGTGCTTCGCAAAGCACGCGAAAAGGGAATGGCGATTGTCTTGATCTCTGCAGATTTAGAAGAGCTGATTGGAATGTCTGATCGATTGCTCGTTATGTTGCGCGGAACGATTACTGCAGAACTAGATCCAGCAAAAACTACCCCAGAACAACTAGGTTCTGCGATGACAGGTGCAGCATGAGCAGCGCATTTACTCGGAAATTAACTCCATCAAAGATTGGATTAGCTGTTGCCGCGCCTTTAGCTGCGGCTGTCTTTTCAATTCTTATTTCAAGCCTTGCTGTTATCGCAAGTAAGAAATCACCTATTGAAGCTTTTAAGACTATGTGGGATTACGGAACTGAAACCGGTTCGCTGATGGAGGTAGTCAATACCGCTACTCCTTACTACATCGCTGCAATTGCGATCGCAGTAACCTTTAGAGCAGGTCTCTTTAACATTGGTGTAGAAGGCCAACTTCGACTGGGCGCACTATTTAGCTGTTACATCGGAGCAATGTTTGTGCTTCCACCAGTTCTTCATGTGGCGGTCGTATTTGTCATTGCTATGACCTTTGGTGGCATGTGGGCAGCTATCGCGGCTTACTTAAAGGTAAAGCGTGGCGTTAATGAGGTTATTTCAACAATCATGCTCAACGCCCTTGCTGGTGGTCTATCTGCTTATCTGCTATCAAAGCACTTTGCAGTTGTAGAAGAAGGCTCCAACAATCTTGCGACAAAAGAGCTACCTGCATCTGCTCAGATTCCCGATCTCATGCCGCTCTTGCGCAAGGTCGGTATTGAAGATCAACCAGGTGGTGGCGTCTACGGAATGTTCTTTGTTGCTGTCGCACTGGGCTTAGTTTTCTGGTTTGTTGTTAATCGCACCCGCTTTGGCTTTGAACTTCGTGCCTCAGGTTTAAATCCGATAGCAGCACGGGTCAGTGGCGTGAACTCAAAGAAGATGACATTTTTGGCGCTTGTTATTTCTGGTGCAATCGCAGGTTTAGCTGGATTACCTGAAGTTCTAGGTCAGACTCACTCTTATAACTTGGGCTTCCGCGCAGGTATCGGATTCTCTGCAATCGCCGTTGCATTGCTAGGGCGTAACTCTGCTGGTGGAATGGCCTTTAGTGCACTGCTCTTTGGATTCCTTGAAGTTAGCTCTAGATCGCTAGAGTTGATTGATATTGCACCTGAAACTTATGTGATTATGCAGGGCTCGATTCTGCTCAGCGCGGTTATCGCTTATGAAGTTGTAAGGCGTTTCAAATTAACTCTGCAAAGCAAAGAGCTAGCAAAGGTGGTGCAGGCATGAAAGCCATGAAGATTCTTCGTTATGCCACCATGCTGGTATTTGTCTTGGCATCTATTCGAGTCATCACAGGGGCATCAGATTTAACAAGTACAGGCACCGCATCTGCAGCCTTGCTTCTCTCTGTTCCAATTGTTCTTGCAGCACTAGGTGGTCTTTTCTCAGAGCGAGCAGGTGTTGTCAATATTGGTCTTGAAGGCATGATGATCATGGGTGCATGGGCTGGTGGGTACATCGGTTCACAACATGGTCCTTGGGTTGGATTATTGGCCGCAATGATCTTTGGATCAGTCGGTGCATTGGTTCATGCAATCGCAACTGTTTCCTTTGGTGTTGATCATGTTGTATCTGGTGTTGCCATCAACATCATTGCAGCTGGTTTAGTTCGGTACTTATCAACCTTGATGTACAAGAGTGGAGCATGGCCAGGACCATCTCAATCTCCAGGAATTGAAACAATACCGCTCAATGGTTTACCGGTTTTATCTGGTGGTCAGTACTTTGGCTGGAAGAGCCCAGATTTGTTGGGTTCAATCGCTAATCTCAACTGGTTCTTTGTCTCCGATTTAGCCGCAATCCTTCGCGGACTTACTGGAGATGTTTCCTATGTAACCATTGTTGCCATCGCCTTTGTTCCCTTGTCCTACTTCATCTTGTGGCGTACCGCCTTTGGTTTGCGTCTGCGAAGCGCAGGTGAAGCACCAATTGCAGCTGAATCCCTTGGTGTAAATGTTTATGCCATGAAGTACGCAGGCGTTTTGATTTCTGGTGGACTTGCTGGATTAGGTGGAGGCTTCTTAGCCATCGTTGCAGCAAGTAACTACCAAGAGAACCAGGTTGCAGGCCGTGGATACATTGGTCTTGCAGCTCTGCTCTTTGGAAATTACCGTCCAGGAGGATTACTTGCAGGTGCTGGTTTATTCGGTTTTGCCGATGCCTTGCAACTTCGAGACTCTGCGGCGATTCACGCCCTTCTACTATTCATCGTCGTCATCTTGGCCTTTGTTGCATTCAGAAAGTTCAAGAGTGGAAAGCAGATCGGCGCAGTACTAGCACTCGCTTCAGCAGGATTTACATTGTGGTTCTACTTTGCAGTTGATGAGCTTCCAGGTCAATTGGTAACTATGACTCCATACATTGCAACAATTCTTGTAATGGCTTTGGCATCACAGAGATTACGAATGCCTGCAGCAGATGGCATGCCATACCGTCGTGGTGGACTTCGATGACAACCATTAATTGGGAGAGCATTCACCAATCAGCAATCGGTGCTATGAAGATGGCATACGCGCCATACTCAAAGTTTCCAGTTGGGGTTGCAGCTTTAGTCAATGATGGACGTATCGTTACTGGATGCAACGTTGAAAACGCTAGCTACGGTGTTGGTCTATGCGCTGAGTGTGGTCTCGTTTCAAATCTATGTTCAACTGGTGGCGGACGTTTAGTTGCCATCGTGTGTGTAGATGGCCAGGGAGATTTCCTCGCGCCATGTGGACGTTGTCGCCAACTTTTATTTGAGCATGGTGGCTCGGAAGCGCTACTGATGACAGATGATGGACCACAGAAGATGTCAGCGATGCTTCCATGGGCCTTTGGTCCCGAGGATCTAGATCGCAACGAGCGTTAAATGATTGAAGCCTTCTCCGCCGCAGAAATCATTGCGGCAAAGCGTGATCATCATTCTCTAACCGATCCACAAATAGATTGGGTAATTGACGCATACACCCGTGGTGCGGTCGCCGATGAGCAAATGTCAGCGCTGCTTATGGCTATCTTGCTCAACGGTATGGAAAACCGCGAGATTTCGCGCTGGACCGATGCGATGATCAATAGCGGCGAGCGAATGAATTGGTCTGTGTTATCTCGACCAACAGTAGATAAGCATTCAACTGGCGGTGTTGGCGACAAGATCACCTTGCCCTTAGCTCCACTGGTTGCAGCATGCGGTGCAGCGGTTCCACAACTATCTGGTCGCGGTTTAGGCCATACCGGTGGCACACTCGACAAATTAGAATCAATTCCTGGCTGGCGGGCATCATTATCAAATGAAGAGATGCTAAAGGTCTTACAGGATTGCGGAGCGGTTATTTGTGCAGCGGGTGCTGGTTTAGCACCCGCCGATAAGAAGTTGTATGCACTACGCGATGTAACTGCAACTGTTGAAGCGATTCCACTCATTGCATCTTCGATCATGAGCAAGAAGATCGCTGAAGGTACTAGCGCACTTGTCTTGGATGTTAAAACAGGAGCCGGTGCATTTATGAGCGATCCTGCAAAGGCTAAAGAGCTTGCACATGTCATGGTGGGCTTAGGAAAACGCGCTGGAGTAAAAACACTTGCATTAGTAACTGCGATGGATGTTCCACTTGGGTTGACCGCAGGAAATGCTTTAGAGGTTCGTGAATCTGTCGAAGTTCTTGCAGGTGGAGGACCATCAGATATTGTTGAGTTAACGGTTTTGCTTGCACAAGAAATGCTTGAACTAGCTGGCATAAAGGGTGCCGATCCAGCAGCTGCTTTGAAAAATGGAAAAGCCATGGATGTGTGGCGCCAGATGATTTCTGCTCAAGGTGGAGATCCTGATGCAAAACTTCCTGTTGCTCGCGAAAACACAGTTGTAACAGCGCACAGCAGCGGAACAATTCTTTCTATGGATGCGATGAAGGTCGGAATGGCTGCCTGGCGTTTAGGTGCAGGCCGATCTCGCCAAGGTGAAGCGGTTCAGGCAGGGGCTGGAATTGAGATTCATGCGAAACCGGGGGAGCAGATCGCCGCTGGCGCACCGCTCTACACGCTCCATACAGACACTCCAGCCGCCTTTACCCGGGCTTTGGAGTCTCTCGACAACTCTGTAACCATTGGCGATATGCCAGTTGGCGGAATCGATCGCCTTCCGCTTATTGTTGAACGTATCGTTGATTAAGGGGCACACCAGATGGCAATGAATTCACTTCCAACTAAGGAGCAAATCAAGTTAGTTCCCAAGGTGATGTTGCATGATCACTTAGATGGCGGACTACGTCCTCAAACGATCATTGATATCGCCCAAGAGATTGGTTACACCGCACTTCCAACTCATGATGCTGCAGAGCTTGCAACCTGGTTCCGCGAATCTTGTGATTCCGGATCATTGGTTCGTTATCTTGAGACCTTTTCTCACACAATCGCTGTCATGCAACGTAAAGAGGACATTGTTCGAGTTGCAAAAGAGTGCGCCTTAGATTTAGCTCGTGATGGAGTTGTGTATGCAGAGGTTCGTGGCGCGCCTGAACTCTTCACTGAAAAAGGTTTATCAATGGCCGATGTTGTAGAAGCAACATTGGAAGGGTATGAGTTAGGAATGCAGGAAGCAAAGGCTGAAGGTTTCACAATTGTGGTTCGCTCGCTTTTATGTGGAATGCGTCAGAACAAGAGATCGCAAGAGGTAGCAGAGTTAGTTGTTAAGTACCGAGACAAAGGAGTCGTAGGCTTTGATATCGCTGGTCCTGAAGATGGTTTCCCGCCGTCTGATCAAAAAGATACTTTTGATTATCTTCGTAAAGAAAATGCCCATTTTACTATCCATGCTGGCGAAGCGTATGGACTCCCCTCAATCTGGGAAGCGATCCAACTCTGCGGAGCAGAACGACTAGGACATGGTGTTCGAATAATCGATGACATCGATTTTTCAGGTCCTGAACCAAAGTTAGGTCGACTTGCATCATATGTTCGCGATCGTCGTATTCCATTGGAGCTCTGCCCAACCTCAAATCTGCAAACAGGTGCAGCTGCAAGTTATGCTGAACATCCAATTGGCGCACTTGCAAAGCTACGCTTTCGCGTCACTTTAAATACCGACAATCGACTTATGAGCCAAACCTCGTTGTCCTTTGAAATGGAGGAGGCGGTAAAGGCCTTCAATTGGGATTTTGCAGAGCTGCAAAGGGTCACAATTAACGCTATGAAGAGCGCCTTTATCCCTTATCCAGATCGATTGAAGATCATCGATGAGGTAATTAAGCCAGGATACGCCAAGGTTTCATCTGCTTCATGATTGATTTTACTGATCCAAATTTTGTTGCAGATCCATACCCTGCACTAAAACTGTTACGAGAAGCACCAGGACCTGTATGGCATGAACAGATGCAGATGTTTTTGGCCGCCCGTCACAGTGATGCCAACGATGTCTTTCGTAACAAATCACTTGGAAGAATCTTTAAGGAAAAAACCCCAGAGTTTGAGTGGGAGATCTTCAACTGGCTTCACGCTGATTCAATCCTAGATAGTGAGCCTCCTAAGCACACTCGATTGCGTTCGTTGGTTGCCAAAGCCTTTAATCGTCAAAAAATTGAAGGTATGCGTCCTGCAGTTTCTCGCATTACCGATCAGTTGCTTGATGCCATTGATGTAAAAGTAAGCTCTGGTGAAAGCTTTGATTTGATCGCCGATTACGCAGAACCTTTGCCTGTAAAAATCATCGCCGACTTATTAGGCTTCCCAGAATCTGAGGAGCATTTGCTTCGTCCATGGTCTCAAGCAATTGTAAAGATGTATGAGGTTAACCCATCTGTTCGATATCAAACAGAAGCCAAATTGGCTGCAAGTGAGTTTGCTCAATATGTACGGGATCTGGCAGAGAGCCGTAAAAAGAATCCTGGTCAAGATTTAATCTCTGATTTAGCCTCTGTTGAAGAAAATGGCGAAAAGCTCAATATGCAGGAGCTAGTTGCGACATGTATTTTGCTATTAAACGCTGGACATGAAGCAAGTGTGAATGCTTTTGGCAATGGCATGGTTGCCGCCCTTCAACGACCAGATCAGATCAAACTGCTTCGTGAAACTCCACGAGAGATAACAAACACCGCCTTAGAAGAGTTCATGCGTTTTGATGCCCCGCTTCACTTGTTTGAACGCACAGCAACTGCAGATACAGAAGTTGGGGGAGTACAAATCCAAGAGGGGCAAAAGATTGCGGCGCTTATTGGCTCGGCAAACCGGGATGAAACAGTGTTTTCAGCCCCAGAATCTATGGATTTAACCCGTGATCCAAACCCACATATAGGTTTTGGTGCAGGTATTCATTTCTGTTTAGGCGCACCACTTGCTCGTCTTGAGATGAGTGTTTCACTGCCAGCTCTGTGGGAGAAGTATCCAACGATGCAGTTGGCAGCTGATCCGGTTCGACGACCTACATTTGTTTTGCGTGGTTATGAAAGTGTGGCAATCTCCGTTTGATCTGGATACGAGGATTGCGCACCTTTGCGAGTAACGCTTAAAGATGCGATTGAGATACCAAATTTCATAGCATCAATCGGATCCTTGCCACTGGCAAGGGCATAGGAAAAACTTCCAACAAAGGCATCGCCAGCACCTGTGGTATCAACAGCTGTAACCTTTGGCGCGCTAATACGATGAAGTTCAGCGGTGGGGCTTATGTACACAGCACCCTCGCTACCTAATGTAACAATGGTGCTCTTACCCGGTCTGAAGCTTTTCAAAACATCATCACTTGATGGCAAAGTTCCGTGGAGCTCCCGGAATTCGGTCTCATTGGGAATCAACCAATCTGTCAGTTGCAGTAATTCAGCTGATAATTGTTGATAGGGGGCAGGATTCAAAATAGTTGTGCATCCACGAGCTTTAGCGGTTTTAAAAGCAGCAAGTGTTACCTCTTGCTTAATCTCACATTGCCCAACGACGATCCCTAGATCATCGATCGAATTAATTGCTTCGACCGCCTTGTCTATCTCAATTTCATGATTTGCTCCGGGAATGATGATAATTCTATTTTCTCCAGCACCATCTACCCAGATATGGGCAACACCATTTGGGGTAGGGCTGCTTTCTACAAATTGTGAATTAATCCCAACCTTCACAAAGTTGTCAGCAATAGCCTTTCCAAATACATCATCACCTAATTTTCCGATGAAATGAACCTGAGCTCCACAATGGGCCGCCATAACAGCTTGGTTTGCGCCTTTGCCACCAAAACCGGTGGTAAAAAGCTGCCCCGCTAAGGTTTGACCTGGCTCTGGCAGTACATCGGCGTAGGCTGTTAAATCCATCATTGCACTACCGACAATCGCTATTACTGATGGTCTCATAACGCTAGGCTAGCGGTTATGAGTAAAACTTCAATCATTTTGGATGTAGATACCGGCGTCGATGATGCCTTTGCAGTTCTCTTTGCAGCGATGCATCCAGATATCAATTTATTGGGCATAACCTGTGTTGATGGAAACACAAATATTGATCAAGTAGTTGCAAATACCTTAAAGGTTTTAGATGCGGCAGGTGCTCCAGAGATTCCAGTTGCCCGAGGAGCATTAAAGCCACTTCTTGGTAAGAGTCAGTATGCCGAGTACGTTCATGGAGCCGATGGCATGGGCGATCTAGGAATCGCACCCTCTGCCCGCAAGGTAGATTCACGTTCGGCGGTAGAGCTCCTCAGAGATTTGATCGAACAATCAAAAGATCCTGTAACAATTGTTCCTTTAGCACCGCTTACAAACATCGCCTTGTTTTTGCGAGCTTTTCCTGAAACAGCTAAAAAGGTCCACCGAATTGTTTTGATGGGTGGCTCAGCATCGGCGGGTAATGCAACAGCTGCGGCAGAGTTTAATGTTTGGCATGATCCAGAGGCTGCGGCGATTGTTTTTCAAAGTGGGGTGCCAATCACCATGTATGGCTTAGATGTGTTCATGCGCCCTGGTATTAACCGTGAACAAGCCACAGAGATGCAGAACTCAACCAATCCTGCAGCACAATTTGGCGGATCACTTGCCTTGGCATTTATGGAACGACTTGGTGTTTCACCAGTTACCTTGGGTGATTACGGCGCGGTTGCAAGTGTGATTCGCCCAGATTTGTTCACTACCGAAATGTTTGATGTGGTTGTCGATACCTCATCAGGGCCTGCACGTGGTCAAACAATTGTTGATCGACGTGATGCATTCCTGAAAGAGCTAGAACCGCTAGATCTTGAGGACTCAGCAAAGGTGCGAGTGACCCTAGATCTAGATGTAAATGGTGTTGAGCAGTTATGGCTCACAACCATTAATTCATAGGCTTTTAAAGCCCGATTGGGTGCCACACAGTCTTAGCCTCCATAAAGGCGATGATGCGACCAGGATCTGCTGATTTGAATGAGTGAACTCTCTTCAGGTTTTCCGCACCTGCAACCTTGATCTCTGAATGTTGTTTTGCTGGAAGACCTGAGATATCCATGGCATCAATATCCATATGCGATGCCATCCAAGGGGCAATCTCTTCCTTCTTTCCAGTCAGAATATTAATTACTCCATGTGGAAGATCGCTAGTAGCTAGAACTTCAGCAAATGTCATGGCAGATAGTGGTGCTTTAGTACTTGCTAAAACAACCACAGTATTACCAGATGTGATAATTGGCGCTACTACATCAATCAAACCAAGAAGTGATGGAGACTCAGGTGCAATTGCAGCCACCACACCCATACTCTCTGGGATTGTGAAGTTGTAGAAAGGACCTGCAACAGGGTTTGTGGACCCTGCAAGAGATGCGATCTTGTCTGTCCACCCTGCATACCAAACAAGACGATCAACTGAATCAGTCACCTCATTTTCAGCCTTAAGCTTTGTTACAGCAGTGACCTGCATGATCTCATCAACAAATTGCGCGCGACGACCTTCAAGCATTTCAGCGATGCGATACAAGATCTGTCCGCGGTTGTAAGCGGTTGCCTTGTTCCACCCTGAGTGTGCAGCACGAGCTGCAACCACGGCATCACGCAAATCTTTACGAGATGCAAGGCATGGGTTAGCGATGAAGACACCCTTAGCGTTTTTGATCTCGTAAGTTCGTCCAGATTCAGTACGCGGGAATGCACCGTTGATGTAGAGCTTGTAAGTTTTCTTAACATCGATTCGATTACTCATGGCTAACTCCCTTCAGGTATGCAGACAGGCCGTGACGTCCGCCTTCGCGACCCCACCCCGATTCCTTATATCCACCAAATGGAGATGTTGGATCAAATTTGTTAAAGGTATTGGCCCAAATAACACCTGCACGAAGCTGCTGGGAAGCCCACAAGGTGCGTGAACCCTTCTCGCTCCAGATACCCGCCGATAGTCCAAAGGGGGTGTTATTAGCCTTTTCTATCGCTTCTTGTGGAGTTCTAAAGGTCAGAACAGATAGGACTGGGCCAAAGATCTCTTCGCGAGCGATTCGGTGAGCTTGTGTAACTCCAGTAAAGATAGTTGGCGCAAACCAGAAACCCTTTGCTGGCAAATTACATGCAGGGCTCCAACGTTCGGCACCTTCTGCATCACCTGCAGCGGCAAGTTCAGAGATCTTGGCTAGTTGTTCCTTGCTGTTAATTGCACCAACATCGGTGTTTTTATCCATTGGGTCACCAACGCGAATCTTCTCCATACGATTCTTCAATTTATGGAGAACTTCCTCAGCGACATTTTCCTGCAATAGTAAACGAGAGCCAGCACAACACACATGTCCTTGGTTGAAGAAAATACCGTTAACAATTCCTTCAACGGTTTCATCTATCGGAGCATCATCAAACACGATGTTTGCAGCTTTGCCACCTAGCTCTAAGGTCACGCTCTTCTTGGTTGGAGCAACTGCGCGAGCAATAATCTTTCCAACCTCGGTTGATCCAGTAAATGCGATCTTGTCGATTCCTGGGTGGTTAACAATCAATGCACCTGTCGAACCATCACCAGTAACAATGTTGACAACACCTGCAGGAAGTTCGGCCTGCTGACACACTTGCGCGAACAAGAGCGCTGTCAAAGAGGTTGATTCTGCAGGCTTGAGCACAACTGTGTTTCCTGCAGCTAAGGCTGGTGCTACCTTCCAAGCCAACATCAACAGCGGAAAGTTCCACGGAATAATCTGACCTGCAACGCCAAGTGGCTTTGGTGATGTACCAAGACCGGCGTACTCAAGCTTGTCCGCCCATCCTGCATGATAGAAAAAGTGTGCAGCAGCTAATGGAATATCTGTATCGCGTGATTCACGGATGGGCTTACCGTTATCGAGAGTCTCTAGCACTGCGAATTCGCGGGCACGCTCCTGCATGATCCGCGCAATTCGGTAGAGATACTTTCCGCGCTCCTTGCCTGACATCTTGGACCAAGTGCCGACATAAGCCTTACGTGCAGCCTTGACCGCTGCATCAACCTCAGCTTTGCCAGCTAGCGCAATCTGGCTGAGTACCTCTTCTGTAGCTGGATTAATTGTTGGGAAGTGCTTACTTCCTGCAACAAACTTTCCACCAATGAAGTGGCCATACTTTGGCTTAATTGAAACCACCGCTCGTGATTCAGGTGCTGGGGCGTATTCGAAGCTCATAGTTTTCTCCACTAATCCATCGTCACATACTGAGGGCTTGAGTAATAACCTTCATCTAACTTCATGCGTTGCATCAACAGATCATTGAGCAAAGCACTAGCACCAATACGAAATAACTTCGGATTGAGCCAATCTGGTCCAACGGTTTCATTGACCAAAACTAATTGCTTAATCGCATCCTTTGTAGTTCTAATTCCACCGGCAGGCTTTACGCCGATTCGAGTATTTGTCATCTCGTAAAAATCTCGCACCGCCTCGAGCATCACTAGAACAACTGGGGGAGTTGCAGCCGGTGCTACCTTGCCAGTTGAAGTCTTGATAAAATCCGCACCCGCTGCCATCGCAAGAAATGATGCCTTGCGAACATTGTCATAAGTAACTAGTTCGCCTGTTTCAAAAATTACCTTGAGGTGAGCCTTGTCTCCACACACCTCTTTAATCTGCACAATCTCATTGAAAACATCGATGTAACGACCTGCAAGAAATGCTCCGCGATCGATCACCATATCGATTTCAGCAGCTCCTGCATCAATGGCATCTTGAGTATCTTGAATCTTGACCGGCATCGATGCACGCCCGGAAGGAAATGCGGTAGAAACCGCAGCCACTGGAACATGCTGCCCGCCAATCAAATCTAAGTGGGTACGAGCTACGGAAACCATGTCGTTATAGACACAGACCGCGCCAACGCTAGGAACAGTTAAATCAGTTGGATCTGGGCGGACAGCCTTTGTACACAAAGCTTTAACCTTGCCAGGAGTGTCTGCACCCTCCAGAGTTGTTAAATCCACCATTGTGATTGCGGTTTCAATCGCCCAACGCTTTGAAGTTGTTTTGATGCTGCGAGTTGCAAGCATCGCTGCACGAGCCTCTGCGCCAACCTGGTCGACACCAGAAAGATTGTTGAGGTAGCTCTTTAGCGAGGCATCGCTGCCATCGACTAAACCGTAAAAACTCACGATAACAATTCCTTAAGCGGTGGTCGTAGTTGATCCAAAACTACCTGAGCGGTCTTTGAATCCCTTTCAATTGCCTCAATGTAACACTTCATCTTTGCCTCAGTACCGCTTGGACGAATGATGATTCGCACACCGCCATCTAGCCAGATTCGAATTCCATCGGTAGGTGGCAAACCATCTGTTGGTGTTGCTAAATCATCGATAGAGGTAACCGATCTGCCAGCAATCTCTTTCGGTGGCTTACTACGTAATCCTCCCAGGATTACTCCAACCTTTGAAAGATCGCTTAAGCGGATTGAGATTTGTTCCGTTGCATGGAAACCATGTCGTTCCCACACCTCATCGAGTAAATCTAAAAGAGTTTTACCTTCAGCTGCTAAATCGGTAGCGATTTGAGCCAAGGTAATTGCAGCTGAGACTCCATCTTTATCATTGACCGTTGCAGAATCAACGCTATAGCCAAGTGCTTCTTCATAACCAAATGTTAAGTTCTCAATCTTTGCCAACCACTTAAAGCCAGTTAAGGTCTCCTTGAACTCAAGGTTGTAGTGTTCAGCGATCTTTTTGACGATAGATGAAGAAACAATGGAGTTAGCAAAGATTCCCGAATCAATTTTTCGAGCGATAGATTCAGCGAAAATCGCCCCTAATTCATCTCCACGGAGCATTCGCCAACCAGTTATTGGGTCATTTACCGCAGCGGCACATCTGTCGGCATCTGGATCATTTGCAATAACCAAGTGAGCATCAAAGCTTCTAGCGGTTTCAAGAGCTAAATCAATTGCTCCAGGCTCTTCGGGGTTTGGAAAGGCAACAGTTGGAAAATCGGGATCTGGTGCAGCTTGTGCTTCAACCAAGATTGGTGCTTGAAAACCAGCTTTATGGAAAACTCGTTGAATAGTTTCAGTGCCTACTCCATGCATTGCTGTGTAGACAATCCTTAAAGTTCCTGGATTCTTTGCTAACAATGCGGTTCTGTTGATGTATTTTTCAACAACCTCTTCGCCCAAAACTTCCCAAACTTTTCCACGTGGTTGTGATTTTAGAGATGTAATTGCGTCGATCTTTGCAGCAATGGCTTCATCAGTTGGAGAAACAATTTGAGAGCCTCGGTAGTAGATGCCATCGACCGTGCCACCCAGATACACCTTGTAACCATTGTCTTGTGGTGGGTTATGGCTGGCGGTAACCATGATTCCTACATCGCATTGCAATTCATTTGTTGCAAAAGCTAATACTGGGGTTGGCAGTGGACGTGGCAACACATAAACCTTCATCCCTGCACCGCTCATAATTTCAGCGGTTTCAAAGGTGAAATCCTCCGAGCCATACCGTGCATCGCGGCCAATAACGACAGAGGTTAAGTTGCGTTCCTTCATGTAGGCGACGATTCCTGAAGCTGCACGTCCTACAACTGCGCGATTCATTCCAGATGGACCAGGTCTAATTGGTCCTCGCAAACCCGCGGTTCCAAATTGTAGAAAACCATTAAATGAAGCACGCAGCTCAGCTTCATTGCCAGAAGCAAGCCACTGCTGTAACTGTGCAGCGGTTAATGGATCTGGATCATCAGCGATCCAGGCATGTACTTCCTGCTCTAATGAGTGATCCATGTGCTTAGAGTAACTTCGGAATAACCCCTTTGAGAAGTGCGCCCATACGGTCGGCCGCTGCCTTGCCTGCAGCGATTACCTCTTCATGGTTGAGTTTCTCACCAGTCACTCCTGCTGCAGCATTTGTAACTAGAGAAATTCCTAGAACTTCAGCTCCTAATGCATGAGCTGCAATTGCTTCAGGAACGGTAGACATTCCAACAAGATCTGCACCCATTGTTCGCATCATCAAAATTTCTGCAGGGGTTTCATATGTTGGTCCACGCCAATGTACGTAGACACCTTCTTGAAGAGATGAATCCTCTTTTTTAACGATCTCGCGAATTCGCTTGCTATACAAATCTGTTAAATCAACAAATGTTGCACCCGATAGCGGTGAAACAGCGGTTAATGAGATGTGATCGCGAATCAACACTGGTTGACCAACTGAATAAGAGGTGTTTATTCCACCGCAAGCATTGGTCAAGATAACTACCTTGCAACCTGCTTTAACGGCTGTACGGACACTGTGGACTACTGGCTCGATTCCTTTGCCCTCGTACAGATGCGTTCTTCCTAAGAAAACTAAAGCACGTAACTTTTTCCCATCACTGTCAATCTCATAAGAGCGGACCTTGCCTGAGTGACCTTCAACGGCAGGTGCGAAAAATCCCGTGAACTCCTCGGCGTTGCATTCAAATACCGGTGTTCCCAGTGCATCAACCGCGCTAACCCACCCAGAGCCCATTACTAATGCAACATCATGATGTGCAAATCCGGTCTTTGCTGCAATTTCCTTTGCTGCTTGCTCCGCGGCAGCTAGTGGGTCTTTATAGAGAAGTTCGGTCTGTGTCATGCATTAATAATGTCATAAAGAGGCCGTGTGTCGCTCCTTACTTCATCGCCTTTACTTCAGGCCATGAGTAACCAAGGTTGGCAAAAGCTTTGCGAACAAATGGCATAGATATTCCGACAACATTTGTGTAATCACCTTCGATTGAAGGGATAAAGGGAGAGCTAAACCCATCGAGAGTAAATCCACCTGCAACATGCAATGGCTCTTCGGTGGCAACGTAATCTGCAATCTCTTCATCGCTCATAT